>JAIXWS010000023.1 GCA_027491165.1 Sphingobacteriales bacterium | reverse complement strand
TTCAAGAGTTCAATAATGCTTTCTTTGCTCAGCGTGCTGCCTTGTTGGGGCTTGAAACGGCATCTCCAATGGTCTGTGCAAAAAGTTTCTTTGAATCCATCAGGCCATACCTTAATGCCTCTATTGGTGATCATTGAAAGCGTTGCGTTTTTGTTTTCAATCGCTTTTAATTGCTCCGCCAATTCGTTTGGGTTCTCGCCATTCCAATGAACAAATATATCTACGCCTTCTAAAACTTTGTTTTCGCTAGGTTTTCTTTTGTATTTGGGCAGGTTTAGGGCAGCGTTATTGGCATAGCTAGCTTTTTTGAAAAGAGAAGGTTCTTGTCCAAGATTGGCTATAACTGCTTGTGCAAATTCTTTCGTCCCTAATTTTCTTTTACTAACACCTTCTTTAAAGATATCATTGGTATGTAAGCCATCCTCTATGGTTTTCAGCCAAGCATTTTGAATTTTTTCGGCTACTTCGCTTTGTCCAATATGGTTGAGCATCAATATGGCCCCCTGCAACAAACCAGAAGGGTTGGCAATATTTTGGCCTGCGATTAAAGGAGCAGAACCATGTATGGCTTCAAACATGGCGCATTCCTCGCCAATATTGGCAGAGCCAGCTAGGCCTACAGAACCTGTAATTTGCGCGGCAACATCGGAAAGGATATCTCCATATAAATTAGCCATAACGATCACGTCAAACTCTTCGGGTGTGTCCGCTAGTTTAGCGGCGCCGATATCAACGATCCAATGTTCGTTTTTGATTTCAGGATATTCTTTAGCGATTTCATCAAACACTTTGTGGAACAAACCATCTGTCTGTTTCATGATATTGTCCTTACTGAAGCAGGTGACTTTTTTTCTGCCTTGTTGTTTAGCGTATTCGAATGCATAACGAACGATCTTTTCGCAACCAGGACGGCTTATAAGTTTTAGGCATTGCACCACTTCGTCTGTCTGTTGGTGCTCAATACCAGCGTATAAATCTTCTTCGTTTTCTCTTACGATGACCAAGTCCATTACAGGGTGCTTGGTGCTCACAAAGGGGTGCAAGCTTACACAAGGTCTAACATTAGAGTATAATCCAAGAAATTTTCGGGTGGTAACATTTAAGCTTTTGTAACCGCCTCCTTGTGGCGTAGTAATAGGCGATTTTAGAAACACCTTATTTTTAATAATGGTATCCCAAGCTTCAGGAGCGATTCCTGAAGTATTGCCGGATAGATAAACTTTTTCGCCAACCTGTATTTCGTCAATTTCAATCTTAGCTCCGGCGGCCATAATGATCTCTAATGTGGCGTCCATTATTTCAGGACCGATACCGTCTCCTTTAGCTACTGTAATTCTTGTCATTTATTTTTCTTGTTTATTTAATAAGGCAAATGTGCACATGATGAAGTATTTGTTATTATTTATCTTTTTAATGTTATCCATAAAATTCTTATATCTAGAGCTTGAGGATTTATCTCCCCGGTGGATTAGCCAATAGCCCACAGCAGAATTTATCGCCAAAATTAAACAAAAATTGGGATAGCTAAGCCGAATCTTCGGGGACAAATCGAAAATTAGGCCCCTATTGAAATGGTGGCTTGCCTTGTTTCTGGCTTTTGTGACAAAGGCAACAGCAGAATACATAGGTATAAGGTTTATTGGGCATGTGTTTGGCGTCGCTTCTTCATCTCAGTGGCTCTATACCAAAAGCAAGGCAAGACATGGATGTCTTGCCTTGCTTTCAAGTTGTTTTTTATCTACAGTTCTCTAGAGGGTCAGGCTTCCAAATGATCATTCTTTCCTCTGGGCTGGTAAACTTATTTTATTGCTTTTGACAAAATTGCACCAATGGCAGTCTTTGCTCCCGCAGCCTTCATTAAACTGGAAGCTTTTGATTTTTTGATACGTATGCTCCATTTGGTTTTTCACGATTTGTTCGTCGGTCGGAACAATAATGACTTTGTGATTATAAGCGCCATTTTTGCCCTTTTCGATATACTCAAAAATGCCCTCTCCTACTTGTAATTTATTGAAAGGTTGTGCTTCTACCAATAGTTTATAAAAGACCATCTGGCGCCAATAATCGCCACCGCGCATCTCGTTTTTATCATTAGGTGCAGCAAGATTTTCTTTGGTGTGCGGACTGTCTGGCTTGCCCGTTTTATAGTCGATAACACGGCAATAATTATCCGCCAATAGCTCAATTTTATCAATCTTTCCCTTGATAGGAATAGCGCCCAAATTGCCTAGCAGAAATTTTTCTAACTGTACTTCTTTGGGCCATTTATCTATGTTTTCGTTGTAGTATTCACTTAAGAGCTCTACACCCATTTCCAATCGACGTTCATATTGCAGCTTGGTAAAGGCCAGTTCTTTGTCCCTCATTTTATATTTGAAATAGCCGAGCACATCCTCCAATGGCGGGAACATTTTTTCGGTATGTTTGTTCATTTCCAAAAAGGTACGCTCTAATGCATAGTGGATGGCTGTACCAAAAGCCATGCTGTCGTTTTCGGCAACCGGAGTGCGCAATACTTCTTCGTAGTAAAACTGTACTGGACAACGCAAATATTTACTCAGCGATGATGGGCTTAGCGCAAAATGCTCTAGTTGTTTTTGCATCAAGTTTTTGTCTACCAGCTCAATATATACGGCGCCAATGGGGTTCAATAAATGTTGTACTTCGGCCAATAAATGGTCTGTTTCTACTGCTGTAGTGGATAATCGTTCATCCTCCAGTATTTCTGTAATGAACATCGACTCTTCTGATCTTGTTCCGTCGTTTTTTTGTTGTGCAAAAGAAATGTGTAGGTGTTTTTTTGCACGCGTAATGGCCACAAAAAATAATCTTCGCGCTACTTCAATGGTATAGTCGCTATCTTGTTCGTCGACTGTCCGGGTGATGTTGTCCGGCAATTTGATACTACCCATTCCACCTGCTTTTTTCTCCCAAAAATCTTTGTTCATGCCGATTAAAAAGACATGTTCAAACTCCAGACCTTTTGCACTATGTGCCGTATATAATTGCACTCCTTTGTCTTGCTCAACAATTCTTTGAAGGGGTAAAATAATTCCTTCATTCCTCATCTTCTCAATGATTTCGAGGAAATCAATCAGTCTTGTTTGGGGCTTGCTCACCGATTGCACAAAGGCAAAAAAGGTTTGCAAAACTTGCATTTGCCACACTGCATTGTCTGATTGTAGGCACCAATTGACAATGCCACTATCATACACGATTTTTTCGAGTAACATGGGCATGCGCAGCACTTGTAACTGTTGTAGCCAATTGTCTAGCAGTCTGCCAAGGGCAAGGATTTCTTTCAAGTTTTTGAGCTCAAGGCTACTTAAAATCATTTCGTGTGCCAATAATTGACGCCAATATTTGATGTTTTTATCTTTGGCTTCCTTGCTGTAGAGATAGAAAGACAATAATGCGATGTCTGTAGGAGCAATCCCAAAATAGGGAGCATGTAATAGTTCAAACAAGGCTGGTTCTGCACTAAATGCTTTGTTGTTTTCTTGAGCCAAGTAGGCAAATATTTTCAACACCTGTTGCGGTATTGCCTCGTCTAGCACATTGATGCTGCGGCGCAAAGTATAGGGTAAGGACTTTCTTTCTAAAAGTGCAATTAAGTTCTCGGCTTGTTTGTGTTGGGCATAAATGATTGCCACTTGATCTAAGGAAACGCCTGTTGACTGTAACTCTTCAATCTGTCGTACAATATCTACCGTTTCGTGTATAGGGTTTAAGTATTGTGTAATGAGTGGTTGGGGGGCGGCTTCTTCTTTGAATCGAGGCAAAGAAGAAACAATGTTTTTATTCACTTTCAGGCCATGGAGCACATTGATTAATCGTTGATTATTATGCCCGATACTGCGTAGTGCCTTATCCAAAATGGCTTGGCTAGAGCGGTAGTTTTCGTTAAGGACAATAACTTGAATATTGCTTTTGTATTTTTCATAAAAATCAACAATGTTGCGGATGCGTGCGCCTTGGAATTCATAGATGCTTTGGTCGTCGTCGCCCACAACAAATATGTTGGCCATCTCGCCCCAATAGTTCGTCAGCAAGTTCACGATTTCGTTTTGTGCACCGTTGGTATCCTGAAACTCATCGACCAAAATATATTGATAACGTTCTTGGTAATGTTGCAGTAAATACTCATTTTTTTTAAAGGCTTCTATTACCCACAATATCATATCGGCATAGTCATAACGACCCAATTCCGTCATTTTTTTATTGTAGCGATCAAATAAATCTGCTGCCGCAATCGTTCGATTCATCCTTTCGGTTTCTGCATCAATTTCTTTTTGCTTTACATCACCCGCATTATTTTCTCCAGATTTTCTTTTATAAATGTATTGCTCACGATTGGGCAAATCTTCTAGATAAAAAGAAATGGCGGCTTTAATTGCTCCGCTTGTCCAGTTTTCTTTTTTCATTTCGGCAAAGAAATTGTTCAAGGGGCGCAGGTCGTAAAATGTAGCACCGCCTACACGGTGCATGGGATGTTTGGGGGGTAATTGCGACAGCAATTCCTGCATCAGTTCTACCCGTTCTAGGTCGCTAATCAATTCCATTTGGCGTAGCCCAAAATGCTCGCTGTTGTTTTGAATAATGGTATTGCAAAAACCATGAAAGGTGTGAATATTTACTTTTTGTGCGGCCAATCCTACAATAGTACTGAGTCTTTTACGCATATTATGTGCTGCCTCCTCGGTATAGGTAAGGCAAAGGATTTCGTGCGGCGCTACTTGGGCTTCGCTGCGTAAAAGGTTGGCAATGCGCATGCCCAACACTTCTGTTTTGCCTGTTCCCGGTCCTGCAATGACCATCACAGGCCCATCGGTGCTGTCAACAGCCAG
>JAIXWS010000033.1 GCA_027491165.1 Sphingobacteriales bacterium | reverse complement strand
CACCTGAGTTATTTTTGTGGTCAAAGTTTCAAAATATAAATGGACCATTCAAAATTACACGAAGACCTTTTAAAAGCATTTAAAGAAGAAAAGGAACTAATTGTCGAGCATCTTTCCTTATTAGATCCATTGGCCGTATCCCTACGAAAGCCAATAGCAGCAAGGGTTTGGAATAGTATTGTATTTGTGATTTTAGAATCAATTATTTGGTTGAGTATCCTAGCAGTCATAGCCTTTTCTGTTCTCCGCGATAAAGTTTATCCATTTTATATTTTGGCGAGACTGCGCACTAAAGGGGCCGAACTCGGATTTAGTGATCGAGACATGAATAACCTTTATTATGTTACACTTGTTTTCGCTGTGTTGATTGTTTTACTGCTTTTTATTATTGCCCGTAACCTAGCTGCACTGCGCAAAAAAAATAACATCCTTCAACTAGCAGGACAAACGATTAAGACTGTTGTAGGGGAACAACTCAAACGAAAAGCGACTATTGAGGCTATTGATCAAAGGCATTTTGGTATATTAACGCCTGAAGTCATACCCGATTTAAAAGCTACTGAAGTCATCAACCCTGCTTATTGATTTTTGCGTAGGTAAGATACGAGTAAAATCTCTGCTCATAGCGATGATTGGACATGATACATAAGGAATGTAGAACATAAGCTATTTTTATTTTTAAAACGATTTACGCTTGTCAGCAATCTATCTTAAGGGCTTTAAAACTTACCTTGCATTGGAGCGTTCGATGTCGGTGAATACCATCACTGCCTATCTGCACGATGTAGATTTATTGCTTCAATTTTTACAAAAGCACTCCATCAATATTGTTGCTGTAAGCCTCAAAGATTTACAACAATTTGTTCAATTTGTTGCAGAGATGGACTTAAGTGCCAATTCTCAGGCAAGAGTACTTAGCGGTATAAAATCGTTTTATAAATTTTTGTTGCTCGAACAAGTAATCAATGAAGATCCCACCGATTTATTAGAAGCCCCCAAACTTACGCGGCCATTGCCTACAGTACTTTCAATAGCCGAAATTGAACAAATGATGGCGGTTATCGATCACAGCAAACCGGAAGGGCAGCGTAATCGGGCAATGTTGGAAACGATGTACAGCTGTGGTTTACGCGTTTCTGAGTTGGTCTCTTTAACCCTATCTGGTTTATTTATGGATATAGACTTTATAAGGGTTACCGGCAAAGGGAATAAAGAAAGATTAGTGCCCATTGGTGCAGTAGCCGTGCAACAAATAAAACTGTATCGGGAACATATACGGAACCATATCGCGGTTAATGATAAATTTACAGACGTACTTTTTTTAAATAGAAGAGGTAGCCCCCTAAGCAGGGTGATGATATTTATGATTATTAAAGATTTGGCCTTAAAAGCTGGGATTAAAAAGAATATTCATCCCCATACCTTTCGTCATTCATTTGCCACACATTTGGTAGAAGCTGGTGCCGACTTAAGAGCTGTGCAGGAAATGATGGGGCATAAAAGTATCACCACCACAGAAATTTATACGCATCTCGATAAAGGCTATTTACGCAATACACTAGAGCAATTTCATCCTCGATATAATGGTTAAAGCATTTGATGATCATTGTTTTACGACGTTTCAGTAGCTTAGCTCTCCTATTGTCGCCGACTTGGCTTGGGCTGCTTAGTTATGCCCGCTTTGCTCTAATGGAATCGATGGAAAGCAAGTCTTGCTGGTCTTGTACAAGCTCCATGAATAGAAGCGGCTTAGTTTGTAGAATTTCCTCTTTTCAGAAGTACGAATAGCTTATTTTCGCAGTCTCATTAATTTTTGAATATAATGCTTACCCATTTGATAAAAGAGTCTGCGGTAGCGGCTTTACAACATTTTTATCCCGATCAAACCTTTACAGTTGATGCTGTAAATGTAAATGAAACTAAAGTAGAGTTTAGTGGCGATTATACGATTGTCCTGTTCCCTTTTGTAAAAATGTTGCGATGCAAACCCGATGAATTGGGTAAGCAATTGGGTGAATTTTTAGTGTCCAACCAAGCTGATTTATTTGTTGGATACCAAGTGGTGAGTGGTTTTTTGAACCTGACCATAAGTGATCATTACTTTGTTGATTTGTTGCAAAAAAACTGGTCCAATCCTGAATTTGGTAAAGGAAAAGTTACAGGTAAAAAGGTAATGGTGGAATACTCTTCGCCCAATACCAATAAGCCTTTGCATTTTGGACATTTGCGTAATATTTTCTTAGGATATGCCCTTGGAAATATTTTAAAAGATACCGGTAATACCCTTGTAAAAGCCAATCTTATCAACGACAGGGGCATTCATATTTGTAAATCAATGGTGGCCTGGAAACGCTATGCTAATGGTGCTACACCTCAAAGTGCCGGCATTAAAGGCGATCATTTGGTAGGCGATTACTATGTGCATTTTAATGATGTTTATAAGGTAGAAATAGCAGGATTAGTAGCCAATGGTATGGATGAAAAGCTGGCTGAGAAAGAGGCTCCAATTATGCAAGAAGCCCAACAAATGTTGCGCCAATGGGAGGCTGGTGACAAAGAAGTGTATGATTTGTGGCAAACAATGAATGGTTGGGTGTACGATGGTTTTAAAGTTTCTTACGATCGATTAGGTGTAGATTTTGACAAAATGTATTACGAAAGCAATACTTATTTGCTGGGCAAAAGTATTGTTGAGAAGGGTTTAGAAAAAGGTGTCCTTTTTAAAAAAGAAGATAATAGTGTTTGGATCGATTTGACTGCAGATGGCTTGGACCAAAAACTCCTTTTGCGTGGAGATGGAACATCCGTTTATATGACCCAAGATGTAGGTACTGCTGTTTTGAAGTACAATGATTTTGGTCTTGATCAATCGGTTTATGTTATTGCTGATGAGCAAAATTATCATATGCAAGTACTCAAGCTCATTTTGGAAAAAATGGGTGAGCCTTGCGCCAATGGTATTTTTCATCTTTCTTATGGAATGGTAGAACTGCCTACAGGCAAAATGAAAAGTCGCGAGGGTACGGTTGTTGATGCCGATGATATGATGGATGAAATGGTGCGTATGGCCCAAGAACAGACGGAAGAAAATGGCAAAGCAGATGGATTTAGTGCAGAAGAATTAGCGGCTTTGTATCAGATGATTGGTATGGGGGCGCTTAAGTTTTACTTGTTGCGTGTCGATCCTAAAAAACGCATGATTTTCGATCCAAAAGAATCCATCGATTTACATGGTTTTACAGCTACTTTTATCCAATATGCTCATGCGCGCATTTGCTCTATTCTGCGCAAAGAGCATTTGCCTCTTATGCCTAGTGAGCAGCATTTTGACGCTTTTGTACTGAGCCAAAGCTTAAGCCAATCGGAGAAAAATATTTTATTATCGCTAGAGCAATTCCCGCAAGTACTGCAAAATGCCGCCGAGGAGATGAGCCCATCAGTATTGTGTAATTATGCCTTTCAGTTGGCCCAATCATTTAATACTTTTTATGATCAACACAGCATATCCAAAGCCGAAAACGAGGAGAAGAAGCAATTGCGTTTGATGATGATCATTATGACAGCACAAACCCTTCGTCGCGCCATGAATTTACTGGGTATTGATTTGCCTGAAAAAATGTAATT
>JAIXWS010000072.1 GCA_027491165.1 Sphingobacteriales bacterium | reverse complement strand
TTTGATAAGCCATACACTTGTTCTAATTCGGTGCAAATTACAGAAGTATCTTTAAAGCTTATGAGTTCGTTAAGAGAAGTGTGGGTTTAGCATGCGTCTTTTTGAAGATAAAGCGTTAATTTGTGCCCGATTTCAATAAAATGCTAACCTCAAATTAATACACAATTTATATGGATTTATTTGCCAAATTTAATAGACTCGGACCTATTGGAGATTACGCTGAACAAGCGCCTGGTTATTTTGCCTTTCCTAAGTTGGAAGGGGAGATCGGGAACAGAATGAAATTTCGGGGTAAAGAAAAAATAGTGTGGAGTTTAAATAATTATTTAGGTCTTGCCAATCATCCCGAAGTGCGCCAGGCCGATGCTGATGCTGCAGCAATCTATGGTATGGCAACACCCATGGGGGCTCGAATGATGAGTGGTAACTCTGATTACCACGACCAGTTAGAAAAAGAACTAGCAGATTTCGTTGGTAAAGAATCCGCTATGTTGGTCAACTTTGGCTATCAAGGTATGGTTTCAGCCGTTGATGCTTTGTGTGGTCGCAGAGATGTTATCGTGTATGATGCAGAATCGCATGCTTGCATTATTGACGGATTGCGTTTGCACCCAGGACAGCGCTATGTTTTCAAACATAATGATGTGGAGGATTGCGAAAAGCAATTGGTGCGTGCAACAGAAATGGCTGCTAAAACTGGTGGTGGTATATTGGTGATTACCGAAGGTGTTTTTGGTATGAGTGGTAACCAAGGAAGAGTAAAAGAGATAATTGCTCTAAAAACTAAATTTGAATTTCGTTTATTGGTAGACGATGCTCATGGTTTTGGCTCTATAGGAAAACGTGGTGCAGGTGTTGGCGATGAGCAAGATTGTATTGAAGGGATAGATGTTTACTTCTCTACTTTCGCAAAATCAATGGCCAGTATTGGTGCGTTCTTTGCCGGCGACAAGAGCGTTTTGAAATTTTTACGCTACAATATGCGTTCTCAAATCTATGCCAAATCTATGCCCATGACTTTGGTAGTGGGTGCATTAAAACGTCTAGAATTATTGCGTTCTCGCCCCGAGTTGCGTGAAAAATTATGGTATAATGTGCGCAAATTACAAAACGGTTTACGCGAAAGAGGTTTTAATATTGGTACTACCAATTCGCCTGTTACGCCAGTAGTCATGCATGGTGGTTTATTTGATGCTACCCAATTGATACTGGATATGCGTGAAAATTACAACATCTTTTGCTCTGTAGTAGTATATCCTGTAATTCCAAAAGGATTGATCATTTTGCGCCTTATACCTACAGCCGCTCATACCGACGAAGATATTGACCTTACCCTAAATGCCTTTAGTGCATTGCGTGATAAAATCACCAACAAGGAGTATCCACAAGAGATGCCGGTAATTAGCGCTGAGTAATTATAATTAATCGATAAAATTAAAAAACCTCGAAACAATTATGTTTCGAGGTTTTTTTTATTTCTTCAAGAAAAGAAAAAATTAACTGCGGTATACACTAAGCTGCTTTTTTGCTTTTTGCTTTTGCAGTTTGCAAAGGACGCGATAGGCGGCTAACACCGAAACTTCCTTTTGTACGTTTACCTTTTACAGTACGTTTGTCACCTCTTCCCATTTTTTAAATTTTTAATGATTAATTGTTATTGTTGATTTTGTAATTATGTGCAAAGAAACAAAAAAGCAAGCAGCTAAAGTGCAGCTGCTTGCTTTTTATTTTTTTTCTAGAGGTAAATTATTTTTTACCGCTAGCAATTCTTGTAGAGAATTCTTTACCTGCTTTGAATTTTGGTACTTTACGTGCTTTAATTTTGATTACAGCACCTGTTTGAGGGTTACGACCATTACGTGCAGCGCGCTCAGATACAGAGAATGTACCGAAACCTACCAATGTTACGCGATCACCTTTTTTCAAAGAGGCAATAACAGTGTCTGTAAAAGAATCGATTGCAGCATTAGCTTGTGCTTTAGTAATTGCAGCATCTTTAGAAAGTTTGTCGATCAAATCAGCTTTGTTCATAATTGTTTTTTTGTTTTTAAAGAAAAGAAATAATGTTTGTGTGTGGAGCAAATATACAGCCTAAAAATTCAATTCAAAGTTTTGTTCAACATTTTTTTTTTGGCCTAAAACCTTTACCAGTAGGCTTTATCAAATTGTTAAGGACTAAGACGCCTTATAAGTATGATTTTCAATACAAATAATTGGTGTAAGGGTTACTGAGTAAGGCTTTTAGTTCAGCATTATTTGCCGCCCTTATAAAGATTGTTCCTCCATTATACTGCGGAATGCGACTAGATTATTGCCCCATAATTTTTGTGTTTCGGCACGCATATTCGCAGCAAAATCGTTTAGGTAGCGTTCATAATCTGATTTTTGAGCACAAAAATATTGAGCACAAAAAGTTGGACCATCCGTATCATCTTGTTCGAGTAATCGATAAAATGCAGCATCCATAAAACAACCTGTTTTCATCAACATCGGTATGTGCTCTTGCAACATCCATTGGCGCCAATCTGCAGCAATGATGTGGTTTACTTTAATGGTGACGTTGTAAATTACTTTGCTCATTTGTATTTGTTTTCTAAATAGGTTAAGATTCGATTATCCGAAAAAAACAATTCTTTTTTTTTGCAACAACTTACTGTTGTTTAAGGGTAGAAAAAATTATTACCAGGAATAAACGCAATATTTTGCAGACTGAATTCATAACAAATATGTGCTCAGGAGTTTTTTTTTTTTAGAAGACGAATCGACTTGAATTTTATTGTACGGCGGCTTTTAATTGTTTGAATAATTTGAAGCCATGCTTTACAAAAGAAAAGGTTTTTACACTTGGCGATCCCCCACTTCTATCCCTGAAATGGATGGGCACCCACTTTATTTTTTCTTGTTTATTGCTCAATACAGAAACCAATATATTGGCTAGATGAAAGTCTGAAGGAACTGAATAGGCAATATTTTTCATCAAATCGGCATGTATGAGTCTATAGGGCACATTGCCATCATTAATCCATTGGCCGGTGGCAACAAGTGTAAAAACTAGTACAAATTTAGAAATGATGACTCTTTTGAGGCCATCGTCTCGAGTTACCCTTTGTCCGTATACGGCTTTATTGGATGTAGAGGCTTGGATGATGGATTCAAAATATTGGGGATCACATTGGCCATCTGAATCTATTTGGAATATCCAATCTGCACCAGCATCAAGACCCAATTGATAGCCCATTACGCAAGTTTGACCATGTCCTGAGTTTGATTTGTTGATTAGTTTTATGTTGCTGTTTTGCAGAGCACACTCCTCTAATATTTTGAGTGTATTGTCTTTGGAGCCATCATTGAGTATACAAAATGTATAGTTCAAGCCTGATGCCAATAGTGCCTTTTGCCATTCTGCAATGACATCCCCTACGGCCTCTTCCTCGTTATAAACAGGCATTACTACCCAAAGATGATTAATGCCCATGTTGTGTTTTAATTTTTTCAAAGGTTTTCAAGGCTAATTCTAAAACCTCATCAGTGTTATAATATTTGTATTCGGCCAATCTACCGCAGAAATAAACATTATGATCAGCAGTTTCTTGATCGGCTAGTTTTTTGTATTGCAGATATAGCTGTTGGTTTTTCTCCATTGGTATTGGGTAATAAGGATCTCCTTCTGCCTTGGGATACTCGTATGAAATGACCGTTTTCGGGTGTACTTGTCCGGTAACATGCTTTATTTCTACTGTCCTGGTATAATCATGGTCATTGGGATAATTGATTTGCACACATGGTTGTTCAAATGCAACATTTTTTTCGACAAAATCAAACTCTAAAGAACGCCAAGGCAATTTACCCAATTGGCAGTCGAAATACTCATCAATTGGTCCAGTATAAATAGTAGCTTTAGTTGCTTTTATTTTGTTTTTTACTGCGTCATAATCCGTTTCTAATTGTAGGTCGATATTAGGATGTTCCACCATTTTTTGAAACATTGCGGTAAAGCCCTTTGCGGGTGTTAATTGGTATTCATGATCCACATATCGTTCATCTTTGTTCAATCTTACCGGAATTCTACCACATACCGATGGTGCTAAATCTTTAGGATGTATCGACCACTGTTTTAGGGTATAACCTAAATAAAACGCCTCATACATTTCTTTTCCCACACGGGAGAGCACAAATTCCTCTGAATTGGCTGGTTGGTCAATTTTCTCTCTTTTTTCCTCTAATAATTTTTGAGCCGATTCGGCATCTAAGTCGGCAATTTTAAAGAACTGTCCTAAGGTTAATAAATTTATCGGAAAGGGGTACAATTCTCCATTGGTGCTACTTTTTACAATATAGTTTCCTGGTATCCAATCGGTGAATTGGCTAAGGTATTCTATGAGTGCTTTATTGTTACTTCTAAAATAATGAGGGCCGTATCGGTGAATCATCAAACCTGATTCGTGATCAGTATCAAAACAGTTTCCGGCAACATGATTTCTTTTATCAATGAGTAAAACTTTCCAATTCAAATCTGCCGCAAATCTTTCTGCCATCAAACATCCTACTGGTCCTGCACCGGCAATAATTACATCATATTCTTGATTCATGTCTGTTTTCCGCGTCATTAATAGTTTATAAAAAGTGGTATAATATACAAATAGATTATCTATACATTATACCACTCATTCAATAGGAAAAAAATTTAAACTCACACCTATTATAAGGTTCTCTTTGTTTCTACTTCTTCGTATCCTTCTACAATATCACCTACTCGGATGTCGTTATAATTTTTAATCATCAAACCACATTCGTAGCCATTGTTCACCTCTTTCACATCATCTTTGTAGCGTTTCAAAGAGGAAAGTTCACCACTATGTACTACAATTCCGTCGCGGATAATGTTTAACTTGGTTTGACGGGTCATTTTACCATCAAGTACATAACAACCGGCAATCGTACCTACGCCACCAATTTTATAAACCTCGCGTACTTCGATGTTGCTGACAATTTTCTTCTCCACTTTGGGCTCAAGAAGGCCTTCCATTGCGCTTTTCACGTCTTGGATGGCATCATAAATGATAGAATAATTACGGATTTCAATGTTTTCTTGGTCGGCCAATTTACCTGCTTGTGATGAAGGGCGAACCTGGAATCCAATGATAATCGCATCGGATGCCGTTGCCAATAATACATCGCTCTCGGTGATTTGTCCAACAGCTTTGTGAACGATATTAACCGCAACTTCTTCGGTTGATAGTTTTTGTAATGAGTCACTCAATGCTTCTACCGAACCATCAAAGTCACCCTTGATGATGATCGGTAATTCTTTAAAGTTGCCCAATGCCAAACGACGACCAATTTCATCCAATGTAAGGTGTTTACGAGCACGTATACCTTGCTCACGCAATATTTGAGCTCGATGGGTAGCAATGTTTTTTGCTTCGTTTTCGTCATCAAATTGCTTGAATTTCTCACCTGCTTGAGGTGCACCATTCAAGCCTAATATTTGTACCGGAGCCGAAGGTCCAGCTTTGGTAACGCGCTGACCACGTTCATTAAACATGGCCTTGATTTTACCATAATATTGGCCGCAAAGAATCATTTCACCCTGTTCTAGGGTTCCGTTTTGAACCAATATAGTAGAAACATATCCACGACCTTTATCTAGGGATGCTTCAATTACACTACCTGTAGCATATTTGTCTGGATTGGCTTTAAGCTCTAAAAGTTCAGATTCTAAACCAATTTTTTCAAGTAGCAGATCGATGTTTAATCCTTTCTTCGCTGATATCTCTTGGCTTTGGAATTTACCACCCCAATCTTCAACTAATATATTCAATCCCGCTAATTGCTCTTTGATTTTTTCAGGTTGCGCACCCTCTTTATCCATTTTATTGATGGCAAAGATCATTGGCAAACCGGCCGCTTGCGCATGGGAAATAGCTTCACGTGTTTGAGGCATAATGGCATCGTCAGCAGCAATTACAATTACTGCCAAATCCGCAACTTTGGCACCACGTGCACGCATCGCTGTAAAGGCTTCGTGACCCGGAGTATCTAGGAAAGTTATTTTTTTGCCTAATGGTGAAATTACTTGATAGGCACCAATATGCTGGGTGATACCCCCTGCTTCACCGGCTACAACATTCGCTTCGCGGATATAATCCAACAAAGATGTTTTACCATGATCGACGTGACCCATTATCGTAACGATTGGTGCACGTTCAATCATATCTTCTGCTGCATCTTCTTCTTCTTCTTCTTCTTCTTCGTTTTGCTCTAGGCTGATAAATTCTACAACATAGTTATATTCATTGGCTACTAGTTCGATAATTTCAGCATCCAAACGCTGATTAATCGAAACCATGATACCCAGGCTCATACATTTTCCAATTACATCGGTAAAGGGTACGTCCAAAATATTAGCAAACTCACTTACCGAAATAAACTCGGTAACTTTTATGATTTGGCCATCTTCATGCTCGGCAGCAGCTCGTTTTTCGGCCATCGACTCGCGTTTATCACGGCGGTATTTTGCTTTTTGTGCTTTATTGGCACCACGACCAGTTGCACCAGCAAGTTTGCTCTGCGTTTCGTGGATTTTCTTTTGAATTTGTTTTGCATCAATTTCTTGAGGCTGTTGTTGTTGAAATCTTCCGCCTCCTGCATTTTGTCCCCCACCTCTGCGATCATTTCCTGCACCTTGACCTTGATTGCGATTGTTATTGGGGTTGCGATTGCCCATAGGGCCTGTTCCGCTTTGACGTGGAGCAGTGTTGGCTGCAGCATTCCTATTATTGGTATTGGGGCCTCCAGCGGTATTTCCTGTGCCTTGTCCTGGTCGGAATGATTCAGGTTTTTTCTGAACGGGTATGCGTTTACGATTGCGTTTTTCACGGTTATCGCGGTTGTCATTTCCGTTATTGATGGGTAATTCTATTTTACCAATAATTTTAGGTCCCTCCAATTTAGGAGCCTTCATTTCGATATGCTCTTGCTTGCTATCGTCATAAGCCTCTGAGGAGTTGGCTTCTATTACGGGGCTAATTGTATTATCAACAGCTAGCTCTTCAATGGATTTCTTTTCAGCTTTCGCCTTTTTAGGTGCCTCTGCTTTTTCCGTTTCAAGTGGCTTTTCTTTTGCCGCTTTTTTAGTGCTTGGCTTTACCGCTTTCTCGGATACTTCCTCTTCTTTTTTCTTTACTGATTTTTTTGGTCTGGTCGATTGATTAAGGTCATCGAGATTTATTTTACCTAAAATATTAGGACCATCAACTTTTTTAGATTTAAGGTCAATATGTTCTGGTTCTTCAATTTTGGCTACTTTTTTTTCTTTTTTAGGAGCTTCTTCTACCGCATTTGCTGCTTGACTAAGGGCTTCAGATGCAGTTTCTTTATCTTTTACTTTTGCAGCGGTTTGAGCAGAAGCTTTAGGCGCCTTTTTTTCTTCAAGCTTACCGACCACTTTTAGCTCCACTTTGGGTGCTGTAATGATTACTTTTTCTTCTTTCGCTGGAGATGCCTCAGCTGCTGCAATGGGAGCAGCTTCAGCCGCTTTTTTACGCGCTTCAGCACTTTGCCCTTTAGGCAAAGCAATTTCATCACTCTTTTTCTTGACGAGTTTGTCTTTAGCAAACTCAGCTTGAAGAGCGAAGTACATGTCTTCGGTTAACTTAGTGTTTGGATTACTAGCATTAACTTCAAATTTCTTATTGGTCAAGAACTCAACTAGTGTTTCCTTTCCAATATTAAATTCTTTGGCGGCGGCCAGTAATCGCGGTGTAGTATTTTCTGTACTCATTCGTTATTTTAGTCAATATAAAAATTGTCTTCTATTCTTTGTGCCATTAAACACTAAGGATAGTGTACAAATCTACACTATTTAGCTTAATACTAATGGCAATATGCTAGGTAACTATTTTAATAAATTGTTACTCGGCTTCACCTCTATCAAATTCTTCCTTCAAGATGCGTTGAACATCACGAATCGTTTCTTCTTCAAGGTCTGTTCTGCGCGCTAGCTCTTCAACGCTGGGCCCTAAAATACTCAAGGCAGTATCATAACCTACTTTCTTGAATTCATCGATAACCCACTCATCGATTTCATCACTAAACTCTTCAAGGTCAATATCAAATTCGTCTACTTCTTCTTCTACTACATCTCTGTACACATCGATGGTATAGCCAGTAATTTCTTGAGCAAGTTTGATGTTCACACCTTTTTTGCCAATCGCTAGTGAAACTTGGTCTGGTTCTAGATAAACATCTGCGTGCATTCTCTCCGTGTTGACATCCATACGATTGATACGTGCAGGTGTTAATACACGTTGAATCATCAAATTGATGTTGTTTGTAAAATTAATAACATCAATATTTTCATTTTTCAGTTCACGTACAATACCATGGATACGGCTACCTTTCATTCCTACACATGCACCAACAGGGTCAATACGGTCATCAAAGCTTTCAACAGCTACTTTGGCTCTTTCTCCTGGCTCACGCACTACTTTTTTAATGGTGATTAAACCGTCTAAAATTTCCGGAACCTCTATTTCTAATAGTTTTTCCAAGAAAGATTCGTGTGTGCGGCTAAGTATGATAACAGGCGTGTTTGCGCGCATTTCTACTTTTTTCACAACCGCTCTTACCGATTCACCTTTTTTAAAGAAATCAGAGGCGATTTGTTCTGTTTTGGGTAATACCAATTCATTACCATCTTCGTCTAAAAGCAACAATTCTTTTTTCCAAATTTGGTATACTTCGCCATTGATGATTTCGCCAATTCTATCAGCGTATTTTTTCATGAGGCTAGTCTTTTTAAGATCGCCAATACGTGCAGCAAGTGTTTGTTTAGCGGCAAGAATGGCTCTGCGACCAAAGTCCAACACATCCATTTCCTGATACACCTCTTCACCAACACTGTAGTCGGGCTCGATTTTAATGGCTTCAGAATATTCAATTTCAGCA
The DNA here is from genome assembly GCA_027491165.1 of Sphingobacteriales bacterium. Classification (GTDB taxonomy): domain Bacteria; phylum Bacteroidota; class Bacteroidia; order Chitinophagales; family Chitinophagaceae; genus Rurimicrobium. Next base: position 1,093 of record JAIXWS010000072.1, on the reverse strand, counting down.
TTGTCATCTTCAGAAAATCCGTCTTCGACAATAATTCTACGACGGAAAATTTCCAAATCACCAGTTTGGTCATTTACAATTACATCAAAGTTTTCGTCGCTGCCATATTTTTTGCGCAACAAGGTTTTGAAAACATCTTCCAAAACCTTCATCAGGGTTGGGCGGTCGATATTTTCCGCTTCTTTAAATTCCTGAAACGAATCGATGAGATTAATACTAGACATGATTGATCATTTTTTTTAAAAGGATTCTGTATTTAAAAGGATATTTGAATTACTGCTTGTTTAATGCTATTAAAAGGTATCTCCACTTGGCTTGTTTCTTTCTTTTTTGCTGATATCAATACTTCTAACACCACTTTTTCTTCGTCTGCCGAAATCATTTTACCGATTATAGGCTCGCCTTCAATTGGTGTTATTTCAATGTTACGACCAATGTTCTTTTGATACTGACGAATAAACAAAAGTGGTTCGTCAACACCTGGACTACTTACTTCAAGGCTATAATCTCCTTCGGGGAACATAGCTGCTTCGTCAATCATTCGACGCAATTTTTTGTTGATGCTGGTGCTTTTCGAAATCGGAAAGCCATCATCGGCGTCTAAAAAAATTTTTATATTGTTGGTGGGCTTTATTTTGAGACTCACCACAAAAATGTCTGTCTCTTCTAAAAGAGGCAATAACATTTCTTCAATTTTTTTTAATGGTTCCATATTTAGGTATAAAATAAGGGGACACTTTTCGTGTCCCCCCTATTCAAATCTGATGCAAATATAGTGAAAAATGCTTTCAAAAGTATTTTTTTTTAAAGAGGCTCGCATACTGCATTTGGCCTAGACTAGAATTGGTTAAATATTATTTAGGGACATTTAATTTCTGAGTAGAATTGGTTTTCTTTGAATAAATTGTTCAGAGAAAATTAGAAAAAACATATGCTACAATTTTGGAAAAAAGTCATTTTGAACAAAATGCATCACAATAGAAAAAAGGTAATGGATAAGCAATACTCTAATTATCTAATTGCAAAGGAGTATAGGGCATTAAAAATTTCGACAATTAGTGGCTTAAAAGACGGTGTTTTGTTGACTGCAGGT
>JAIXWS010000086.1 GCA_027491165.1 Sphingobacteriales bacterium | reverse complement strand
TGCATAAAATTATCTTTTAAAATGGAGCACAAATGTAGCGTAAAAATTTTTTTAGAAGAGATTTGGAATTGTAAATAATAAGTCCCTATATTTGCAGCCCCAACGGGGAAACGGATTGGCAGTTCAGTTGGTTAGCATGCCGCCCTGTCATCCCGATAGCTCGGGACGGGTTAGATCCCAAAATAAAAAGTTCTTTGCAGTAAAATGTATTTTGTTTGCATCATTCAAAGTGATTTAGACCACAGTTTTTACATCGGTTTTTCTGAAAATGTAGAAAACAGATTAAGGGAGCATAATTTGGGCAGTACAAATTATACTGCCACGAAAAGACCTTGGAAACTTGTTTACTTTGAAAGATTTAATAATAAATCTGATGCTTTGAAAAGAGAAATTTTTCTGAAAAAGCAAAGGAATAAAAAGTTTTATCAAAAACTGATAGAAACCTTGGATTGGTAGTTCAGTTGGTTAGAATGCCGCCCTGTCACGGCGGAGGTCGCGGGTTCGAGTCCCGTCCAGTCCGCAAAACAAATTGTAAGCCCTTGCAAGTGAATAACTTGCGAGGGCGTTTTGTTTTTGGGGCAAAAATAGGGCAAAAAAATTGTTATTAACTCCTTAACGCACGCAGTAGACACCAATAAAGTCCCTTGCTCTTACCAATTCTTTCGTTTCTACACACGCGCGCGTATTGTTTCGATTTTAATCATGTTAGTGTGACACAAACTAAAATCAAAATTGAAATCTGCTTTTTCAAAAAATACAAATTATTAGTTTATTACAATCCGCTCTCGCTGCACATTTCCTGTTTCATCTTTCAATTCTAGGATGTATGAACCACTTGGAATATTCAGTTTCAAAGTAGCTTCTTTATTGCTAAAGTTTAATGGCTCTTGATGTACAACACGACCTAGTAAATCATAGATTTTTGCCGATACTGATTCCTTTGGAATTGCAAGGCAAGTGATTGAAAAATTGCCGTTACTAGGATTAGGATAAATAGAAAAAGCATTTTCAAAACTCAATTCTTTAATACCAACATTAGTAGTTTTTACATTAACGGTATCACGTTTGATAACTCCACAAATGTTTTGTACCACTACATAAGTATCAATTGCATTAATGATGCTATTTGCGTTTACGGTAATGATTGCGCCACTATCAATTAGTGCGCCCTTTTTATACCATTTACAATCCAAACCCTGTGCTGTAGTATCACCTACACGACCAATTTGAACTTGCTTACCTACCTCTACCCAAGTATCTTTACCTGCATCAGCAGGAAGGTCTATCGGGATAACACTTACATCGTCAATGAGGTAGGCCGATTGACTTTCAAACGTAAGCCAATAGTTTGTAATAACTTTTGTAGTGGCTGCATCGGTTGCAAAATTCCCAATTGTAATATAATTCTCATTTCCCTTTGCAATAAAACTACCTTCGACCTTTATCCAATTCAATGTGTCTGACAAAACCGAAATGGAATAAATTTGAGGGGTTACAGAGTATATTGCTTCCCCTGCACTATCTACTGCGCTATTTATACTACCATCATCTAAATATGCACCTATCATATTGTGGGCATAACCAGAGGCTTCCATTAGATTTACCCAAAAGCTAACGCAATATGTTTTCCCAACTGACAATGTTTTATCTAAAAAACCTTGTATGTACAATCTATTGTCGTAAGGTGAAGGTGGAGGAGGTGCAGGAGGAGTTTTATCATAATAAAAAGTTGTTCCTGACATTCCGTTTCCATAATGAGGTTTTTGGTAAAACGCTGCGTTAATAGGACAGCCTGTATAAATATTACTACCTGCACAAGAATTATAGTAACTAGCACCTCTCACAAAATTTGGTGTTACTGTATTTTGCCAATTTTTCGAGAATGTAATTTGAGCCTCTTGATATGGGCAAGTATCATATTGTTCGAAACTTGGATTTTTTACAAAATTGACTTGCGCCACACTTTTAAGTGAAGCACAAGTCAATAGTAAAATCAATGCTATTTTTCTCATAGCTTTTAATTAATGATAAATCGTAAACAAGTTGTACGCTCCTTGTGATCTCCGATACAAACCAAGTAAACGCCCTGTACCTTTTGCCCAAGTTTTACACTCATTTGTCCGTTCACAAAACTTGCATTCCCTTTATAAACTAATGCACCAAGAGCATTGTACACTCTCAAATTTACTGATTTATTATCAGCAATACTTTGTTTTATTACAAAACTACCATTATTCGGGTTCGGGTATAAAGTATATGCCTTGTCGCCTTCGCTACTTGTTATGGTTGCATCTGGAGCAATACGATAGTTTGAACCATTGTTGTATTCGCAACTATCATCATTATAAACCATAAAGTCGAAACTTAGGCGTTGCTGCAAATCGAACAGGGCCTAAAGACACTTTAAGCCAGATAACAACTGCGCCTTACATCAGAACTGAACCGTCAAATTGGTGGTCAAAGAGTAGTTCTGTCGTTCTTTATCTTGGCTAAAAATGGGGTGTTTGGCATCATAGACTTTGCCTTCGATACGCCATAGCATATTCTTGTTGATACGATAATCATAATTAACAGAAAGGCCGGATATCCGCACAGCATTTGTCCTAGGGCTCTGGATAATTATTTGATGTTGATCTTGATAATATTCTCCACGAACAGCAATCTTTGATTTTTGGTCCAAGGTATAGCGCACAATCAAAACAGGAGCAAACCAAAGCCCATAATCACTAGCAGTATACTTATCTGTTCCTAGATCAAATCCCGCAATAAAACCAAGCTTTCTTTTGCCTTCATATTGGGCATACAGATTATGGTAGGTCCTCCAAGCCCGGAGGCTATCGGGACTGTCTGTTCCGATAAAGTTGCTGTAATTCAGCATAAGCAATTTATTGGGCTTGTAATTTATTTGCATCCCGAAAGAAGGCCTTTGACTATAGCTTGGTCTTTCAATTTTTTGCCAACCATTCAAGAAAAGAAAACTGAGGTTGAGGTTTTTGCTTTTGTTGCTAGAACTTAACTTCAAAGCTGATTCGTAATAGGGCGAGTTTTCTGCCAAAATGCTGCGGGTCAGCGTCCAACAATCAGCACTGATGGCACTTTCAAACCCAATATGCGAAGGCATTATACCGACGTCCAACCAAATCCTATTGTTTTTAGATAAGCTCATGCCAACATTGGCTTCGTTCATAAATTGTGCCCAAGTTGGCTCTTTCGCCAAGTTATATTGGGCATAAGTACCTGCCATAAGTGCAAGGGTGCCTCTGATGCGCTTATCGTTAAATTGGGCTTTTGCAATAATTAGATTCGCGTTGATTTCATGATGCCTTTTGTGATTGTAGATAAAACTTTCCTTTTCGTTGTTAAGCGGTTGGGCAAAATCATAACTGTAGTAAAATTCTCCGTAGCCACTAAATCGCCACTTGGAGGCGCTATCACTTTGCGCCTTGCTTAAAAAGGGGATCAATAGCATTAAAAACAAAAGCTGTTTATTTTTCATTTACACGCAAAATTAGCATAACTGTTCTAACAACAAAAAACGCTGTATCTATTGGGCAAAAAACAGCAAAGCCACAACGAATCGGTTGTGGCTTTGGCAAAAAATTAATGGGCTCAACTATTCTGTTTTGCGAATTTTATAGGTGCCCATAAGGATTCCTTCGTCGTCTGTAATGTACAAAATATACATGCCATCAGCAAAGCTCTTTAATGAAATGCGGCTTGCATTTTTGGCTTCTAACAATTTCCTACCCAAGGCATCAAATACTGTTGCTTTTATGTTTATAGGCGATTCAATATACAATAAATCATTTGTTGGGTTGGGGTAGATTTTAATGCTTACATCATTACTATTTTGGCCACTAATGGACAAAGCTTTGCTTTGCAATGTGTCCGAATAATTTTCACATCCGTTTTTATCCCACACCTGTGCATGGTAGGCGCCATCTAATACCATTGTATAACTGCGCAATGTAGCACCCGCAATTATTTTGTTATTGCGATACCACTGGTATTTTGAATAGGGTTTATCCAACGTCAATATAGTTCCTGTTCTTAAAACATTTGGTTTTGGTACTGGAGCATAAGTGCTCACTGTACTAAAGTTGGTTGTTTTTACACAAGTGTATATATCTGTAATGATCACTTGATAATTACCCGAAAGAGAAACCGGAGTTTTATTTTCGCTCAATGATATACCCATAGGAAGGCCATCTTTAAACCATTGATAAGTATAGCCTGCTGCAGCTGGAGTACTATACAACATAATGTCTGTACCATCACACATCTGCACCTCAGTTGGCGATAAAATTGGTTTGGGGAAAGGCGTAGGTTTAACTAAAACAGAATCCTTCCGAACACAACCAAAAATATTTTTAACCAGCAAACTGAAATAACCGCTTTTGCCGGCACTTAATGTATCCGTTGTTGCGGTGGGAATCGTTACCCCTTCGTAAGCCCATTCATAGCTTACTGCCGTTGGTGATGTACCCAATAGCTTTACAGTTCTGCTGTCGCAATACACAAAGTCGGGAACCCCTACTGGTGAAATCACCAAAGTTGGCGGCGTCTGAAAATTGAGTGTCATTGCAGAACGAGGGCCTTCACAGCCTCCTGATGAGGCAGCAAGAGAAGAGGAAACATAATAAATGGCCGAGCCAAGTGCTGTTGGGGTGATTTTTGGAGCCGTTGTAACGCCTACTCCGCCTGTTGCCACAGTATACCATTTAAGATTGGCGCCCACAGCAGTTAAAGTACTCTCTGTGCCAATACATAAATTTATAGGTGTGGCCACTACAGGAGCTAAAGGAAGGCTATTTACATTGACCGTTAGGCTTGCTCTATCTGTTCCCTCACAACCACCAAATGCGGCTGACAAAGATTGACTGACAAAATAAGTGGCAGAACTTGCCGAAGCTGTAGTGATTACAGGCGCACTTGCTAAAGCTGTACCGCCAGAAGCCACAGTATACCATTTAAGGTTGGTGCCGAATGCTGTTAAGGTTGTACCAGGACCACCAACACATAAATTTACTGGGCTAGTAACTAATGGAGCTGTGGGTAGCGCATTGACATTTACGGTTATCGCCGAACGGTTTCCTTCGCAACCACCAACACTAACATCTGAAGTTTGACTTACATAATAAATTGTACTGCTCGCTGAGCCCGTTGTAATGGCCGGCGCTGCAGCTAAAGGACTGCCTCCAGAAGGCACAGTATACCATTTAAGGTTAATACCTGTTGCCGTTAAGGTTGTACCTGGTCCGCCAACACACAGATTTACAGGGCTAATTACGCCTGGCGCCGCAGGGGCACTCACATTTACTGTAATGGCCGAACGAGTCCCTTCGCAAGCACCAACGCTAGCATCTGAAGTTTGACTTACATAAAAAATTGTACTGCTCGCTGAGCCTGTTGTAATGGTCGGAGCTGAAGCTAAAGGACTGCCTCCAGAAGGCACGGTATACCATTTAAGGTTGGTGCCGGTTGCTGTTAAGGTTGCACCAGGACCACCTATACATAAATTTACCGGGCTTGTTACTGTTGGAGCTGCGGGTAACGCATTGACATTTACATTAATGGCCGAACGAGCCCCTTCACAACTTCCTGCGCTAGCAGCTAAAGATTGGCTGACATAGAAAATTGTACTGCTTGCTGAGCCCGTTGTAATAACCGGAGCTGTTGCTAAAGCTGTACCGCCAGAAGCCACATTATACCATTTAAGATTGGTGCCCGTTGCTGTTAAGGTTGTGCCAGGACCACCAACACATAAATTAATAGGGCTTGTTACTGTTGGGACAGTAGGCAAAGCATTTACATTTACGGTAATAGCTGAACGGTTTCCTTCACAAGCACCAAGGCCTGCATCTAAAGACTGACTTACGAAAAACGTTACTGTGCTTGCCGAAGCTGTAGTGATTACAGGCGCACTTGCCAAAGCTGTGCCGCCAGAAGCCGCAGTGTACCATTTAAGATTGGTACCAGTTGCCGTTAAGGTTGTACCTGGTCCGCCAACACACAAATTTACAGGGCTAGTTACT
>JAIXWS010000055.1 GCA_027491165.1 Sphingobacteriales bacterium | reverse complement strand
TTGCAGTACACAATTTGAACCTACTGACGCCTTGCGTGATCAATTGCAAAAGGATTTGCGCAAGCAAATGCAAGATTGGAAAGTACAACAGCTGAAGGATTTTGAGCAGAAGGAAAAAGAATTACAGCAATTGAGGGAAGAGCAAGAGATTGCTTTTGAGAAAAAATTGAGCGAGCAAAGAAATCAATTGGCGAGTTCTATTGCCAAAGAGCAAGAACTGAAATTTGCTGCACAATTTGAAGCCCAAATCAAACACCTCCATCAAACTAATATTGATAACGAAGCTCGCTTGAAAGAGGCCCGCGAGAAAGAATTGGATTTTCTGAAGAAAATGCAAGAGCTCCAGAATAAAGAGCAAGAATTGGATATTAAAATGCAACAGCAATTGCTGGAGGAACGCACCAAACTTTCGCAGCTTGTGCGCAAGGAGGAGGAAGAAAAATCCAAAATAAAAGAGCAAGAATTTCAGTTTAAGATTAAAGAAATAGAGCAACAGTTAGAGCAACAGCGCAAGCTAGCCGACGAAATGCGCCGCAAGGCGGAACAGGGCTCGATGCAATTGCAAGGGGAGGTGCAGGAATTGTTGTTAGAAAATATGTTGCGTCAAAAATTCCCCTTTGATATCATTGAAGAAGTAGGGAAGGGCGTTCGTGGAGGAGATTGTGTCCAAATTGTGCGCAACCAATATGGGCAAGAATGTGGTAAAATTATTTATGAAAGCAAGCGTACAAATGCCTTTAGTAAAGATTGGATTGAAAAACTAAAAGCCGATATGCGCAGCACTGGTTGCGATTTGGCTGTTATTGTGTCTCAATCTTTGCCCAAGGATATTGAAACTTTTGGAATGATGGATGGCGTATGGATTTGCTCCTACAAAGAAGCAGCAACTACTGCCTTGGTTTTGCGGGAGCAAATTTTGAAAGTGCATCAAGTGATGCAAAACAGCGAAAACAAAACCGATAAAATGTCTTTGTTGTATGCCTATCTGACCAGTAATGAATTTTCGGAGCAATGGAAAGCAATGCGTGAAGGTTTTCAGTCGATGAAAAATTCGATTCAAAAGGAGCGCGATGCCATGGAGAAATTGTGGAAAATGCGCGAAAAACAATTGGAAAAAATATTGCTTAACGCCGCTCATATCAAGGGCTCTGTTGAAGGGATATCGGGTTCGAGCAATATTGATTTTGATTTAATTGATGATGAGGATAGCTTATTATTAGAATAGGTCATTCCCTGCTTATCCTGATATAATATTTCATGATGTTGCTTCAATATTGATAGGAGTATTTTTGTAGTCCAAATACTATGTACATGAGTTTAAACGATGCCTTGCATTGGCGCTATGCCCCCAAAAGAATGACTGGTGCAAAAGTTGCTGATGATAAAATTGCGGCCATTGTGAAGGCTGCTCAATATGCACCTACATCGATGGGCTTGCAGCCGTTTAAGTTTATTTTAATAGAGAATAAAGACCTCCAAGAAAAGATTAAACCCATTGCCTATAATCAAGCTCAGATTACTGAAGCTTCTCATTTATTGGTCCTTTGTGCTTACACACAACTACAGCAAGATCACATTGATCAATACATCCAAAATATAATAGCAACGCGTGGGGTAAGCAGGGAAAGTCTTGATGCCTTTGCTGCTTCCATGAGTCGTTTTGTCCAAACCCAAAGCGATGAACAGATAAAGCATTGGGCTGCTAATCAAACGTATATTGCTTTGGGTTTTGCCCTGGCTGAAGCGGCACTTATTGGTGTGGATGTAACGCCCATGGAGGGTTTTAGTGTTCAGAAGCTCGATGAATTATTTGATTTACCTCAACAACATCTAAGCAGTATTGCACTTTTGGCGATAGGATTTAGGGATGTAGACAATGACTTTTTGGCCCACGAAAAGAAAGTACGTAAAAATATAGACGAGCTCCTTATTCGTTTTTAGTTGCTTAATAATAATTCCAATTCTGCAATCATAATTGCTGTTGCTCCCCATATAATCGTTCCGTCAAGAAGTTTGTAGGCATTAACTGTTCTTTGTACATGCGGTTCAATGTTTGTGCTGATTTCGGCTTGTACTTTTGACTGGGGTCTAAGTATAGTCGATAGGGGTATCTCCACGACTTCTTTTACCTCTTTGATACTGAGGGTATAGGGATTCATTTCTTCCACAAAACCTAAATAGGGGAATACCTGATAGTTACTAACAGGAATGTATACAGGGCTTAAGGACCCAATGGTTTTAATTTGTTGTTGTTTAATTCCTATTTCTTCGAAAGTCTCTCTCAATGCCGTTTCCATCAGGTCTGTGTCACCGGGTTCTTGCCTGCCTCCAGGAAATCCAATTTGACCACTATGGGCATGGCCATCTTCTGCACGGCGAATGGTCAGGAAATGCCATTCTTCATTTTTATGAAATAGTAAAATCATGACAGCGCTCAATTTTGCATCATCTGGGATACTTTCGGGCATCTCTTTTATTCTCGGAAACATCATTTCCAACGCTTCTTTGCTTGGCAAAGGCTCTTGTAATTTTTGTTTTAGTATAGACAACAAGTTGGGCTGGTCCGAAATTTTCATAGCTTACATGTACTGTTTCTGCAAGGTATTATTATGTAGGATGAAAAGTAAAAAACCACCAATCTTTATGCTTGATTAGTGGTTTTTTTTAGGTTTAAATGAGAGATTAATAAGAACGAGCAAATACAACTCTTTGTTTCGAAGGATTGCCAGTTAAAATGCATTTTCCTTCTTCTTGTTCATTATTAAAGGGGATACAGCGTATCGTTGCTTTTGTTAGTTCTTTGATTTTTTCTTCTGTCTCTGATGTGCCATCCCAGTGTGCATAGATAAATCCAGTTTTCTCGTCGAGCACTTGCACAAATTCTTCCCAAGTATCTACTTTAGTGCTTTTTTCGGCTCTAAATTTCAATGCTCGGTCATACATGTTTTGTTGGATATCGGCAAGTAATTGGATTAAATTGTCACCCAAACCATCTAAGGATACACTTTGTTTTTCTTTTGTATCTCGGCGGGCTACCTCGGCTAGATTGTTTTCTAAATCGCGCGGGCCAAGGGCAACGCGCAGGGGTACACCACGCAATTCGTACTCGGCAAATTTCCAACCTGGTCGCGTGCTATCGTCATTGTCATATTTTACCCGAACACCTTTTGCTTGTAATTCGTTGACCAATTCTTGGGCCTTCTCGTCCAATCGAGCACGAACAGCTTCATCTTTACTATAAATAGGCACAATGACCACTTGCAAGGGCGCTAATTTTGGTGGTAAAACTAAACCTTCATCATCGCTATGGGCCATCACCAATGCGCCAATTAACCTTGTAGATACGCCCCAAGATGTTGCCCAAACATACTCGAGTTGGTTATTCTTGTCGGAAAACTTTACATCAAATGCTTTTGCAAAATTTTGGCCCAAAAAGTGTGAAGTACCTGCCTGTAATGCTTTCCCGTCTTGCATTAAAGCCTCAATACAGTAGGTGTCTTCGGCACCTGCAAAACGTTCATTGGCAGATTTTACCCCACGAAGCACAGGCATTGCCATGTATTCTTCTGCAAATTGCGCATAGACCTCAATCATTTTTTCTGTTTCTTCGATGGCTTCCTGTTTGGTGGCATGGGCAGTATGTCCTTCCTGCCACAAAAATTCAGCGGTGCGCAGAAATAAACGTGTTCGCATCTCCCATCGTACAACATTGGCCCATTGATTGATGAGAATGGGGAGGTCGCGATAACTTTGGATCCAGTTTTTATAGGTATTCCAAATGATGGCTTCCGATGTTGGTCGAACTACCAATTCTTCTTCTAATTTGGCATTGGGGTCCACAATTAATTTACCCTTGTTATTGGGATCGGCTTTTAATCGGTAATGGGTAACAACCGCACATTCTTTGGCAAAGCCTTCGGCATTCGTCTCTTCTGCTTCAAAAAGACTTTTAGGCACAAACAAGGGGAAGTAAGCATTCTGATGCCCCGTTTCTTTAAATCGTTTATCCAATACATCACGCATGTTTTCCCAGAGGGCGTATCCATAAGGTTTGATGACCATACAGCCGCGTACAGCCGAATAATCGGCCAATGCCCCTTTGAGAATCAAGTCATTATACCATTGTGCGTAATCTTGTGAACGAGATGTTAATGTATTTGCCATGTTTAAACGAGGCTGTTTTTTTTAAGTCTTAGTTAAGAATTTCTGTGGGCAAATGTACTACATTCGATAAAGTTTACAGAGCAGTTTTTACGCTATTAATATTTTGTATTATGAAAAATCTATTCCTCATAGGTATTGTATTGCTCAGTTCTTTTTTGGAGGCTGAGGCGCAAAGCGGTAATACTTATCAAGATGATATCTATTATACTGCTGATGATGCCCGCCGTGATGCACAGAAAAAAGCGAAAAAGAAGAGGAATAATAGGCAAGAAAGCAATGCAAGTGCGGATAATTATGATCCAAACAGCGGAAATTACGATGCGCTAAATGATCAAGATTTTATTTACGATAATACCAGCTATGTAGATTATGACGACGACGATTATACCTACTCCTCATATTTTTATCGTTTTGGTAGCAGAGGTTTTTATGACCGTCCCTATTTTAGCACCTTTAATAATCCTTATTGGTATAATCCCTATTGGGTAGATCCTTATTGGGGTTGGAGCCCATGGTATCGACCTGGAATCAATATCGGTTTTGGTGCTGGTCCTTACTGGAATTCCTATTGGGGATGGCAGTCTTGGTATGGATTTGGAGGTTTCAATAGTTTTTATTACTCGCCTGTTTATTCTATGGGTTGGGGTAATGGCTGGGGTTTTAATAACTTTTGTGGTAATGGCTTTTACGGGAACTATTGGAATGGTTATTATGCAGGTCTATATGGTGGTGGCGGCTGGAATAGTGGCGGCTGGAACAATAATCGACGCAACATTACTTATGGTCCTCGTTATTCAATGAGCAATATCACCCAAAACAATGCCCGTTCTGCCGTAAACTTTGGTGGCCGCCGAACGATGAGTGGAAGTACTTGGCGACAAACACAGTCTGGAAACAATAATCAAAGGGGGCAAGTTTACCGCGACAATAATTTGGGTGGAACCCAAAATCGAAGCCTGAATAACCGAGGGGAAATGAATAGCAACAATTCATCACAACGACCAAGAGAAAGCAGATTTATTAATGGCTCCTCTAACGACCAACGTTTCGACAATAGTATCGGAAATAGACAGCAATCGAGCGATATACCTAATCAAAATTATCGCAGCATTAGGGAAGGCAATAATGGCCAAATGGATCGTAGCGGTAATTTGTTTGGTGAAAGAAATTACAGCCAACCCTCTTTGCCTAGTCCAAGAAATCAATATGAAAATAGCCGCATAAATAGGCAACAATCCAGCGAAACTCCTAATCAAGATTACCCTAGAAATAGGGATGCTAGAATTGAGCAAATTGATCGAAGCAATAACTCCTTTGGAGAAAGAAATTACAGCCAACCCTCATCGCCCAGTCCGAGACCTGAATTCGATAATCGCCTTGGCAATAGGGAAGAATCGAGCGATATGCCTAATCGAAACTATCGTAGAAACGGGGCAGCTAGAAACGAACAAATTGATCGAAGCAATAATTCCTTTGGAGAAAGAAATGACAACCAACCTTCTTCACCCAGTCCAAGACCTGAATTCGATAATCGCCGTGGCAATAGAGAAGAATCGAGTGATATGCCTAATCAAAACTATCGCAGAAATAGGGAAGCTAGAAATCAGCAAATGGATAGAACCAACAACCCATTTGGTGAAAGGGATTACAGCCAACCTTCTTCACCCAGTCCGAGACCTGAATTCGACAATCGCCGCATAAATAGGCAACAATCTAGCGACATGCCTAACCAAGACTACCGGAGAAATAGGGATTATAATAATGGGCAAATGGATAGAAGCAATAACTCTTTTGGTGAAAGAAATTACAGCCAACCCGCTGCACCCAGTCCAAGGCCTCAATATGAAAATCGCTCCTTTGAAAGAAGTGTTCAGCCATCAGCACCTATGCAAAATCGTTTTCAGCCATCAGCGCCACAACAACGTTCCGCTCCGGCTATGAATAATGGTGGTAGCTTTAGGTCTGCGCCTTCTGGCGGCGGTGGCGGTTTTGGAGGAGGTCCTTCTGGCGGTGGAGGGGGTTCTCGTGGGGGATTTGGAGGTGGTGGAAGAAGATAATTTATTTCTTTTCAAGCTCCTTCCGGTTTTTGAAAACAAGACTTCTTACAAACAATAATTTTCTTTCAAGATGAAAAGGGCTTATGTACAATTAATGGCTGCAAGCATCGTTTGCGTTTTGTTATCGCAACAATTGAGGGCACAAAGTGTTTTGGATGCCGCTAAATATAGTCAAGCCTCCATTTTTGCAACAGCCCGTTCAACAGGTTTTGGTGGGGCTTTGGGTTCTGTAGGGGGCGATTTTAGTTCTTTGTCTGTAAACCCTGCAGGTATTGGTATTTATCGCACATCTGAGTTTATGATGACGCCTGGTTTGCGCTTTAATGAAACAAAATCGGACTACTCGGGCGGCAGTTTTAGCGATAACAATGTTCGCTTTGGCTTTAATAATATCGGAATGGTTTTCACGGATGTCCCCTCCGAAAGGGATTATGATCGTGCAGATTGGAAGTCATCTTCCTTCGGAATAGGTTTGAATAGAACCGCAGATTTTAGTCGTGTCTACAATTATCGTGGTCAAACCAATACAACAACAGGCAGTTTTTACTTCGAACAAGATGCCTTGGGCCAAACAAGTGCCACACCCGGTTCTTTTCCTAGTGTATATACTCCTGGTGATATGGCTTATCAAGCGTATTTGCTCGATAATAATTTCTATTCATTGGTTCCTTTTTGGAAGGGTCTCGATCAAAATAAGTTTGTTCAGGAAAGGGGTGGGATCACCGAATTGGCCATGTCAGGCGGGGGTAATTATCGCGACAAATTAATGCTGGGTGTAACACTAGGTATTCACTTTTTAAACCATCGGATTAATTCAACTTTTGAGGAACAAACCACCACTGTTGCTGCAAACGATAGCTTTGATAATTTTGTGTATAACGAGCAGGTGAAAGTGAATGGAACAGGCGTAAACCTCAAGATGGGCGCTATTTATAAATTCAATAGGTATTTTAGAGCAGGCATTGCCTTTCATACTCCAACGGTATATTCCCTCACCGAAATTTTCAACAAGAATTTACAGGTCAATTCTGAAAACTATTTTGGTTTTAATGAGCAAATTGCTCCCGAAAATCAATACCAGTACAGTATTGTTACGCCCTATAAAGCCCTTGTAAGTGCCACTGCAATTTTGGGTAAAAATGGTTTTCTGTCGGTCGATTATGAATGGGTCAATCATCGTTCAACAAGGTTTAATTTTGAAGATGATCCTGCATTGCAAAAGCAATTCAATAACGACATAAAAGCATTGTTCACTTCTGCTTATAATATTCGTGTGGGTATCGAGCTAAAATTTGATGATTTATTGTTGCGTGGTGGATTTGGTTCTTTTGGCTCGCCTTATAAAGATCAACTATACCAAGGAGATCGTACCCAAGTTTCTGCGGGTATAGGTTATCGATTTGGTCAAACTTTTGTTGATTTCGCTCTTGTTAATAGCTCCTTTACCAGCAGCGAAAAGCCTTATAATATTGAGCCATGGCCTGGATATGTTGCAGCACCAACAGCTACGATTCACAATAATTTCACTACTGGTGTTTTAACGATTGGTTGGAAATTATAGTTGAATGTTGATGACCTTTTTTTCAAAGGGCTCTCGAATAGCTTTATTCGGGAGCCCTTTTTATTTCCCTAAATTTTTGGTTGTACTTTTGTAGGGCAAAGAAAATGTATGTCTCAAAAAATTGTTGCTGAAGAACACAAACAGGTTTTAGGTCTCCAATTACCTACCGACCCGCGTTGGGTAAACATGACCCAAATTAGTGTTGCCGATATCCTTACCGATCATGCCTATTGCGAGCAAAAAGCTGCACTTACTTGTATTTCATTAATACAAACCTATTCTGAATGTTATGATATGGTGCGGGAGTTATCGCCAGTAGTTACCGAAGAATGGGGGCATTTTAGAGCAGTATTAGCCGAGCTCGATAAGCGTAATTTGCCTTTAGGCATTCAGCGCAAAGATCTGTATGTACATGAACTTAAAAAATTTGAAGAAAAGCCAGGCGGAAGAATGGAAAGACTTTCTGAAAGGCTTATCATGTTTGCCTTGATAGAAGCACGCAGTTGTGAACGCTTTCGATTGTTATCTCTTTATGTTGGGGATGAACAATTGCGTCAGTTCTACCATAAATTTATGGTGGCAGAAGCAGGACACTACCGTTTGATGATTGACCTTGCCGAAAAATACAGCAGCAAAGAGAAGGTTCAAAAGCGCTGGCAAGCCTATCTTGATTATGAAGCAGAGATTATGAACAATATGGAAATCCGAGGGGATAGAATGCATTAGTAGTCAAATAATACCTTGAATTTCGCCCGCTCTCTTTTCTTGGTAAAAACATGCCAATTGCCACTATAGTCAATACTGGAGGGCAATAAGCGCTTGCCTAATTTTTCCAATCTTACTTTCATCACTACATCAAAATCATATAGCAATGTATGGTAGGAGAGTGCGTAATCGCGCGCCACAATGGCATAGTCGGACGTTCGGAACCAAGTGTCTAATTGATGGTACACGACCTCCTCTTTAAATTCTTCTTTGGGGATAGCTTGAAAAAAATAACACTCTTCACCATTGTATTGCACCAATTTCAACGCGAAATCATATCGCTGTTGAATGCCTTTATCTTCAAATACGGATGCTTTTTTACCCACAAATGGAATGCCTTCTACTTTACTGCCTGGGTTGAAAACAAGTTGCTTTAATTGCTCTTTATGCTTTTCCATTTTTCCTTGCCCCGCATGGGAGCTTGGGATATTATCTGTTGTGCCACATTCATTCGTTCGGGCCCTGAAAAATAAATGTTGCAATAGCTCGGCTGTATAGTATCGAGGACGATGTAGCTTATCATAATAAGTACCCTCAACTTTTTCGTGAAGCACTTTTACGGTCCTGCAATGGCCTTGAATGGACTGCTCTGTGCGGTTTTCGAGTTGTGCAATCGTTTTAGAATTTTCATCCCAAAAAATAATTTCATTATCAGATGTGTAGGGTACAACGCGCAATCCCAAAAAAGCTTTATAGAAAGTGGTGTCTTCTTTCATTCGTCGAATAAAGCCATTAATATCCCAACCATTTTTAGTTGATTTTACGACTACTTCGTCCATGATAAAATGCATGCCCATAATGTTGGTATCTACCTCTTGTGCCTGGCTTTTGAGCAAGAACAGTATGCAGCAACATAGAGCGAACAGTTTTTTAATCATTTGATTTATTTTCTTTCAATTTGGACACCCATTTATGCATGTCTCTTACAAAGGCACTGAGCTCTACTTTCAATTTGTCTAGATAGATAGATTGGGTATCATTTAAGGGTATAAAACTTACCGGTATATCC
Organism: Sphingobacteriales bacterium; assembly: GCA_027491165.1. Taxonomy (GTDB): domain Bacteria; phylum Bacteroidota; class Bacteroidia; order Chitinophagales; family Chitinophagaceae; genus Rurimicrobium. The sequence continues at coordinate 6,338 of JAIXWS010000055.1, read as the reverse complement.
TCTAAAATTTCTGGTTCAGTTGCCCTATCTGTGCTAATGTCCAGCGATTTTAGGTCTTGTTTTATAGTGTTGAATTGTTGTAAACACGAACTGATGGTTACCTTTTGAGCTTCAAATTTCTTGATGTTTCGAAGCTTCTGTTCCACTTCGGATTCGATATGATAATTATTCAGCTCGCGGGTGACTCGTATGCAGTGGGAAATAATTTGGTAGTACAAGCTGTATTCTTTGTCTTTGCTTGTTGGTTCTTCAAGATATCGATTGAATGAATCGAAAGCATTGCTGTTGCTCGATTCTGCCAATCTTCGATAATGGGTCCATTGGTGTACCGAGCTAAAATGGTTGGGATAGTAGGTAAATAAAAAGTAATTGTAGTTAGCGTTAATACTCGCTGCAATATGTCGGGGCAGCCATTTTTTATCCCAGCTCGGCAACAAGGCAAATTCGCCGACCACCGCCAATGCAGCGCCACCAATAGTGCTTAAGGCGCGGATGATGATGACACTATTGTCTAGGTTTTCTTCGGCTGCAAATAGGGCGACTAAAAACACACTGATAAAAAAGGTGGCAACACTATATTGGGTGCGTAAAAAATAGACCATTAAAATAGGGCTTACAATCAACAGCAATTCCTTTATGTGCAAATGTTCTGGAAAGGACATTAAGATGCCCGCTACAATTACCCCTAGTATAGTGCCCAATACTCTATCTAAGGCTTTTTTTAGGGTAGCGCCAAAATAGGGTTGAATGACAATCATCACGGTAAAGGGTAGCCAATATCCATGCGGGATTTCAAACCATTTATAGATAAACAATGCGATTGTTGCAATAATGGCGGTACGTAATGCATATCGAAAGGAATGCGTATTGATATTGGCCAATCGCCTTATGGAGTCTATCCAATGTTTGTGGTGTAGAATCAACAAGGTCTTCATGAGCGAGTAAGAACGATAGACTTTTTGGTCACCCGCAACAGAGTGGATATGCCCCATGGCATTTTCTACCAACTTGATGATTCGTTCGGTAAAATGCAGAATCTTATCTACCTGTGCTTTTTCGCTTTCTGCAATAGTACTCTCACGTAATAAGGCTACCATGTTCTGTAATCTGATGATGCGCGACTGCAAGAGTACCTCTTCTTCGGCTTTGGAAGTGACCGTATAAATAGTCATTCGTGCGCAAATGATTTCAAAAGATTTCAGAATTGCATGAATCGATTGTTGTTGTTCTCCCGTTAATTTTTTAAGCTCAATATTTTCTAATTCTTCTGAAAGGGCCATTAAGGTAGCGCTCGTGAGATACACTGATTTGCGCAACTGTGCCATTTGGTGTGCGTTTTCACTTTCATGGTTGTTGTGATAGGCGCGCTTTTCATAGAGTTGTAAAGAACTATCAATAGCGGCATTGACTTCTTTTTCTTTAAGGTAAATTTCGCGAACACCTTTTTTAAGTCCTTTGCCATCCCAGCCTGCACCGATGGCCGCTGCAAGTCCTGCAGTTGATTTCCAAATAAAAGCTATTGAGCGTTTATAAGGCGTTTGTTCTGAAATAAACATGCTGGCCACTACGCCCACAAATAAACTCCAGAGTCCGCCAATACCTATGTTCGTACATCGAAAAATGACCTCCTCAAATGAGCTAACCGGAAAAGAATTGGCCACAATGAAAATGACATATACGGTAAGCGATAGCCCACTGCCACGTTCGCCTAAATTTTTAAACAAGGTTGCGATAAATACGACGACCAACATAAGGGCCATGCTGAGCCATAGACTACCATTGCTTATACTGCCTGCAAAACCAAATACTATGGCCAGAAAAGCGCCAGCCAATAGCAGTCTGGCTCTTTGGGCAAAAGAACCTTTAAGCTCTACCCAGCCAATACTTTCGGCAGCAACAATCACCCACATTACTTCTGCCATTTTATGAAAATAGAGTCCATAAAAAAGGGGAATGATTACCGCAAAAGTCATGCGAATACCCCAAGACAACATAGGCTCGTAGCTTTCATTTTCTACGAGTTTACTCAGCGTTTTGTATGGGTTGATTTTTTTGATGTGATTTTTTATTTGTTGCAAAAGTAAATATCCCTTGCAGAACCTAATCTGCAAGGGATAAATTTAATGATTCAATGGTTAAAACAAGGAATTACTTAGTTAGCAGCCGTTGTTGCAGCAGTAGCTCTAGAGGCCACAAGGTGAAAGCTAATATTCACCATTGGGCTAATAAACTTGTCTTTTAAAGATTTATCATTACCATAGCTAAGGCCCCATTGCGTGCGGTCGATGTTGAAGTTGGCATCAGCAGTAGCTGCTGCATCGTTCAAGCTAACTTTTGCGGGGAAAGTAATGCTTTTGCTCACACCCTTAAGGGTCAAGTTACCTGTAATCGTATGTGTAGCATCTGTCATGATTACTTCTTTCATGGCCGTATCGATGCCTGCAACCACACTTGTAATGTCGAAGCGCGCAGTAGCATGATTGGCTACATCAAAGAAATCGGGGCTCATCAAGTGACCTGCAAGTTGAGCATTACCTATGCTATCTTGATCGTCCACTTTCATGGTATTCATATCGATAACAAAGCTGCCACCTTTGATTGTGCCTGCTTCTACTGCTAATGTACCTTCTTTAATCATAAAAACACCATGGTGCTTGCCTACAGGTTTAGTGCCTACAAACTCCACTTTTGTTTGTGCAACATCTACCATTAACTCTGTTGCGCCATTGGTAGCGGCAACGGCTTGTGCATCTGTAGCGGTAGCGGTATCTGCTTTTGGAGCATCTTGGCATGATGCAAACATGGCCGATGCGGCGGCGATAGAAAGAAGTACTTTTTTCATAAATATTTTTTTATTGTGAAATGCAAATGTAAGAATCTTCATTTCTTTATAGCACTTTGGGGTATCCATAAATAGTAATTTTAACTTTATCACTTAATAAGCAAAAGCTTATCCAATGAGATTGTTTCTGCCTATATTGTTAGCGGCCATAAAAAAAGCGTTTCATCTTTCGATGAAACGCTTTCGTGATCCGGATTGGATTCGAACCAATGACCCTCAGCCCTGACTGCCGCAGGTAGTTTAGAAGGCTGATGCTCCCTGCCTAACGGCAGGCAGGTATCCAACTTAGCGACTGGCCCATTTTCTTTTTATAAACTCCTTTCCGATGCCAGATTTTAAATAAACCTCTCTTGCTCTTGCTTCGATTCTTGTTTCAAAACTTTCGGTAAAGAATAAAATCCAGGGAACATAGGATTTTGTTGATGTAGTTTTTCCAGAGTTATGTTCTTTCAACCTTCTTTCGATATGTTCAGTTATTCCAACATAAAAACGACCGTCTTTTTCGCTCCGTATGATGTAAACATAAAATAGCATGCATTTAATTTTCATCAAAACTACATACATATTTACTTGCACTCATTCTTTGAATAGGTAAATGCAAATAAAATAAGCGTTTCATCTTTCGATGAAACGCTTTCGTGATCCGGATTGGATTCGAACCAATGACCCTCAGCTTAGAAGGCTGATGCTCTATCCAGCTGAGCTACCGGACCCGCTGCTGGTTTTTTTTGAGATTGCAAATGTAGCCGATTTCTTTAAAAAAATTCAAGAAAATTTAGACCTGAAAAACACCCCCTTTCCACTCCTTCTCAATGGGTGCATGATTAGCTGCGTGTATACTCTCCGAAATCAAGCGTCGTGTATCAGCTGGGTCGATGATTTCATCCACCCAAAGTCTTCCCGCTGCATAGTAAGACATCGATTGAGCGGTATATTTGTCGGTAATGGATTTCAACAATTCTGCTTCTTTTTCAGGTGTAATTTCTTCTCCCTTTGCTTTGAGTGAAGCCACTTGGATTTGCAACAATACCTTAGCGGCTTGCTCGCCACCCATCACGGCTATTTTGGCATTGGGCCAAGCATAGATAAAGCGCGGGTCGTAAGCCTTGCCGCACATGGCATAGTTGCCTGCACCATAAGAATTGCCAATAATAAAGGTGATTTTAGGTACTACAGAATTAGCTACCGCATTTACCAATTTGGCCCCATCCTTAATGATACCCGAATGCTCGCTGCGGCTGCCTACCATAAAGCCTGTAACATCTTGTAAAAAGACCAAGGGTATTTTCTTTTGGTTGCAATTCTGGATAAAACGAGCCGCTTTATCGGCGCTATCATTATAGATCACACCACCCATTTGCATTTCGCCTTTTCCGCTTTTGACAATCTTGCGTTGATTGGCTACAATGCCTACAGCCCAGCCATCTACACGGGCATAGCCACAGACAATGGTTTTGCCATAGTCTTCTTTAAACTGGTCGAATTCTGAATGATCCACGATGCATTTGATGACCTCTACTACATCAAAATTCTTGTTGTTATCTACACTCACTAGGCCATATATATCCTTTATGTCTCTTGCGGGTTCTACAGATTGGATGCGGTCAAAACCTGCTTTTTCTTGACTACCCATCTTATCAATGATGCGACGAACTTGGTCAAGGCATTCCTGTTCTGTTTTGAATTTGTAATCGGCAATACCGCTGATTTCGGTATGGGTTTTGGCACCGCCTAAAGTTTGCAAGTCAATATCCTCACCGATAGCTGCTTTTACCAAATAAGGGCCAGCCAAGAAAATGGAGCCATTGCCTTCTACCATCAAGGTTTCGTCGCTCATAATGGGCAAATAGGCACCACCAGCCACACAGCTACCCATCACCGCCGCTATCTGCGTAATGCCCATGGCACTCATCACCGCATTGTTGCGGAAGATGCGTCCAAAATGTTCTTTGTCGGGGAAAATTTCATCTTGCATGGGCAAGTAAACACCTGCGCTATCTACGAGATACACTACAGGCAATCGGTTTTCCATGGCAATCTCTTGTAAGCGTAGATTTTTTTTGCCTGCTATCGGGAACCAAGCACCTGCTTTAACGGTATTGTCGTTGGCAATAATCATGCATTGACGACCACAGATATAACCCAATCCGCCCACAGTACCCCCTGCAGGGCATCCGCCTTCTTCGGGGTACATATCATAACCCGCAAAACTGCCGATTTCACTAAATGTACTGTCTTTGTCAATCAAATATTGGATACGCTCTCTTGGGGTGAGCTTTCCTTTTTCTCTGTTTTTTTCGATTGTTTTTTTGCCACCACCAAGGCTTATCTGGTCGTGCTTATGTTTCATCGCGCCAATAGCAAGGCGCATCGCGTCGTCGTTCTTATTAAATTCTAAATTCATAATAATGGATGTGGAGACAAATATAAAGGAATGAGCCCTATTTAGCCAAAGGCTTGCATAATCGTTTGGAAATATTTAAGGTTGAGGGATTCGGCCGATACGATGAAGTCGGCTTGCTCATAATATGCTTTACGTAAGTCCAGCATTTCAGACAATTTTATTTGCCAGTTTTCGGCCTGTAATAAGGGTCTTTTTTGGCTTTCCTTACTTAGGTTTTGTTCTAAAAAGGGCAGTGTTGCTTTGAGGTAAATCACTGTTCCTTTTGCCTTCATCAGGCTTAGATTGTCTGCATAGCAAGCTGTTCCTCCTCCGCATGCTACCACACAATTATGGGGGAATACTTCTTGGATTTGGCTGAGTGTTAAGCGCTCTAATTGGCGAAAAGCCTCTTCGCCAAAGCGCTCAAAGAAATTAGCGATACTCATACCACTGCGCACAGCTATCATATCATCGATGTCAATACATTGAAGTCCTTGTGCTGCGGCGATTTGCTCGGCCCAATAACTTTTGCCCACTCCGGTCATCCCTATGAGGTAGATGTTTTTGTTGATTTTTGCCACCAAAATTTATTTGAATGCGAAGGTAATGGATATTGAATGCAAACATTTTTTCTGTGGGTGATAATGCTTACAACTTCTTGCTAAGGCTTTCTTTTTTGGGGGATAAAGCCTATGGCGCATTGGTAGTGGGGCTCGCGAAGCGAGCCCCACTATAGACCCTTAAAGCAAGCCTAGGGCGCAATCAAAAAAAACATTTATGACATCTGCATAGCTTGCGTGAAGCCCGCCTGCTTTGCAATCGGGCAAGGATGGCAGCGAATATCCCCCGCATTTTCCTTGCGGGGATAGCAGCGTACAGCCTGACCCCGCCCTTTGTGAAGCTCGGGGTTACAGTTATATCTGCGTGGCGGGGGCACGCCCCAATATTGACTTATAAAATAGTCCGTACTTTCGTGTTTCATATTTTTTGATAGTCGATGATACAAGCTGGTCGTTTTTATAACCTACCTGTGGTGAAACTGGTGGATTTTGGTGCTTACCTAGATGGTGAAGAGGCCGGTGAAATTCTATTACCCAAGCGCTATGTGCCGCA
>JAIXWS010000031.1 GCA_027491165.1 Sphingobacteriales bacterium | reverse complement strand
TCAAGGTCTCTGTAGCACTCAAGGCATATCCAAAACTACCCGCAACCGCGTCTAAATTAGTCACTGCATCTGCATTAGCTTTCGAAATTGTTGCACTTTGGGCTGTAGAAGCCATGTTACAAACTAAGGCCAAAAAAGAAACCAACAGCATTTTTTTCATATTCAAATATTTTTTAAGATAATTAAGGTCTTATAAAACAGACGCAATTTAAACATAAAAGGTTGGCTTTTTGAAAAAAAATTTTTATTAAATTACTGTACCAAATTAAAATCATCATGGCTATAAAAATCGAAAAAGAAAAAATCCCCTTTTTGACATTGTTGCCTGCAGCAATAGATCAATCAAAAAAATGGAAAACTGATTTGGACTATGCGGTTCGCTTAGGCAATGAACATAAGGGCAAAACAAGTATTAGTTTTGTTTCAAGCGAAGGAATTGTTCAAGTAGAAACAACTATATGGTCGGTAACGGATAAAGAATTGTCTTTAAAAGGGGGCATTTCCATCCCCTTATCCAGCATTACGGATATTCACTTTTAAGAAAAAGGGATGCTTGCAAAAACAAGCATCCCTTTTTACATGAAACTACAGAATAATCACTAAGACTTAACTTCTTCAAATTCTGCATCGGTTACGTTATCTGCATTTGCAGATTGTTCTGCACCTGGCTGAGATGCTCCTCCTTGTTGGCCATCTGCATACATGTGCTGACTAGCAGCCTGCCAAGCCGCATTCAATTCTTCTGAGGCCTTATCGATACCGTCAAGATCTTCAGCTTTATGGGCTTCTTTCAATTTGTTGATGGCCGCTTCAATCGTTTCCTTTTCAGAGGCAGGAACTTTATCACCATATTCTTTCAATTGCTTTTCAGAATTGAAGATTAAACCATCTGCCATGTTTAATTTTTCTACGCGGTCACGTAAAATTTTATCCGACTCCTCATTTGCTTTCGCGTCATTTTTCATGCGTTCGATTTCCTCTTTGCTCAATCCAGAACCAGCTTCGATACGGATGTTTTGTTGTTTGCCGGTACCTTTATCTTTGGCGGTAACGTGCAAGATACCATTGGCATCAATATCAAAAATTACTTCTACTTGAGGCACGCCACGTGGTGCTGGAGGTATTCCATCGAGAATGAAACGACCTAGAGACTTATTTTGATTGGCCATTGGACGCTCACCCTGCAATACATTGATTTCAACACTTGGTTGGTTGTCTGCAGCAGTTGAAAAGGTTTCGCTTTTTTTAGTTGGAATGGTTGTATTCGATTCAATTAAACGCGTCATTACCCCACCATAAGTTTCAATCCCGAAAGAAAGCGGCGTAACGTCTAATAGCAAAACATCTTTAACATCTCCAGAAAGAACACCACCTTGAATGGCTGCACCTACGGCAACAACTTCATCTGGATTAACGCCCTTATTTGGTTTTTTACCAAAGAATTTTTCAACAACTTCCTGAATTTTAGGGATACGAGTAGAACCACCTACAAGAATAATTTCGTCGATATCACTTGTGGTCAAACCAGCATCTTTCAATGCTTTTTGGCAAGGCTCTAATGTGCGCTGCACCAAAGAATCAGCCAATTGTTCAAATTTAGCACGAGTCATTTTACGAACCAAATGCTTTGGGGCTCCGTCTACAGCAGTAATGTAAGGCAAGTTAATTTCTGTTTCTTGAGAAGAAGACAATTCAATTTTAGCCTTTTCAGCTGCTTCTTTCAAACGCTGCCAAGCCATAGGATCTTTGCGCAAATCAATAGCCTCATCGTTTTTGAATTCGTCAGCCAACCAATCCATAATTACCTTATCAAAGTCATCACCACCAAGGTGGGTATCTCCATTAGTTGATTTTACTTCAAAAACACCATCACCCAATTCCAATACGGACACATCAAAAGTACCACCACCAAGGTCAAATACAGCAATTTTACTGTCCTTATGTTGCTTATCCAAACCATAAGCTAAAGCAGCTGCAGTAGGTTCATTGATGATACGACGAACATTAAGACCAGCAATTTCACCAGCCTCTTTTGTAGCTTGTCTTTGAGCATCATTAAAATAGGCCGGTACAGTAATAACTGCCTCCGAAACTTCATAACCCAAAAACTCTTCAGCCGTTTTCTTCATCTTTTGAAGAATCATAGCGGATATTTCTTGAGGTGTATACGGGCGACCATCAATATCTACACGAGGGGTATTATTATCTCCTTTAATTAATTTGTAGGAATTATGTGACATTTCATTTCCTACTTCATCAAACCTTCTTCCCATAAATCTTTTGATAGACATGATGGTATTAATAGGGTTTGTTATAGCCTGACGTTTTGCAGGATCACCCACCTTACGTTCGCCATTTTTTAAAAAAGCTACAATTGAAGGGGTGGTGCGACGTCCTTCGTCATTTGCAATTACTACTGGTTCGTTACCTTCCATTACAGAAACACAGGAGTTTGTGGTTCCAAGGTCAATTCCAATTATCTTTCCCATAATCTTTAAAATATTTTACGCTATTAATGAATTTAGTTGCTGTAATCCAATGATTGTGCCAAAATTGGTTTTTAAGTAATTATGTCAGCATTACTGCCACAAAAAAAGATTTCTTTTAGACAAGATGAAAAAATGACAATACCACTAGTAAGCGATTGATGTATATAGACCCTAAACAAAAAAGCTAATCACCTAAGTGATTAGCTTTTTTGTTGTACTTAGGATCAGATCCTTAGGAATTATTTTTTCAAATTAGGGAATGGAGGAGGTACATTTGTTGGACCTTCTTCATCAGAAGATGCTGCACGCAACATTACTGAGTTGGCATCACCTGCTTGACCATATTGGAAAATGAAACGACCACGGTCAACACCATTTTTTTCGCTCATATATTCAATGATCGCATTAACACGATCCCAAGAGCGTTGTTGTTGCACCTTGCTACCATTACCGTTACCGATAACGACAACTTTACAAGTAGGGTTAGCTTGCATTTGAGCAGCCATAATCGCCAATTGATTTTGAGCAGCAGCACTAATTTTGCTTACATTAGCAGCGAATACAATACCAGTGGCAGGGATATTAGAACAAGACTGAACAGTTCCGCATTTTGGATCACATGGGCAATCACCTACACCGTCAGCATCAACTGGTTGACAAGAAGTTGGCGTGATTAATTGCTTGTCCATATAGTCAGGAACGCCATCACCATCTGTATCCATTGGGCAACCATGAGCATCAACTGCTACGCCAGCTGCAGTGCCAGGGCATTTATCCATTTGATCAGCTACGCCATCAGCATCAGCATCAGCCAAAACTGGATCAGGCATCAACATGTGACGTGGGCTGTTCAATTCTGAATAAGCGTAGTCTAGTGGGTTCAACCAATACAATGGTTCAACACTTTTCGATTTGCGTCCAATATTATAGTTAAGACCCACTGAGAAAAAGTTCAAGGCATCTGTGCTTTGACTCATAACAGGTTCAGAACCTTTTTGCTCAGACCAACGCTGGCCATCCAAAAGGTCATCTCCATTACCCAAAGGCATCGTTAATCTGTTTTCTACTGAAAAATTCCAGTTGCGAGACAAACGAATTTGTGCACCTAAACCAAGGGTAGTATACACCATGAAAGTTTTGGTACCGAAAATACCAGGACGACGATTTTTTTGCGCTCCTTCACCGGCAGTCTCATAAGTGTCATCTAATAGATCTCTCAACTTGTTTTTAACCTCACGTCTGTCAGAATATTCAATTTGACCTTGAGTGGCATTGTTGAATGCATACTCTTGATAGATTTTTTCAAAACCTGCAGCGTAAGTACCAAAGTTCTCGTTGTAAGTATTTATCCAACTTTGATATGCTAAACCTGAAAGACCAGCAAATCCATAAAAAGAAACACCTGTTTTGGCTCTATTGAAACGAATATTGTTTGTAGAAGCGATAAGGTCTAAGTTGAACTGGTGTACTTCAGTGCGATAATTGTAGAATACCTGCTCGTTTCTTCCACCTACAACACTTTGGCCTTGGTATTTACCATTTGCTGACCATGCTGGATTATTTCCGTAACCTAAAGATGATTGGAATCCAAGACCTGTAGCTTGACCATAATCATAGGCAGCACGCAAAGAAAATACATAACCTAGTGACTTTCTTACATGCATTCCTATACCATAAGAACCTCTCCAAAGCATTTCTGCAGGAACATCACCTGAAACTTGGAATTGACCAAATTTTGCACCAACTTCCCACATACTGCGTGGTTTAGCAGCAAAAGCGTATTGATTGGCTAAAAATTTATTGTGTTGTTTCATACGATTTTTGGGTACATAATTTGTATCCATATAATCATAATTGTAACCACGATAGGTCATGTCACGCCCGCTCCAACCCTTTGCAGTGGTTGAACTCGACTCTTGTGCAAAAGCCGGTTGTACGGCAATAGCAGCTATAACGCCCGCTAATAATACGTACTTTTTGTTAATCATAATTAGTGTATTTAAATTAAAGTAGTTAGTGACTTATTTATAAAATCTTAGCAAAAGTAGTGCATTTATTGAAAACCAAAAAAAATTACCCTAAAAAGATTTGTACCAAATACTTACAAACACTATGCCACAAATGATTTTTATGTTTTCTAAAACTCTTTCCACAACTTTGCAATCATTATTACAGTCAATGCAGGATTGCCCCTTAAACAGCTGAGGCAACAAAATTGTTTTTTAAGCGACACCATTTTCATCATTAAAAATTACGACAAAGTGCTCAAGGCAACCAAATTTCTTAATTTAAATTTAATACAATTTGAAAATAAATTCAATAGTTTATTAGAAGGAAAAAATAAAATCCTACAACAAGTACTCAAATATATCATCAGGAGTAAAGGAAAAAAAGTTCGACCTATGTTCGTTTTCTTGTCCGCAAAAATTGCCGGGGAAATAAATGAGCGGACCTATCGAACAGCCGCGATGATTGAATTGCTGCATACAGCCACATTGGTGCACGATGATGTTGTGGATGATGCTCTTCAAAGAAGGAGCTTTTTTTCGATAAACGCTATCTGGAAAAACAAAATAGCTGTTTTGGTGGGTGATTATCTATTAGCAAAAGGACTTTTACTGTCCATAGAGCATGAAGATTTCGAACTGTTAAAAATCACCTCAAATGCTGTGAAAGAAATGAGCGAAGGGGAATTGCTTCAAATCGAAAAAGCACGTAAACTAGATATTACCGAATCAGTTTATTTTGAAATCATTCGTTCAAAAACCGCATCTTTATTGGCATCTGCCTGTTCGGCAGGAGCCTATTCGGCCGAACAAAACAAACAAACAGCGGAAACTTTTAGACAATTTGGAGAATTAGTGGGTATTGCCTTTCAAATAAAAGACGACCTACTTGATTATGGCCATAGTGGCACAGGAAAAATTTCTGGCGCTGATATCAAAGAAAAGAAAATGACACTACCCTTAATCTATACCTTGCAAAAGGCTAGTAGCGACATAAAAAAGAAGATAATATATACTATTAAAAACGAAAACAACAATAAACAAAAGGTTGCCGAAGTTATGCAACTCGTTAATAGCCATGGCGGTATTCAGTACGCGGAACAGACAATGGAGCAATACAAAAACAAAGCACTTGACTTGTTGTTTACTTTTCCAGCTTCCGAGGCGAGGGATGCTATGCAGGAACTTGTTAATTTTACCATCGACCGAAAAAAATAAAAATCAACCTGAAGCACAATTGCAACAGGCAAGCATGAACTATGAGCAAGCATATTGAAGTAATTGGAGCACGGGTACATAATCTTAAAAATCTTTCGCTTTCTATACCCAAAAACCAACTGGTAGTCATTACCGGAATTAGCGGCAGCGGCAAATCTTCTTTGGCTTTTGACACCATTTTTGCTGAAGGCCAAAGACGCTACATGGAGAGCTTTTCGGCTTATGCTCGGCAATTTATGGGTGACCTTGAAAGGCCTGATGTAGATAAAATTTCTGGGCTATCTCCTGTTATTTCTATTGAACAAAAAACGACTAACCGAAACCCGAGATCTACTGTTGGCACTGTAACCGAAGTATACGATTTTTTGCGCCTTTTATTCGCGCGTATTGGTGAAGCTTATTCGTACAACACTGGAAAAAGAATGGAACGTTTCAGTGAAGAAGAAATTGCAGAACACATCAATAAAACCTTTAAAAACAAAAAACTAATTTTACTTGCACCGGTTGTGCGGGGGCGCAAAGGGCATTATAGAGAGCTTTTTGAGCAATTGCGCAAGCAAGGATACTTAAAAGTACGTGTTGATGGTGAGATTATCGAACTCAAAGAAAAGATGCAACTCGATCGCTACAAAATTCATGATATTGAATTAGTTGTAGACCGATTGATTGCCGATAAAGAATCGAAAACACGACTTTCCCAAAGCATTCAAAAAAGCTTACAATCGGGCAAAGGATTGATGTTTGTACTGGAGACGGAAAGCAATCATTTGATGCAATATAGTAAGCAATTGATGTGTGTCGAAACAGGACTTTCCTATGAAGAGCCTTCACCCAATTCTTTCTCTTTTAACTCACCCTATGGTTACTGTCCTTGCTGCAAAGGACTGGGCAATATCTATACAGTAAACATAAAGGAAGTGTTACCCGACCTCAGCAAAAGCATTGCTGATGGCGGAATTGCACCATTAGGCGAAGAGCGGGACGCATGGACATTTAAGATGGCTATGGCCGCTGCCAAAAAACACAAAGTACCAACGAATAAAGCCATTAAAGATATACCAACAGAAGCCTTAAACATCCTTCTTTATGGCAATAAAGAAGGCATCATTAGCTACGAAAATGCTGAGGCAAGTCCTGTACCCAATGAAGAATATGAAGGTATTGTCAACATGATTTTGCGTTGGTTTAATGAAACCACATCAGATTCGATAAGGAGTTGGGCAGAGCAGTATATGGAGTTAAACACTTGCCCAGAATGCAAAGGCGCTAGACTCCGTAAAGAAAGTCTCTGGTTTAAAATTAAAGACAAAAACATTGCTGATTTATCCAACAATTCCTTACAAGAATTAGCTAATTGGTTTGAAGACATTGAAGCAACAATAAACGCAAAACAAAACGCTATCGCAAAAGATATTCTCAAAGAAATTAGAGACCGACTTTCCTTTTTACTGAATGTTGGACTTCATTATTTGAGTATGAACAGACCTACCAGAAGCCTGAGTGGTGGAGAATCTCAACGAATACGATTAGCGACCCAAATAGGTTCGCAATTAACAGGCATTACCTATATACTAGACGAACCCAGTATTGGATTACACCAACGTGATAATGCTAGATTAATTTCGGCCTTACAAGATTTACGTGATACCGGAAATTCAGTACTAGTAGTAGAACATGACAAGGACATAATGCTTGCTGCCGACTATTTAATTGACATCGGCCCCGCAGCTGGGATACATGGCGGTAAAGTAGTGAGCCAAGGCAGACCAAAGGAAGTATTGAAAACAAACACCACAACCGCCGGCTTTCTCAACAATACTTTAAGGATCGAAATCCCAAAAGAACGAAAGAAAGGAAATGGACATACACTTAAACTAAAAGGCGCTACAGGTAATAACCTAAAGAATGTTTCTATCGAAATACCACTGGGTGCATTTGTAGCCATAAGTGGTGTAAGTGGCAGTGGAAAAAGCACACTCATCAACGAGACGCTCTACCCTATTCTTGCCAAACATTGTTACCCTAACTACAAACAAACGCCAATGCCCTACAAAAGCATTGAGGGCTTAGAACATGTAGATAAAGTAATAGAAATTGATCAAAGCCCCATCGGACGTACACCACGCAGCAACCCAGCAACTTATTGTGGCTTTTTTAATGATATACGACAGCTTTTTGCCCAAATCCCTGAAGCAAAAATCAGAGGCTATTCAGCAGGTAGATTCTCCTTTAATGTCAAAGGTGGAAGATGTGAAAGCTGCCAAGGAAGTGGCATGCGTACAATAGAAATGAATTT
>JAIXWS010000115.1 GCA_027491165.1 Sphingobacteriales bacterium | reverse complement strand
TTCTGGTACAATGGTAGTGCCTATACTGGTGGAAAAACGACTTTTGAAGCCTTCTATGGTACGGCACAAACTGCTGCAGCCATGACCACTGCTATTGGTTCAGGTGTTATTGATGCCAATACCTCTATTTACAAACAATACAAACAACAGTTTACTGTTCCCGCTTCCGGTAATTTATTTATAGGTATTGCGGTGAACCACACTACCTATACTTATCCTGGTATAGCTATTGATGACATTGGATTGCAAGAAGTGCCTCCTTGTTCTGCTCCCGTAGTGGCTGGTAAAATTATTGCCGATCCAATACATGTATGTGCAATAGGTGGTTCAACTATGTTAGAATTAGAAGGTAGTACATTAGCTACTGGTTTAGTATACGATTGGTTGTCTTCTACATCAGCTGCCGGTCCTTTTGTGTCAACAGGTGGTACTTCAATGCCTTACAATACAGATCCTTTGAGTGCACCTACTTGGTTTAGATGTGTTGTCAAATGTTCGGCAACAGGTGCTGCTGATACTACACCTATTTTCCGAGTGGGTGTGGGTGGTTTTGATATTCCCTACAAAGAAGATTTCGAATCTACTCCTGCTGGTTTAAAACCTTTGTGTTCTGATGCCAATGTCTGGGGTAACTCCATTTTGTGGAATACACAATCTGGTTCTTATGGTTCTCTCACCAACAATACCCCTGGTGGTAAAAACTTCTTGATTGGTGGTTACTATTTGGGTTATTACGACTATGCATTCTATGGCTATACGCCTTTAACGCACGATAATTTCTGGTATACACCTGGTTTGAATTTAGACAACCGTTACAAATATCAGTTGAGCTTCTTCTATCAAGCTAGTGCTTCTGCTAATCGTATGGGTGTTTTCTATGGTACTTCACAAAGCGTTGGTGCTATGACCAATACACTACGCCCATTGGGCAATGTGAATAACACTGCATACGTTAAGTTTGATACCACCTTTAAGCCTACTGTTTCAAGAGTGTATTATATTGGTTTCCAAAAAACGACTACAGCGTTTTACAACTATGCTTATCCTGGTATTGCCTTTGATGACATCAATGTCAACTATGCTCCATGCGATGGCATGCCTTTTGTAGGCAGTACAAGTAGCACCATGCCTTCAGGTACTTTAATGTGCGTAGGTACATCGATTACCTTGAGGAATAGTGGTGCAGCTACTAAGTTGGTACCGGGCATTCGTCATCAGTGGTATCGTCGTCCAGTAGGTTCTACCTCGGCATGGACAAGAGTCGTAGGAGCTACCGATACGGTATTGACTGCAGATACTTTGGTTGGATTTGAATATAGTTTTGCGGTAGTATGTGCTAATACAAATGATTCTGTAATGAGTACTGCCTTCCAGGTTCCAGCACATGTTGCTCATCCAGCGGTAACGATTACGCCATCTATTACTCCGGTTAATTATTGCTTAGGTGATTCTGTGCGTTTCAACGCCACAAGCTTTACTGGAGCGGTTTATGATTGGATGATTGATAGTGTTGTAGTGCCAGGATGGAAGTTTAGCGACTTTGGTGGTACAGAGCCAGGCACAGTAATGGTGCGTGTTTCTTCACCATTATCACCTTGTCCAGCTTGGAGTAATAAAGTGAAATTAGTAGTGAATGATCCTGGATATAGTGTAACGATCACTAAGCCATCTGATAGTATTATTTGTGCGGGTACATCGATGCTGTTGAATGCAACGTCAAGTAAACCGGGCGTTACATACCAATGGCGCAGAGACAACGTAGATATACCTGGAGCTACAGGAGCTAGCTTATTGGTGACTACCGGAGGTTATTACCGCGTAATGGCTTATGATGGTTTATCCATTTGTAAAGCAGCGTCCCGCAATATCATGATCACGGTGAAACCTAATCCTCCTGCAGTAATCAGTATCCCTGGTGGTACCGCTACCGCTTGTGAGAATGAAGGTGTCTTGTTGAAAGCGAATGTAGGTGGCTTTAGCTACGAGTGGACAAGAGCTGGTAGCACGATCTTTGGTTGGAGAGACAGTAGCCAATTGGTTAAGAACTCAGGCGTGTATGCGGTAAAAGTGCGCAGCAAAGATGGTTGCGTAAGCGTATCATCAAGTGTTACGGTAAACATTTTACCATCACCAAACCCTGTGATTACCAAGGCTGGCTTAGTGTTGAGTGTAACGACCCCAACCTATATATCTTACCAATGGATTCTTAATGGCAAAGACATACTAGGCGCTACTGGTCCTACGCACAACCTTGTATTCAAAGGCGTATACAAATTGCGTGTAAAAGATGCGAATGGTTGTATTGGAGAGTCAAACCCGATAGAGGTTACCGATCCAAGTTTGCAAGATCCAGCTAGCATCAACACGGTAACGCTACAGAAAGATCAAATCAAGATATATCCTAACCCAACGGATTCGAAAGTATTTATCGAGAGCCCGATATCGGTTATGATAACAGTGAAAGATGTAAGTGGTAAAACGGTCATCGAATCACAAGAGACGAAAGAGATCGATTTGAGCAAATTTGCAGATGGTGTTTATCTGTTTATGGTAACAGATAAAGACGGCAAGGAGTTGGTGAAACAACAACGTGTCAGCAAAGTCACCAAAAAATA
>JAIXWS010000084.1 GCA_027491165.1 Sphingobacteriales bacterium | reverse complement strand
GTAGATACTTTATTTAGGGATTCCTGCGCAGTGGAGATCAACAATTTAATGAAGGATTTAAGTGCTGACGGCTGGGCGATTGTTCGATTCAATGCGCCACGCAGTACACCCGATAGTATCATTAGAAAACAAATTAAACAATACTATACTAGCCTACCCGATGTACAATCCGTTTTAATCATTGGTCATGTAGCCGTACCCTACAGCGGAGAGCTGAACCCAGATGCACATCCCGACCATTTAGGCGCTTGGCCAGCAGATATGTTCTATGGCGAAATGAATGATGTTTGGACGGATGCCATAGTCAATAATGCGACCTCGGCCTCTAGAACGCAGAATAAAAATATTCCCGGAGATGGCAAATGGGATCAAACCATCCCTCCATCGGCTATAGAATTACAGGTT
Source organism: Sphingobacteriales bacterium (assembly GCA_027491165.1). Classification (GTDB taxonomy): domain Bacteria; phylum Bacteroidota; class Bacteroidia; order Chitinophagales; family Chitinophagaceae; genus Rurimicrobium. Next base: position 6,926 of record JAIXWS010000084.1, on the reverse strand, counting down.
AGCCGAATTGACTTTGCCAATATGCCCTTGTTTGCCAAAAGCGAAGTAAGCATGATGAAAAACTACTTGTACAAGGCACATAAATACAAAATGGACTCTTTATATGTTAGCCGCAAAGGATTGGTAGACGATAATTTTGGCGCATTCAGTGGCGAGGCCTTTGCGGCAAATGCTTGGCGCAATTTTCCGCAATTGATAGGACGCGACAATATCAAAGCAGCTGATTTTATGACTACCCTTAACGATTCTGCTTATCAATGGGCCTTTGGTTGCGGTGGCGGATCTTATTCAAGTTGTGGCGGCGTAGGTACCACAACTGATTTTACCACCAAAAAGCAAAAAGGCATTTTCACCGTTTTATTTGGTAGTTATTTTGGCGATTGGGATAGTCAAAACAATTTCTTGCGCGCACCCTTATGCTGTAGCGAACCAGCATTGAGCTCTTGCTGGGCGGGTCGACCCAATTGGTTTTTCCACCATATGGCCCTAGGCGAAAATATTGGTTACAGTGCCCAAATCACCCAAAATAATATCGGAGGAACCTATACGCCCTTAGGCTATATGTATGGGGCCGTTCATATCGCCTTAATGGGCGACCTTAGCTTGCGCAGTGATTACATCAAACCAGCCAAAAACATAAGCATAAGCCCAATCGCTAAAAAAGGGGCAACCATCACTTGGACAGCTTCTACCGATCCAACCGTTATCGGTTACTACGTATACCGTGCTGATAGCCTTTATGGGAAATATACAAAACTATCGGGCCTAATTGCTGGAACAACTTTTAAAGATACAGTAGGCAAAGACGGACTGAAATTTTATATGGTGCGCCCCAGCAAATTGCAAACTACCCCTTCAGGCACTTATTACAATCTAGGCTTAGGCATCACTGATTCGGCAACAGTAAGCTACCCGATACCTTCTTCTATTGCGAATATAAAAGATGCTACTATCCAATTGATTTGCTTTCCCAATCCTACAAACGAAATACTCAATATTTATGGCAACCTACCTACCAACAATGGTACTTTGACCATCAGTATTGTGGATGTTCTGGGTAAAGTACAAGTACAATCAACCCACCAACTCAAACAAAATGAATTTACTGTATCGGAAAATATCGGAAACCTATCGGTCGGCAACTATTTTGTCCAAGTTAGTCTCAACAATAAAATGATCGGGGTTCAAAAAATCAGCAAACTCTAAAACTATTGATTGTAAATAGTATAGAATAGATGGCGGGCATAAAAAATAAATAAATTGTTTGGAATAAAATAAAAATCCTACATTTGCCATCCGAAATTAAAAAATTACAAAAAGTATTAAATAGCAATGGCTAATCATAAAGCAACCAAAAAAGATGTAAGACAGAGCGAAAAACGCCGCGACAGAAACCGTTATTACGGTAAAACTACTCGTAACGCTATTCGTAAACTTTTAGCAATGACCGACAAAACTGAAGCAACTACAGAATTGCCTAAGATTGTTTCGATGATTGATAAATTGGCTAAACGCAATATCATCCACAAAAACAAAGCTTCGAACCTTAAATCTGGTATCGTTGTAGCGATTAACAAATTAGCTTAATTAGCTTTTTATATATTTCCTTATCAAAAGGTTGTTTGTTCTATTAGAGCAAACGACCTTTTGGCTTTTTAGCTTTACTCTGTTAAATTTCTTTTTACCTTTCAGTGTATACCATTTTACACCCTATTTTTGGCTTCCTATGCATAATCTTCCAAGACCCATATTTGTAGTTATTGTAGCTGGTGGACAAGGCACAAGAATGGGAATGGCTTTGCCCAAGCAGTTTTTAGAAATAGAGGGCAAACCGATTTTGTACTATACCCTTGCCGCATTCGCCAAAGCAATTCCCCAAGCCGAAATAATTTTAGTGTTGCCCGAGGCAGAAATTAGCAAATTGCAAATAGTCTTGCAGCATTTTGAACATAGAATTGAACTGAATGTTGTTAGTGGTGGTGCTACACGATACGAAAGCGTCAAAAATGGACTCAAAGGTCTTCCAGAAGATGCTATTATTTTAGTACATGATGGTGTTCGTCCTTTTATCAGCGAAACCCTTATTCAAAATTGTATCGAAACAGCAATAGCTGTGGGAACTGCTATTCCGGCTATTAATGTGGTCGATAGCGTGCGGGTATTGAGTGCCTCTGGTTCTTCGCCCATTAATAGGGATATGCTTAGAATTATCCAAACACCACAGACCTTTCAAGGCAGTATTTTATTGCCCGCTTTTGCACAAGACTACCAAAGCACTTTTACAGATGAGGCTACTGTAGTAGAAAACATGGGGCATAAAATCACACTGATAGAAGGCGATAAAAACAACATAAAAATTACTACCCCCGAAGATTTACAATTGGCAGAAAATTTAATGGCAAGGAGAAAATTAGATTAAAGAAATATCCCTGCCCTTTAAGTAAATAATCTTTTGCAGCATGCCATTATGAAATCGCTTAATAAAAAGGCTTCCTTTGTTTTTATAAAATGAAGGGCAAAAGAAGAAGACCCTAATGAAACCAAGTGGACATTTATTGCATAACTTTAAACTATAAAAAATCGGCATGAACAATCCTATTAAAATAATCAGCCTAGCCCTTATCCTAAGTGTTGTAGGACTTTTAAGTATCCTGGAGCTACCCCAATTACTCAGTCGTTTTGGTCAATCTGACTGGTTGATTGCCATGGCATTTGCCCTACTGCTTATTATTTCTATGCTCATCAACATCCTGAACAATACACAAAAGCTGCAACAATCCAAACAAGGAAGGCCAAATAACTCATTCTAAAAAAAAGCAACACCATGAAAAAGCACTTCTTCCATATTGCCCTAATAGCCGCTTTTGCAGCAGCACTTGCCTCTTGTAAAAAAGACCCTGAAGCGTCAACACCAACACCTAAAGAAGGAAAAGTCTTGCTAGAATTTAGCAACAAAGTGGGTACAGAAAACCTTAAAATGGACGGAACAGTCTATAAAAATCAAAATGGCGACGATTTTAGCGTCACAAAATTTAATTATTACATCAGCAACATCAAACTAAATAGTATAGACGGCAGCAATTTTGCCGAAGTAGAAAGTTATCATTTACTAGAACAATCGAACACCACTTCATTAAATTTTAGCCTTGCGAAAGTTCCAGCTGGCACCTATAAGTCCATCACATTCACCATTGGGGTAGATAGCTTGCGCAATGTATCTGGTGCTCAAACAGGTGCTCTTGACCCAGCAAATGGAATGTTTTGGAGTTGGTCATCGGGTTATATTATGCTCAAAATGGAAGGTACATCACCACAATCTCCCCAAGCTGGAAATATTTTGCGCATCCATGTTGGTGGATTTAGCGGAGCAAATAATACGGTAAAAACAGTAACGATTAATTTCCCTAATACCATAACTGTAAATGGTGACGAAAACCATGTTCACCTAAGTGCAGATGTTGCCAAACTTTTTGGACCAAGCAATGTCACTAGTTTCGCAAGTACCTCGGTAATACATATGCCAGGAGCTGATGCTAAAAAAATCGCTGATAATTACGCATCGATGTTTAGTGTAACTGCAGCTGGAAAATAAGCATCCCGACCTCTTTTTTATTAATTTACCACCTCAGCATCAACAAATTCCTTGGGTTTTTTGGTGCTTTTTTTGCACAAAAATTTCCAAAAAAAAGTTCATGTTTTATAAATACTTTGTTATCTTCGTAATGCAACAAAATCATATATAATCTTATGAATCGGATTAGACAGCACAGTAAATTTAATTTTTTAGTTCTGGTAATGATTGCCTTTTGCCTTACTACAGGAAAAGCGCAAACTTTTAACAGCGCTACATCAAATGAAACGATGTTTCCTTCTCCTGCCTCCGCACCAACCTACTACCTTGACGACCAAGTAACGTACCTACAATGCAACTCACATTGGGTTTATTATGCAGCTCCATACTTAAATGCTCAATCTGCATTAGCAGCCTGGTCACACAAAATGTATATTGATGGTTCTGGCAACTCTGCAACTGATGGCGGTGGATTTTCTTACGGTATTATCAATCCAATTACTGGCACCTATGTTGGGTATGGAGCAATTGCTATGCCAAATGCCTCAAATATATCAGTTGCCTATCTTTATGGTGGACTATGTCAAGAAAACTTTATAGTAACTTGGGCAGAGCCATATATAACTGGCAACCCAGAATGTTACCCATATTGCAATTATTATTATCAATTATATAACTGGACACATACATCCGCACCACCCACACCTCTGGGTAGCCCAGTTCTCTTAACATCTGGTTCATATTTCGACAGAATTAGCATTGATGTAAATGAAGCTGCAAATAAATCTTTAATTACTTGGGGGCACAATACTTCTGCAGTTTTTGCCAAGGCTTTTGACTATACTACTACAACAATTGGTATAGGACCAGACGTCCTAATAACGGACAAAGGCAACTTGCCGGATGTTGCTTTTAGAACTGATCCAACAACTGGCGATGACTATTTGCATTTTACGTATTTTAATTATTTTGATTTTAGCGATACTATGGGCGGTTGCAATCGCAAAACATTCAAAGCTGACATACAAAGCGACCCCACATTAGTAGTGGGCTATACTACTTTTAATGATGTATATAACTCTACATATACAGGGTTAAACTACCAAGATTATGAACCAACTTATTACGGTTTATTAGGATCCAGAGCTGACACAGTAAATGTTAATATTGATTGCCCCGATGTTCATGCTGATCCAAATTGGAGTTTGACTTGGTCTAAAACAAATGAAGACACGGTTTATATAAGAACATATAATGATGGAGTTACAATTTCAGGCGATCCAGCTTGGCTCGGTAATGACAGGATAACACCAACTGGCTTTAGTCCCAGATTCACGGCAGGGCATTACCCAGCAATCGGTTATCACCCAGTAGGAGACAATTATTTTGTGGGTTTTGCAGGTGGGCCTAATGGCTATGTAGCTGAACAAGTTGACGATTTAGGTGCCTTAGTATCCACTACAGACTATTTAAATGTCCCAAACAATGCTTATTCTGTAAGAGACAATCCAAGAATAGCCATGAGTAAAAATAGCACGGGTGATTATTTGTATAATGTTTTTCTACAAGAAGACAGTTTGGGAGATTATAGTTTAGTGCATAAGGCCCATCCCTGGGCAAGTAGTAGTACATGGAGAAAATCTGAAGCAAATGCACTTGCTATATCAAACAATCAAAAAACTAATATTTATCCGATTCCTTTTGATAATGAAATCAAATTTACAGTCCCATCCGTCCAAGAAAATGAGCAATGGACAATTAGCATTAGCGACATTCAGGGTCGACAAATATTGAAGTCGACAGGCTCGGTTTCAGACTTAAATAAATCATTGAACGAAACTGCTCCTAAATTAGCTAGTGGTACCTATATTTTACAATCTAGTACTGCGCGTGGCGAAAAGAATCATTTCAAAGCAATCAAAAAATAATATTCTAGAAATAACTTCAGTAGCCACTATTTGCTACTGAAGATTTAATTAACTGATAAAACTTTCAACATGAAAAAAACCCTTAGTATCTTATCCGTTTCTATAATTCCATTTTTGGGCAATGCCCAAACAGCGACTATCTATAGAGCAGGCCTACCATTAACACCTACCTATTCAACAATTGCCGCTGCATTACCTAATATAGTTAATGGAGATGAATTACGACTTAGTGCCCATACTTTTAATGAATACAGTTTGAGTTCAAACAAATATTTCACCTTAAAAGGCACCATAAGTGGAACAGATAGCACTACGATTGACGCCAAAGGCTTAGGGCAAATATTATTCCTTAATTACGACGCAGTTGCCTATTTGTCAGACTCAACTGTTTTTGATAATATTATTTTCCAGAATGGAAAAGTAACGGGTACGGGCATCCCATTCAGAGGGGCTGGAGGGATAGCGTCTGAAGGTTCACACATTATAATAACAGGGAATACTATTTTCAGAAACAACTCAAGTACTTATAGTTCTGGGGCATTGTCTTTTACAGGAAAGGTGGAGGTAAAAGGAGGAGAAGCCACAGGTAGTTCCGTAGTTAAATTTTACAATAACACGGGAAGTATCACTGGGGGTGGCGGTGCAATCTTTGGAACTGGCACAATTGTTAATCTAACAGGAAATATTATCATTTCGAACAATACAGGAAATAAAGGAGCAGGTTTGTGGTTGGATAGAGCTCCAAACTATTTAAGTATAATAGATTCAAAAGGCGGCAAAATTCAAATTATTAATAACACAGCATTAACTGAAGGTGGAGCTTTATACCTTAACAACGTATCTTCAATACCACCTTTGAATCAGGGAACAATTATTAAAGGTAATGTAGAAATTAACAATAATACGGCCACTACAAATGGGGGTGGTATTTGGAGTAATGATAGCCTAAGAATCGAAGGACTTAATGTACAAATTAAAAACAACAGCGCAGGCAATATGGGTGGTGGTATATATAACAAGTCACACGGCCCAAGTACTCCAAGCCACGGTACACTTTTTATAGCGGGCACTGAATTCAATGGCAACAAAGCTGCTGTAGGTGCAGGGCTTTACAATGATTATTATACCAATACTACTATTCAAAATTGTCAATTTATCAATAATCAGGCGAGCGGTACCAATGCAGCTAATGCAATCCAAAACAACAATAAACTAAGTATCACCAACTGCCGGGTTTACAACCCAACAACCACTGCTGCACGCCAATTGGAAGTGCAAAACAACTTTGTACTTAACTCTAGCCAATGCTGGTGGGGCGAGAGCGATACTACTGGTTTAATTAAGCACAACAGCATGTCTGTAGGTTCTTCATTTACACTCACTAATTGGGTAAAAACCAATTGGAGCGTCAACAATGGTAGCCCCAT
>JAIXWS010000063.1 GCA_027491165.1 Sphingobacteriales bacterium | reverse complement strand
TTCATAGTAAAAAAATTTACGAAATGGATTAAATTCTGATGTCATCAACAATTGATGGAAAGGACAAGTTAAATACTTTTTAACAAATATCATAACCAATAATTCATATTTTTTTAACATTATTATATATCTATGTTATTTATTTAATTTTAAGGTACTATTTTAACACTCAAGAATTTGTTTTACAGTATTTTTGGCTTCCACTATACAAATCAAGACTAAATTTTATGTCCGAAAAGCACTTTTTAGAGAACGCCCCAAAGCCTGTAGGCTTATACCCACACGCACGCAAAGCAGCTGGCCTATTATTCCTTTCAGGAATTGGACCACGCAAAGCAGGTACTAATGAAATACCTGGTTTGAAGCTCGACCAATACGGTAATTTTGTAGAATTTGACTTCGAAGCGCAATGCCGCAGCGTTTTTGACAATGTTAAGCTGGTATTAGAAGAGTGCGGCAGCAGCTGGGATAAGCTGGTTGACGTAACTGTTTTTTTAGTAGATATGAAACGTGATTTCCAAACGTACAATCGGGTTTATGCAGAGTATTTTAAAGACAATTTACCTTGCCGTACGACTTGCGCTATCAATGCATTGCCCACACCTATAGCTATAGAGCTCAAGTGCATTGCCATTGCCGACTAAAGAAATTAAAGATTGATATCGATGCGCACCTCTTTGTCTAGAGATTTCCCCTTAGCATCTTTTCCAGATATTTTCCATACCACACTTTGTAGCGCAATGCTACAAGGTGCTTGATTGGCGGAGCGAACAGTACGAATAGCTGTTAATAATTTTTGCTCTTCTTTTTTGCTCATTTTTGTAGAACGCGCTAATTTTTGAACGGCATTTTTAAGCGCATTTGCCGTAAATTTCTTATCATATCTAAGCTCCTTTTTACCAAGGCCCTTAATGTTGAACTGCCCGTTTTTGGCTTGCAAAGCCATCCAAGCACTTTGATCGCTGGGCAATCCCGTTAGCTTGAACAGCTTGCCATTACCGGCTTTGAGCATTACTACGGTTTGTACTCTTTGGGTCACTTTTGTAATCGTGCCTTTTTCAACAGCAATCACTTTGGATGCCAAATTGCCTTCTTCCAAGGTAAAGGAGGCTCCAGAAGCACTTTGCCAATCCACCTTTTTACCAGCTCGCGCCTTTATACCTTTTATGTACAGTTTAAATGAACTAAATGGCGCCTGTAAACCCTCTATTGCCTCCGTTGTAGAAACATCGGGAGCTTCAGGAGCTGTGGTCTCTGCCACAATAGCCTTTGCGGTATCAAGAGGCTTCGCAGGAAGCGATTGCGGCGTATCCAATTCAGTGCTTTGTTTTTGTGGCACGATATCTGTGACATTATTACGCAACAATCTCACATCGCTTTCTGTAACTATTGTGGAAGAATCCCCGAACACAATGGCTCCCCTATTTTGGGGCTTCGAATCGTTTCCACAACTTGCTTGTACAAACAACAAAGCAAAGAGGCAAACTGAATAGGATAGAGATTTCATTTTGGTAAAAATTAAAAGTGGATGCAGCAAAAATAAAACGAGTTTTTGTCAATCTCTAATTATTACACCTTTTAAAAAATGACGCAACACAGCCAAGTAGCCATTTGGGAACAGGCACCCATGATGCGCTTATTAGCCGCATTGATAACAGGCATCCTTATGTATGATACTTTTACGCCTCAGAATGTAGCGCTGTGTTACCTGCTTATTGGTTGGAGCATCTCCTTTGTCCCATTTGTCCTTTTATCCCTAAATAAAAAAAATAGTTTAGGCAGCTCCCTTGCAGGCTTCTTTAGCATTGTGGTTTTGGGCTTTAGCCTTTGCTATTGGGCAGATAGCAGGCAAAGAAATGATTTTTGGGGAAAAGAACTTGGAGCGAAACAATACAGTTTGGTTGTCGTTTCTGCCGAGCCGATTACTAAAAACAAAACAATAAAATATGAAGTCGCTGCCCTGAAATCAATAGACAGTTATCGGGTTACAGAATCTGTTGGCAAAGCATTCCTCTATGTTTTTAAAAGCAGCCAGGAACAAAAATTTACATTAGGCGACACCCTCTTATTACCCAATAAATGGCAGCCCATCAACAAGAGTGGCAACCCTTTTGAACTCAATTATCAACAACAATGTGCGCGTAAAGGAATATACTTTCAGCAATTCGTAGACCAACAAAAAATTAAGGTCTATGCTAGGAAAGACAAAAAGTCATATAACCTTATCGAAAGGGCGCATAGCTATGGCATTAGGAGTATCCAGCAAAACATACCAGATAGCAATACCAGTGCCTTATTGAAGGCCATGTTATTAGGCGATGAACGAGACATTGACCCTAGCCTGCGCGAAGCCTATTCTGACACAGGCATTATCCATATAATATCGATATCGGGTGCTCATGTGGCAGTGCTTTTTGCAGCCATTAGCGCTTTGTTTGGCCTGATCAATAACAAAAAAATGAAATGGGCGCAGCTAGGGGTTTGTTTAGGCATAGTCTGGTTTTATGTACTCATGTCTGGGGCTTCAACGCCTGCATTACGCGCAGCCATCATGTTTAGCATCATGTCCATAGGGGCTGCTTGCCAGCAAGAGGCAAATCCTTTAAACCAATTGTTTAGCACCGCCTTTGTTTTACTGCTCTTCAACCCTATGTGGTTGTTCACGATTGGCTTTCAGCTTTCCTTTATCGCTGTGCTATCATTAATCATTTTTTACCCAAGCATGTTATCCTTATTCTCCTCAAACAGACCAAAAAAGAATTCAAGCAGCCATCGATTTTTTGAACACTGTACTCATTTTTTAAAAAACGCCATAGCGGCAAGCCTTGCAGCAGAAATTTTGGTAGCCCCATTGGTTGCTTACTATTTCCATAGCTTCCCACCCATGTTTTTAGTAGCGAATGTATTGGCTAGCCTCGCCATGACTGTCGTTTTGATAATGGGTATGCTTCTATTGCTTTTTGCCCATTTCAGCCCCATTGCGCAAGCGCTCTCTTCTATTCTCGTTGTGATCACCCAGGCTTTTCATGGATGGATTAGCTACCTACAGCAGGTGAATATACCCTCATTAAAAAGTATTCATTTGTCGCCCATGATGCTTGTGCTGATCTACATCTTCATCCTTGGCCTTACAGGTTATCGGATGCTGAAAAGCAAAAAAGGATTATGGATAGGGCTCTTTGCTCTGCTAGCTTTTTCTATACAACATGTACATAAGAGCTGGCAAATAGCGCATCAAAAGGGAATAATCGTGTACCAACAAAAAGGAGAAGCACTCATTGAACGCTATACGGGAAGAAACTTTATCATCATCAATGGAGCAACTACAGAAAGCTTTGCGCAAAAAAAAGCACATATTGGGCTACACTTAAAAAACGAAAAAACAGCAGCAGGGGCGGCATGTATGATCAAAGGTCAGAAAATCCTCGTACTCCGAAGTGAAGATAGGCTGCCCGATAGCTTTCCAATTGACATTCTCATTCTGGCCTCAGCGAACCAAAAATCAGATGTTAAGAGGCTGCTAAAGATATTCAGACCCAAAAAAATGGTACTGGCCAACAATCCAAAGGCATACGCTTTAAAAGACTGGGAGTCGCAATGTGCCCAACACAAAATTGCCTTACACAATATCCATAAAGACGGGGCCTTTATCTTGCCTTAAAGGCATCAAACTAATGTATTTTTGCCCTGTTCATGAAACATCTATGCTGCGTCATTATTGCCCTCCTTTATCATAACCTAGCCCTTGCAGGCGAGTATAGGTTCGACTTCAATGCCAATTGCCGAAAGGCTTACAGTCAATTAATGGCCTTGAACAATGAAGGGGCCCAAGAAACCTTAAAAGCAGAATTGGGCAAGAACCCAAACAACCTTATTCCTATTTATTTAGCCGATTATGCAGACTGTTTAGCGCTGCTGTTTAACGGTGATGAGCAAAAACTACGGATTATACAACAGCAACAAGAAGAACGTTTATCCTTAATAGAACAAGGCCATGAGGATAGTCCTTGGTATCTATTTTGTCGCGCGAATATCCAATTGCATGGGGCGCTTATCCATCTTCGATTCGGTGATCATTTCAGAGCCGCCACCAAATTTCGAAAGTCTTTTTTATTATTAAAAGAGAATAGAATTCAATTTCCCAACTTCCAAGAAAACAAGGTACTGTTTGGGCTAGAACAATCTATAGCAGGTGCGATACCAGATCAGTACAAATGGCTTGGTGCCTTATTGGGCATCAAAGGAAACATAAAAAATGGTGTAGCCGAATTAGCCCAATATTTAAACGCGCACAAAGATGCCCCAGGCGCCATGCAAGAAGAAGCCATGATTTTTTATGCTTATCTGAAATTTTATTTACAAAGCAATCCAGAAACGGCATGGCGCTATATCAATGGCAGCCAATTTGACGAAGAAAATAATATTATGAGAAGCTTTATAAAAGCTAATCTTGCACTCAATTATCGAAAAGCCGAAAGCGCCTTCTCAATCCTTAAGAAGGCCGAGCAAATAAAAGGCTATGCACAATATCCCATCCTCAAATACGAGCTTGCAGAAGCCATGCTCGCAAAACTAGACCCCAAATGTGTGGGGCTTTATCAGCAGTTTTTAACAGAATATAAAGGCCAGTATTTTGTAAAAGATGCCCTACTCAAAACTGCATGGATGGCTTATATACAAAATAACATCAAGGAAGCCAACGCTATTGTAGAGCAGATAAACAGCAAGGGTGATGTGGCCACTGATGCTGATCAACAAGCACAAGCATTTGCCGAAAAGCCCATTTGGCCGCTAAAACCTCTATTAGAATCCAAATTGCTATTTGATGGAGGGGCATATCAAAGAGCGCTAACAACCCTGCAGCAAATAGACAAAAAACAATTGGGTTCAATACCCCATATACTCGAATACAATTTTCGTTTCGGCAGGCTTTTTGAAGAACTAAAAAACGACGAAAAGGCAATTCTATTTTATAATGCCTGCATCCAAATGGGCCGAAGCAGAAAAGAATATTTTGCCGCTAGAGCCGCGCTGCAAAAAGGTTTTATTTATGAAAAGCAAGGTCAAAAAAAACGGGCTATAGATGCTTTCAAAGAATGCCTATCTATGCGCAGTCACCATTTTCAATCTTCCATCGACCAACTCGCCAAAGCGGGCTTAAATAGACTAGAAGAATAGCCTTATTTAAACTGCAAAACCTTTGCGGGCTGAATTTTCCTTACATAAATAGTGGGCAACCACATACACAAAACGGTTATCACAATCGTCGCAACATCGATGAGCAATACATACCAAAGGTTGAGTTGCATGGGTACTTTATTCATAAAATAAGTAGCCTCATTCATTTGTAAAAAACCAAATTTTTGTTGTGCCAGGCAAATACCAATAGCCATAATATTGCCCAACAAAACCCCCAAAAGGCCAGTCAATAGAGCTATGTACAAAAATATCTTTTGCGTATCTCCATTGTTTAAGCCCAGAGCTTTTAACAATCCTGTAATGCTTGCTCTTTCTACAATTAAAATGAGCAAAGCCGCACCCATACTTATAGTGGCCACTATGCCCATAATAATAAGCAAAATGCTCACGCTAAGATTCTGCACGTTGAGCCAATCAACAATAGCCGGAAAACTATCTTCAATGGTTTGTGCGGTAAGATCAGTATGGTTAAAAACGCTGTCGGCAATAGCCATCGTAAAAGCCTCATTTTTTGCTTCAACTTGATAGCCATTTATTTCCTGGGCTGTCCAGTTATTGATGTGCTGCAACAGCCTTATATCACAAATAGCCAAGTATTGGTCTACGTCTTCCATACCGGTGTGGTATAAGCCTATCACTTTTAATTTGCGTATGCGTGGACTGGTAGAGCCTGACTCTAAAAAATAAAAAAGCACATCATCCCCAATATTCAGCGACAATTTATTGGCGGTAGTACGCGATAAAATGACCTGTTGGGCATAATTACTGTCTGTAAAGCGAATAGCTCCGCCCCTCAATTGCAAGGATGAGGGAAATCGGTAATCAGGAGCGATACCCTTTAAACGCAAGCCCTCCATCTGCCCATTGCTTTGCACTATGGCTGGGCGAACAACAAATCGGGAAACACTTGCTACTTGTGGATCTTGGCGTATCAAATTCATCACCGAATCATTATATTCTATTGGCTTTGATGAAATGATACTTGATGGGTTATCATTGAAAGGAACAACCAATACATGCCCCCAAAAGCTGAATATTTTTTCGCGAATCACACTTTTAAATCCTCCAATTACACAGACAGATAGTATCATTACAGCCACGCTGAGTGCCGTAGCTACTATAGCGAGCTTGATAATGAAAGAAGAAAAAGTGCCGTTTTGTTTAACCAAATATCGGCGAGCAAGCAACAAGGGAAGATTCACACTGCAAAGCAAACAAAAAAATAGATACGAAAGCCCTATTGGGTTTTAGTAAATATTGATTTTATGAAAGTGCTTGATGCTTATTTCGGTTTATCTTTGCACTGCATTTTTATTCTTATTTCAATTTATGAATCGCTTTTATACGCTTAGTCTTATCTTTTTCTCTTTTTTAAGCCTCATATCTTGCCGTGACGCCCGCATTCATGAGCATAAAGATTGGGGGAAATTTTACGAAGAGGCTGGCATCAAAAATGCTGGCATCATCTTGCGCGACCAAACGCATGACGCCGTTCATTATTATAATTTACAACAAGATACGGCACACTTTTTACCCGCTTCCACTTTCAAAATATTATTGAGTTTAGTTGCTGTTGAATTAGGCATTCTGCAAGATGACAAATTCATTATCCCCTTTAATGGCGACAGTAGTGGACATCCAGAATGGGACAAAGATTTGAACCTACGCGAGGCTTTTGAGCTCAGCTCAGAGCCCTTCTTCAAAGAAGTAGCACGCCGCATTGGCAAAGAGAACTTACAGCATTTTTTAGATACCGTTCGTTACGGCAATAAAATCATAGGCGACTCGGTGACTAGCTGCTGGACAGACAATAGCTTAAAAATTTCTGCAGATGAGCAGGTTGGCTTTTTACGTAAAATGTATTTTAACCAACTGCCTTTTACTGACCGTACCCAACGCATTGTGCGTAGTTTGATGCTCCATGATAACAAAAACGGGCAAAAACTATACTACAAAACCGGATGGGGAAAAAATGACAGCGCCACAATACTTTGGGTGGTGGGCTTTGCAGAATATGAAGTAAAGATTAAGGAAAAAGAAGGTTCAATGAATAAAAGTGGTGAACGCAATTATGTTTATTTCTTTGCCCAAAACTTTGAATTACCCCAAACGGAGACCGATAAAAACAAATGGAGTGCTACTAGAATTGATCTCTTACAAAAAGTGCTCAGCCATCACGTTTCGCAATCGCAACAAGCTCAATAATGAAAGGGGACAACCCAATAATTTTGTTTGACGGCTATTGCAAGCTTTGCAATCATACGGTGCAATTTGTTATCCGTAATGACCCTCAAAAGCAATTCAAACTTGCAGCACTACAGTCTGATGCAGGGCAACTATTAATCAAGCAAAATGGCCTTGAAAGCGCAGGGAACAACACCTTCATACTTATCCAATCCAACAAAACCTACACCCGTTCTACTGCAGCACTGCTAGTGTGCAAGCAACTTAGTGGTGCTTGGAAAATACTGTACGGGTTTATAATTGTTCCTCGTTTTTTACGAGATGCCGTTTACAATTTTGTAGCAAAAAACCGATACCGTTTTTTTGGCAAAAAGGACGAATGTATGATGCCTACACAAGACTTGCTGGACCGTTTTTTATAATAACAAATGGGAAAGCAAAACAACTACTGAACGGGTGTTAATTCTTGCAATTTTCCCTGTTCGATTCTTACTATTCGTGCTGGATATTTTTGTAAAATGGTATAATCATGTGTTGCCATTATCATACCGGTGTTGTAATCTTTACAAATAGTGAGTAGTAATTGCATGATTTCATCTGTCGTTTCTGGGTCTAAGTTGCCTGTAGGTTCATCAGCAATAATCAGTTTGGGGTTATTGAGTAAAGCGCGTGCGATATCAACTCTTTGTTGTTCGCCACCTGACATTTCGTGGGGCATTTTAAATCCTTTGCCCCGAAGACCGACTTTGCCAAGAACGGTTTCTATTTTCTCTTTCATGAGCGACTTGTCTGTCCATCCAGTAGCCTTCAAGACAAACTCTAAATTATTGTAGACATTTCTATCGCTCAGCAATCGGAAATCCTGAAAGACAATACCCAAATTGCGGCGCAAAAGCGGAACAGTTTTCCAACTTAAATCTTTGAGATTAAAGCCGGCAACATTACCCTCGCCCTCTTTAAGATATAAGTCTCCATAAAGGGTTTTGAGCAAGCTTGATTTTCCACTTCCTGTTTTACCAATCATATACACCATTTCACCCTTATTTACCTCAAAACGAACATCGGATAAAATGAGTGAATTGCCTTGATAAATGTTGGCGTTGCGCAGCGCAACTATTGTATTGTCATTCATAATGGTACAGAATTAAAAAGCAATGAAACGATTTACCCATAAGGCTTTTCGCTTCATTGCTTTACAAAAAATTATTGATTCAACTTTGATTGCAAATTGCTATCCAAAGCATCTAAAAACTCCTCTGTGTACAAATAATGTTCACCGTGATTGACTTTGTTTCCGTGGATGCATACTGCCAAATCTTTAGTCATTTTACCACTCGAAACCGTTTCGATACATACATCTTCTAGTGCTTGACAGAAATCTATCAATGGCTGATTGCCATCTAATTTTCCGCGGAACATCAATCCTCTTGTCCAAGCAAAAATAGAAGCAATTGGATTGGTAGAAGTGGGTTTTCCTTTTTGATGCTCGCGATAGTGGCGGGTAACGGTACCATGCGCTGCTTCTGCTTCCATTGTTTGACCATCGGGTGTTATCAAAACAGAGGTCATCAATCCAAGCGAACCAAAACCTTGAGCTACGGTATCACTTTGAACATCCCCATCATAGTTTTTACAGGCCCATACAAAATTACCATTCCATTTTAGAGCACTCGCTACCATATCATCAATCAAGCGATGCTCGTATACGATCCCCGCCTCCGTAAATAATGTTTTGAACTCGGCCAAATAGATTTCTTCAAAAATATCTTTGAAGCGACCATCGTATTTTTTAAGAATTGTATTTTTTGTAGAGAGGAATAATGGCCATTTTTTAGACAAGGCCATATTGAAACAAGAACGCGCAAAACCTTTGATAGACTCATCGGTATTGTACATTGCCATTGCTACACCATCTCCCTTATAATTAAACACTTCATGCTCAATCAAGCTGCCATCCTCACCTTCAAACTTAATGGTCAATTTACCTTTCCCTTTGGTCACAAAATCGGTAGCACGATACTGATCGCCAAATGCGTGACGACCAACGATAATCGGCGCATCCCAGGTAGTAACTAAACGTGGAATATTATTAATAACAATGGGCTCACGGAATACAGTGCCATCAAGAATATTGCGGATAGTGCCATTGGGGCTTTTCCACATTTGCTTTAGGTTAAATTCTTTAACGCGTTCTTCATCAGGTGTAATGGTGGCACATTTAATGCCTACGCCGTATTGTTTGATGGCATTGGCTGCATCAATAGTCACCTGATCGTTTGTTTGGTCGCGATATTCTACACTTAGGTCGTAATATTTAATGTCTAACTCTAAGTAAGGGAGTATCAATTTGTCTTTGATAAATTGCCAGATAATCCGGGTCATTTCGTCCCCATCAAGCTCTACTACGGGGTTTGCAACTTTAATTTTTGCCATTGAAAAAGGTTTTAATTAAGATATTTTGAACGAGGGCTAAGGTACAATTATAGCATCAATAATTGTTTCTTGTTATCAAAAAAATAGGATTTGTGGGCTCAGAAATTTTTTTGGGGTGTAGTACAATATTTTAAAAAGCCATGCGTTTATTTTAAAAAACCCCCTTTGAATGATTAAACAACTACACGCAAAAAATACCAATTCTAATCCTAATGTTGAAAAAAAATTAAATCGCAATATGCCTGCTCAGCAAATGCTGCAGGAGCTTTCGGCAGATTTAATGCAGCCCCGCCAACAAGCTATTGTCCAAATCTTGGCAAAAGCAACTGCGATGAAGATGGTATAAAATAAAAATTTGAATCCTCTAGTGTTTTGCCCCAAATAATCGAAACATAAAGCTGTTCAACATCAATAAAAAAAGCCTTATCCCCTATTGGGTACAGGCTTTAGTGTTTTACCTCATAAACACCAACTACAGGCTTTTCAATATCTCATAAAAACGATGACAATCTTCAAAATTATTGTACATCGGCACTGGCGCAATACGGATGACATTGGGTTCTCTCCAATCAGCAATAACACCATTGTTGGTCAATGCGCTAAAAACCTCTTTACCCTTTTCGGCAAATAATAAAGATAACTGTGCACCTCGACGTTCAGGATGACTGGGGGTAATTATGGTAAAAGAGAGATTATTTAGTTGCTGTAGTAAAAACGCTAAGTATGCCGTCATTCGCAAGCTTTTTTCGCGCAAAGCGGGCACAGTTGCTTTGTCAAAGAGGTCTAAAGAGGCACGATGAGCCACCATATTGAATACGGGCGCATTACTCATTTGCCAACTAGCAGCACCTTTGGCTGGCACAAAACCTTTTTGCATTTTAAAACGAGTTTTTTCATCATTTCCCCACCATCCGGCCAAGCGGAAGGTCTCAGGATTGTTACCATGTTTTTCGTGTACATAAGCGCCACCTACCCCACCTGGTCCAGAATTAAGGTATTTGTAGGAACACCAGCAGGCAAAATCGACATCCCAATCGTGCAAAGCTAAAGGAACGTTGCCCACAGCATGAGCAAGGTCGAAACCGCAATAGGCACCGACTTTATGCGCTGCTTGCGTAATAATTTTCATATCAAAAAGCTGCCCGGTATAGTAATTGACACCACCCATCAATAGCACAGCTAGACTATCTCCAGCATCATCAATGGCTTTTAAAATATCTTCTTCTTCAATAATGTGTGCACCTTCTCGAGGGGAAATTTCTATAATCGCATCATTCGGATCATAACCATACATGCGCACTTGTGTTTCTATGGCATATTGATCGCTAGGAAATGCGCCAGCCTCCATTAATATTTTATAACGGCCGTTTTGGGGACGATAAAAAGACAATAACAACAAATGAAGATTGACCGTAAGGGTATTCATCGCTACTACTTCCTCTTTGTGAGCCCCTACAATTTTGGCTAAACTATCGGCGAATTGTTGATGGTAGGATAGCCATGGATTTTTTGCTTCAAAATGACCCTCAACGCCAAATTTTGCCCAATCAGCTAATTCACTATTCATCAAATACTGCACAGCAGTCGATTGCAAGCCCAAGGAATTTCCGCAGAAGTAAACAACATTTTTATTCTGGTGCTGCGGGAACAAAAAACGTTCACGAAAGGAATGTAAAACATCCATCTGGTCTTGTGCCTGTGCATATTCAAGGGAGGTATCGAAAGAGTGAATCATTGGGAACATAATATTTTTCTGCCGCAAAAGTAGAACACAAAGGTTTAAAATGAGTAGTTCAATTATTTACTGAGCTAAGCCAATATATACAAGAATTGCTAAGCTGCATAAAATTTACTATTTTAGTGTGTGAAAACCCTTGTATTTAAATACAGAAATGGGCATTTCTTATTTTATCCTAGCCCCATGAAACAAAGCTTAGGCAGTTTTATCCTTATTTTTTTTCTATGCCTAATCAGCCTTAATAGCCAAGGGCAAACAGCAGATTTTGTGGCGAGTAAATACTCTGGGTGCAACCCATTAGACATTACATTCACTGACAAAAGCACCGGCACCTCGAGCAGTACGATTTACAGTTGGGATTTTGGCGACTTTAAATATGCCTCAATAGCTAGCCCTGGCACAACCTACATAACACCAGGCACTTACACGGTAAAATTAACGGTAAAAAATGGAGCTACGGGTACGCCAAGTACCAAAACGGCTACCATAACGGTATACCCAAGCCCAACGGTTTCCTACACCAGCACGCCTTTGTCGGGATGTCCTTGTACCAATGTCACCTTTACCAATACCACCAATCCTAACGCACCTGGCGCTTACACAAGCTTGTGGTCATTTGGCGATGGAGATATCGCCACTACCAATAATACCAACCATCTTTATTGCACTCCAGGCTCCTACAATATTGCCCTAAAAGTGACCAATAGTGTGGGCTGTGTGGGCACTAAAATAGATACAGCCAAAGTTATCATTCAAGAAAAACCTGTGGGTAGTTTTTACGCCTCTAAAGTGAATATCTGTAAAGTACCCGACTCTACCCAATTTTTTGGATCTGCAAGCAAAGGCAAAGCTCCCTACGCTTTCAGTTGGAATTTTGGCGATGGCCCAACAACATCTGCCTTAGCAAACCCCACGCATACGTATACTGTTTCGGGAATGTATACCGTAACGCTAGTGATTACTGACGCCAATGGTTGTAAAGACACGGTGACAAAAGTAAATTATATCAAGGCGGTACCAATGAGCTCCGACTTCAAAGTACCCCTGAGTATTTGCCCAAGCAACACTTTGGTGATGTTCGAAAACACATCTGTACCCACGCCAATATCTACAAAATGGACTTGGAGCGATGGCGGTGGCACAACAGGAATGTTTGGTCAAAGAAATTTCTGGAAAGGAGGTACTTATACCATTACCATGATCGACTCTTTTGGGCCAGGCTGTATCGATACTGCCGTAAAAAACTATACCGTTTACCCCAAACCAAAACCCAACTTTTCTTACAGCCCTATTTATCCTTGTCCAGCACCGGCAACCATTAATTTCACCAACAAAAGCGCCACTTCAGACACCTTTACATGGGTCTTTGGTGATGGCAGCACTTCTTCGACCTATAGTCCCTCTCACACCTATATTCGTGATAGCGTGTTCACTGTTTTTCTAATTCAGAAAAACGCATACGGCTGTTCCGATACTTTTAGGGTGCGGGATACCACTAAGGACTTTCCCGGGGGCTATCCCAACCCTTTTTACGACAGTAGTAATTCGCCCGTAATTATTAGAGTGTATGACATGAAGATGTCCTTTAATAAAACACAGCTGAGCAACTGTATTCCTTCCACTGTGGATTTCTCTCTAGCGCTGAGTAAAACTAAATTTCTACCCGCAAGCCCCGATACCGCAAAGGCTCCCATTTGTTCTTTTGTAGCTCCTTATACTATACCCTATTGGTTTTGTTTCAAGGTCAGTACATTTAATGACCCCTACCCAGATCCCTATGCAGACTCTAGTTACTTAAAAGTACCAATGGGTAAGTATCCCTATCCTATAGCTACCTACACATGGAATTTTGGAGATGGCAGTCCAACATCTTCTGCTGCAAGCCCAAGCCATACTTACTTAACTGAAGGGAAACATGTTGTTACTTGTACCATCACCACTACAAATGGCTGTACCTACTCAGACACCACACATGTAGAAGCAGGCTTGAAGCCAGTGGCCAACTTCAGCATTTTAAAAGATTCTTTTTGTAAAAGTGATTATGGAGAGTTTAAAAACCTCTCCACTAGTGCCCTTGATTATGAATGGAGCTTCGGCGATGGAGGCAAAAGTACGGACACCGCCAAAATTGTGAAACATACCTATGCGCGAAGTGGACTGCTTAAAGTGTTATTAAGAGCGATGCGATATGGCTGTGCAGACTCTATGGAAAAAAACATTTTTGTCAAGCCGCCCGATGCCAATTTTGACTTTAAATATTCTTGTGATACACCCTTTAAAGTACGTTTTATTGATAAGTCATTTCGAGCAAAAACTTATTCATGGAGTTTTGGCGATGGCAATACGTCTACTGCCAGCAACCCCATACACCAATATGCAGACACTGGACTTTATAGTGTAAGACTTATTACAACAAACGACACCTTTGGATGTGCAGACACCATCATTAATCCTGTTTATTTATTCAATAAAAAACCAAACATACTGGCTAACCCCGTGTGCACAAACGACACGATTAAATTAAACATTGTTAATGGCGCATACGTATCCTCCTTTTTTTGGCCTAGTGTCGTAAAGCTAGATACGCCGAAATCAACACTACGATATATCATATATTCAGACACAGGGAGGTATTCAATTAAGGTGCGATACAAAGACCTGCATGGATGTGATGACTCTATAGTTAAAACAAACTATTTTATTGTTGCTAGACCAAAGGTCAAAATTGTCGCTAGCCCCTTAATTGCCTGTTTCCCCACTACAACCAATTTTGAAGACAGCAGCAAAAATGTATTGGGCATAAAGAATATTAGCCGAAAATGGCTGTGGGGAGACGCTACAACACTCACTACTAGCGCCACCACGGCCGCTAAAACTTATGCGGCACCGGGGGCTTATATCGTTAAACTACTTGTAACAGATTCTTTAGGTTGTATAGACTCGACCTCCCTTACGGTCGAATTAAGAAAACCCAAAGCAAATTTTGCTGCCGAACTAGATACCTTTTCTTGTATTGGGCGCCCTATCAAATTTTACAACTCGGCATCAGGGGTCGATATTAGCTACCTATGGGATTTTGGAGATGGCAGCACCTCTACAGCAGCAGATCCCTCCTATGCCTACAAGGCAGTGGGCACCTACAATGTAAAACTTGTAGTAACAGACAAAACAGGCTGTAAAGATTCTATAATTAAAATTGCATTCGTCAAAATCACAAAACCGACTGCTTCTTTTTCCTTGAAAGATTCTGTAGCACTTTGCCCACCGCTATTTGCTACCATGATCAACTCCTCATTGGGAGCAGTAGCTTATAAATGGGACTTTGATAATGGCAGCACTGCAACATCACCAACGCCCACAACTCCTTATGTCGACTCTGGTGTGTATAACATCCGCTTAATAGCCTTTAATAGGCACGGCTGCCCCGATACTGCTTACAGAAAAGCCAGAGTAATGGGCTTTAATGGTGCCTTTAAATACAATCCAATAGAAGGTTGTAGCCCATTGACAGTGTCTTTTGAGGCCGACCTTGTCAATGTAGATGTGATGGTTTGGGACTTTGCAGATGGTTACACGGAAAGTGCCGTAGGCAATCTAAAAACCACTCATACCTATGCCACAGCTGGCAGGTATTTACCGCGTTTGCTTTTGGGTGATGGCAAAGGCTGTTCTACATCCAGTAAAGGACTAGATACGATTAAGATAGATGATGTGATTGCAAAAATTTCCACATCACCTGCTTGCGAAGGAGCATTAATTACCTTCAACGATTCTTCTTACAGTTATTTTTCTGGATACGCTAACTCGGAATGGCAATTCGATGATGGCAGCACGAGTACCTTAAAAAACCCTACGAGAATCTATCCCAAAGCAGGAACCTATGCTATAAGATTAATCACCACGAATACCAATGGCTGCAAAGACACCTTAAACAGCTCCATCACCATACACGGGCTACCTAAGATTGTTGCTCAAGACACAGTGATTTGCCTAGGCGATGATGCCCAACTGTCTGCAAGTGGGGGTATATCCTATAGTTGGTTGCCCGATGCTACACTCAGTTGTACAGCTTGCAATACACCCATAACATCATCAAGAGTAGCTACAAGATATTTTGTGACTGGAACAGATAAAAATGGCTGTAGCAACAAGGATACCTTAAGCCTTGGCATCAAAACCAAAACAACCTTGATCCTAGCAAATGCTGCAGATGTTTGTGAAAAAGAACCGATACAGTTAAGTGCTGCTGGTGCACAAAAATATATTTGGACACCCGAAAAATACTTAAATAACCCTGCAATAGCCAACCCTATTGCTACAATGGATAGCTCACTTAGCTACAGAGTAATTGGCATAGAAGGCTCTTGCATACCTGATACCGCATTTATAAAAGTTACCGTGCACCCATTGCCCATTATAGATGCGGGGCCCGATCAAAAAGTATTGGCAGGCACAACAGTACAACTCGCTGGCTCGGGCACCAACGTAAAAGACTATTCATGGTCCCCTTCAGATGTTTTAAGCTGCAATGATTGTCCAAACCCCACGGGCAAACCTACTTCTACTACTGTGTTTACGCTAATTGGCAAATCTGACTTTGGTTGTTCTGACACCGACAATGTGCGGATTATTATCTTCTGCGACCAAAGTCAATTATTTTTACCCAATACCTTTACACCCAATGGAGACGGACAGAATGATTATTTCTTCCCACAAGGTAGGGGTGTGGCAAAAATCAAAACCTTTATTGTGTATAATCGTTGGGGCCAAAAAGTTTTTGAAAAAAACGGCATAGATGTCAATAGCCGAGAAGAAGGATGGGATGGAACATATGCTGGCGAAAAATTAAATTCAGACACTTTTGTATACACTATAGAAGCAGCCTGCGACAACGGTGAAATTGTATTTATAAAAGGAGACATAACGCTCATTAGATAATTGTATAAAGACTAATAGACGATGCAAAACTTCTTTAAAAAGACCCTAGGCTTAGCCAGTATACTCTTGGGCATTTGCCCATTAAACAGCTCAGCACAAGATGTACATTTTTCTCAATTTTACGAAACGAGTGTACTGCGAAACCCTGCGCTAATAGGTATTTACAATGGCGACTACCGGTTTGGACTCCTGTATCGCAACCAATGGAGCAGTATTAGTGCACCCTTTCAGACTGCCACTGCTTGTGCCGAAATAAAAAAACAAATTGGTTCATCGCAAGACTTTATTGGATTTGGAGTACTCGGTTTTTTCGACAGAACAGGCAGTATTAATTTGACAACCCTATCTGGCAATGCAGCCCTTTCGTATAATAAAAAACTTAACGAAGAGCATGGGACATTTTTGTCAATTGGCTTAATGAGCGGCTATCTTCAAAGAAATTACGACCCTTCAAAGATGACCTTTGGCAACCAATACACCAGTGGCATTGGCTACGACCCCAACAACCCAACAGGAGAAAATTTAGCCAACCCTAAAATATCTCAAATGGATTTTGGAGCGGGCATCAACTATACCTCAAATACAGGACCTGATAATAAAACCAATTATTCCTTAGGCATGGCAGGCTACCACCTTACACGACCTGAAAACAATTTTTTTGGAAACAATGCTGGCATTAGACAAGATTTTCGTTGGAATGTACATGTAAGCGCCAACTGGTTGTTGACAGAAACATGGAGCGTACAAGCACAAAGCAATTTGATGCTACAAGGCAATTACAAAGAAATTATTCTGGGTGGCTTGGTGGGCAGAAAAAATGCAGAATCGGCCAATGAAGATGTGCTTGTTTTTTATAGCGGACTCATTTATCGTGTTGGAGATGCGCTAATACCCGTCGTAAAAATCGACTATAACGACTTAACTTTTGGCATGAGTTACGATATGAATATATCGAAACTGCAAGCCGCATCCAATCTTAGAGGAGGCTTTGAAATATCAATTATTAAAACAGGATTTCTGACCGACCCTAACCGTGGCTTTAGCTCAACTGTTTGCCCAAGGAGGTAAATTTTTAAGAAATTGCTTGATTCAAAAAATCAACAAAAGGTTTCATCTCTTTTACAATCTTGGCAATGTGAGCTACAGCAGTTTTATCGAGCATTTCTTTGTCTGTCAATGGCGTGCCGACAGTAAAGCTTTTCAGTTTTAAAAATTCAAGTGCCGGATTATCTTCGGCATAATCTTTAGGGCATTTTTTTAGCTTTTGAGATGGATCCAATCCCCCAAACATTTTTTTGAAAGAAGGATTTTCAACAATAGCCATAAAATCTAGAAATCCATAGTCAATTTCTTGCCGAATAGCTTTTAAAGCTGCAGCTTCAGGCATCCAAATACCACCAGCAACAAAGCTTTTATTGCCTGGTTGCAAATGCACATAAAAGCCTGCACTATGGGCCTTTTTATCGCCCTTTCCAAAGCCTGCACCAAAATTATTTTTGTAAGGGATCTTGTCTTTTGAAAAGCGTACATCTTTAAAAATCCGAAAAATACAATCCTTTGCTTTCCGTCCTTCTAGCTCTGGAATGAGGTTTTTATTGGCTAGAAGCACCTCACTGATAAAAAGCTCAAAATCTTGCTTGGCCACTTCATATAGTTTTCGATGCTCATCAAACCAAATTTTGTTATTATGATCATTAAGTTCTTGTAAGAATTGAAGGGTTGCTATTTGTAGCATTGAGGCAAATTTTAAGCACAAATGTACAGCACAAATTTGCTGTTTGCTTTTCATAAATTCAATTAAGTAACTTGCAGCCTAATGAACATTGCCCCAACTGATTTTCGCTTTGCCGAAGTTATTTTGCCCCTCAATTTGCCCCAAACACTAACCTATGGTGTGCCTATTGAGATGCAAGGCAAAATAGCCGTGGGCATGCGTGTAGAGGTAGCACTTAAAGGCAATAAATTTTTTGCAGGAATTATCCATAGTCTGCACAATAAGCAGCCAGATGCTTATTCCATAAAACCTATACGTAATATACTAGACCAATCACCCATTGTGAACGCCTTGCAATTAGGCTTCTGGGATTGGGTAGGAAAATACTATATAGCATCACCAGGAGAAGTGATGAATGCCGCACTGCCAGCACATCTCAAACTGATGAGCGAAACCAGAATAGAATGGGCAGACCGGACAGAAATGGACACCATTATTTGGAGTGAACAAGCCTTTGCGGTGGTACAAATGCTACTACTCAAGAAAGAAATGACGATTAGTGAGCTTCGCCAAACAGTCGGAACGGAATACTTACCAAAAGTACTCAATGAGCTTATTGAACATGAATGTGTGTACATCAATGAAGGCCTGGAACAAAGCTATCGACCCCGAAAAGAAAAAATTGTGATCCTCTCTGACGAATACGCCGAAGAATCTGCACTACACAATTTATTTGACAAATTGCAAAAATCACCTAGGCAATTAGCCTTATTGATGGCTTATTTGCAGATGAATAAAAAGCAAGGTTACGTGCTGCGTAACGAATTGCTAGATCAAATAAAAGCAAGTCCAGCACAATTAAAACCCTTAATCGACAAGCGCATTTTTGAAGTAACACTAAGAGATGTGGATAGGCTTCAATACAAAGCCAGCGAGCCATACGGCCCTGTAGAATTTACCGATGCGCAGCAAAAAGCCAACAAGAGCATCAGTCACATTTTTACAGAAAAAGAAGTATGCCTATTACAAGGCGTTACCGGATCTGGCAAAACATTACTGTATATTCAAAAAATAAAAGAATGTATAGAATCTGGGAAGCAGGCTATATTTCTATTACCCGAAATTGGATTGACCACCCAATTAGTAAATCGTTTGCGCCATTATTTTGGCGAAGAAATGGGTGTTTACCATAGTCGATTTTCGCACAATGAGCGAGTTGAAATATGGGAGAAAGTACGCAGCAATACCTATAAAATAGTTGTGGGAACCCGCTCGGCATTGTGGCTACCCTACAACAGCTTGGGTATTATAATTGTAGACGAAGAGCATGATGCATCATACAAGCAACAAGATCCTTCACCACGCTTTCATGCGCGTGATGCCGCCATTTATTTGGCCAAATTATACCGGGCAAAAGTGTTATTGGGCTCGGCCACGCCATCAGTTGAAAGCTTATACAATGTCCAACAACATAAATACGGTTTTGCAGCCCTTAACGAAAGATACCAAGGTGTAAGACTGCCCGAAATACAACTAATTGATGCCCGCAGCCTTGAAAAAGTCTATAAACTAGGCGTACGTTTGCTAACGCCTGAACTGCAGCAAGCCATGGCGATAGCCATGGATAAAGGGAAGCAAATTATCTTGTTTCAAAACAAACGGGGATACAGCCCTTTTCAGCTATGCCGCAGTTGCGGCTGGGTGCCACAATGCAGTAATTGCTCCGTAGCACTTACCTACCACAAAAGCACAGACAAATTGCATTGCCATTATTGTGGCAGCAAAGTACGTGTCGTACATAATTGCTTAAAGTGCGGCAGTAGCGACATGGTGAGTAAAACCTTTGGTACCCAAAAAATTGAAGAAGAGGTACAGATGCTATTTCCCAAAGCCCGGGTGGCAAGAATGGACTTGGATAGCACGCGAGGCAAACAACAATTTGCACAACTATTAGACAAACTGCACAAACAGCAAATTGACATTTTGGTAGGCACACAAATGGTGGTCAAAGGACTTGACTTTCCGAATGTGGCATTGGTAGGCATTCTGAGTGCCGATAGCTTACTGAACTATCCTGATTTTAGAGTGAATGAAAGAGCCTTTCAATTAATGAGCCAAGTGAGTGGCAGGGCTGGCCGTGTAGATGGCGCTGGGCAGGTTTTGGTGCAAGCTTACAACTTGCAACATCCCTTACTTCAATGGGTACAGCAACATGACACACGTAATTTTTACCTCAACGAAATTCACTTTCGCCAGCAATTTGACTACCCACCATTTTGCAGAATAATCAAAATTATTTGCCGTCATCGTGAAGAGCAAAAAGCCATCGAAGCCGCTGCTGAAATGGCCTCTGCATTAACATCCCTAGAGAGTATTAACATTCAAGGTCCTGTACCTGCAGGCATCGCAAGGGTTCGCAATCAATTCGTACAAGAGGTATGGATAAAAATCCCACGCGAAAGCCAAATCTTAAATCAGGTGAAAGAAACACTACAGAAACAACGCAATCAAAGCCTTAGCAAAAAAGGCTTTTCGGGCGTACAGATTATTTTTGATGTGGATACTGTTTAAAAATTATTCCCGATCAAAAGCCAATCTCATACCTTTAAAATCTTCTATCACTACACCATTT
>JAIXWS010000029.1 GCA_027491165.1 Sphingobacteriales bacterium | reverse complement strand
TCAAGGTCTCTGTAGCACTCAAGGCATATCCAAAACTACCCGCAACCGCGTCTAAATTAGTCACTGCATCTGCATTAGCTTTCGAAATTGTTGCACTTTGGGCTGTAGAAGCCATGTTAAATCCTAAAGCGATGACAACGATTAAAAATAATTTTTTCATAATAATTGTGTTTAAATTTGGATGTGAATTTACGAAATAGTTTTAAAAAACAAAATCTTAAATAATTTACCTCCTCCCAAATCATGCTGACAAGATTAAGACGAAGAAATTCTGATTATAGTTGGGCAATAAAAAATATATTATTAATTAGAATCTAGAAAATAGCTCTCTCAACTTTTCCTTATTCATTTTTTGCTCCCAATCTTTACCTAAAGCATTCTCCCACAATAACTTCATGCCAAGAGACACTTCAATCATTTGATCGAATTGTGCCTCAGACAATCCTGCACAAATACCTACTGGAATGTCAATTTGATGCTTGTCTACCATTCTTTTAAATTCTTCCACACCTTGTGGATAAAATTCTTGCAAGTGATTAAAAACAATGCAATTACCAATGCCATGCTTAGTACCCAATAAATAAGAAAGTCCATAACTAACGGCATGAGCTACCCCTACTTGCGAATAAGCAATACTCATACCTCCAGCATAAGAGGCCATCATCAATTGCTCATCACTTTCATCATCCCATACATCTTTTTTGAGGTAAACATTGCGACACATTTCCAAGGCTTTTTCACCATAGGATTGGCTGAAAGTATTGAGGAAAGTGCCATCCAAGGATTCAATACAGTGAATATAACAGTCCATTCCCGTATAAAAATTCTGATTTTTAGGTACCCCTTTGATCAACTGAGGGTCAAGGATAATCTGGTCGAAAGGTGTGAAATCAGAGTTCATACCCAATTTTTTAGTCGGACCCGTTAAAACACAAGTACGGGACACCTCAGCTCCTGTACCAGAAATGGTAGGAATACCAACCTTATAAACAGCTTTATGGTTGACCAAATCATAACCTTGATAATCTTGCGCCAAACCATCATTAGTCATCATAATGCCTACTGCCTTGGCTAAATCCATTACAGAACCGCCACCAATACCAATTACGCCAGAAACCATACCATATTTAGCTTTGAGCGTATTCGCAATTTCATCAACATAGGATGTCTTAGGCTCCTGGCTTACGTCCGCAATAATCAACTCATCATTGGCTCGCAAGGGAATACTTGCTTTAAATGCGTCATTGTTTTCAAAATGATGGTCTAGTAAAAAAACCATTGGTAGACCTTGAACTCTTTTAGGAGCAATAATTTCATCCAATTGATGAAAACATCCGCGGCCATAAACCACATAGTCTACCATTTTAAAATTTCTAAATTTCATTCATTGATTTTTATAAATAAACAAATTAAAGCCAACCCTTGATTTCCATCAATTCTTCGGCCCGAGTAATATCTTCTGGGGTATCAATTTCTACACCCATATAATGGGCAACAGCCATTCTTATCGAAACACCATTTTCTAGAAACCGCAAACACTCAATCTTTTCGGCACTTTCGAGGGGTGTCATGGGCCAATTGGTAAAGTTCAATAGCGCATCCTTTGTGAAGGCATAAACACCAATATGTTCGTAATAAGTAATGGGCAATTCGGAATTTCTTGGATAAGGAATTACGCTACGCGAAAAAAACAGTGCATTATTTCTTTTGTCTAGAGCAACTTTGACAAAATTGGGATCTTTGATGAAATCGGAATGTTCCAAAACCTGCACCAAGGAGGCAACTTGAACGGTAGGATCCTCTTCAAAAAGTTGCAACAAAGAAGCTAAAGGTTGCTTCTGTACAAAAGGTTCATCGCCCTGAACATTTACAAAAATATCGCCATCCAAACCTTTTACCACTTCAGCAATACGGTCGGTACCACTTTCAAATTCAGCCATACTTTTTACAGCATGTCCGCCACAAGATTGAATCTCCGCAATAATTTCGTCACTATCACTTACCACTATTACTTGGTCAAATAAACCCGTTTGCAGCGTTGACTCATAAGTTCTGCGAATGACAGATTTACCTTTAATATTTGCCAACAATTTGCGCGGAAAGCGGGTAGCACCGATGCGAGCTGGAATTAATGCAATACATTTCATACAAGCTCAAAAGTAATACCCCAAAAGGACTTTTAAAAAAGAAATTCAACCACTGGGGAATAGAAGAAGAATACCTGAAGTAATAATGGGAAAAAGACTATTGGCGTCGGCTGATAAAATTGAATACCTTAGCCAATCAGATAGCAAGGATGAAATTCATTATTAATACAACAAACCTTCAAAGCGGAGGCGCCCTTCAAGTAGCATTAAGTTTGCTAGAAGAATGGAAATTATTTGAGGCAAAAGACGAATTTCATATATTGCTATCTCCGCAATTGGAAGGACTTTTGGTAACAGAAAAATTTCCGCAACATTTTCATTTCTATCGGTTCAAGACAAACCCGACTCAATCCCTTGTAAGCACTTTTACCTTTTATAAACAACTTCATAAAAAGGAGGCACAAATAAAACCAGATGCAGTATTCACGATTTTTGGACCAGCATTATGGACACCCAAAAGCCCTCATTTAGTAGGTTTCGCAAACGGCTATTACCTTTTTGAAGATGCACGATTTATCCAAGAAAATATATGCGCCAATATTGTAAAGAAGATTCAATTTAAGGTACGTAAATCAATCTTGTTTTATCAGTTGAAAAAAGAAAGCAGTTATTGCTGGGTGGAGACAATGGCAGCAAAACAAAGGCTCGCAATGGCAATCCAAAAAGATGCAAAGGAAATAAGCGTAATCGGCAATACTTATAGCCAGCATATCCAAAAATCAACACGAGCAAAACAACCCAATAGCAGTTTTAAATTACTCTACTTGAGTGCTTACTATGAGCATAAAAATTTTGAAATCATAGCACAAGTCATTACGATTTTAAAGCAAAAAAAAAGGAATTGCACCTTCATGCTTACTTTACCAAAAGGCAGGTTTGAAGCCATATTCCGTAAAAGCAAGGACACTCAGTATTTGCAGAATATAGGCCCCGTCCATCCGCAGAAAAGCAGGCCCATATATGAACAAGCAGATGCCGTCTTTATGCCTTCGATGCTCGAAACCTTTTCGGCCAATTATCCGGAGGCTATGAAAATGGAGCTACCCATGATCTGTTCTGATTTTGATTTCTCAAGAGCTATTTGTGGCGAAGCTGCCTTGTACTTTGATGCACATGACCCAGAAAACATCGCAAATAAGATTATTGAATTAATGGATAACAAAGTGCTGCAAGAGCAATTGATACAATCGGGCAAAAAAAGACTTGAGGAAATAGAAACACCAGAATCTAGAGCACAAAAACTATTGCAACTTTTAACGCAAATTGCACAAACATAAAACAGGGAATAGATTAAAATGTGTGGCATAGCAGGTATCATCGGAACATCATTAAACGAGCTGAAAACACAGCAAATTTTGGCATCTTTGGCCCATCGAGGGCCAGACGCAAAAGGATGGTATTCGGAAGAAAAAATCAGTTTACTCCACACCCGTTTATCTATCCAGGATATAAGTGAACAGGCACAGCAACCGATGTTTTCAAGGGATGAACGCTATTGTATTATTTTCAACGGAGAAATATACAATCACCTTGAAATCAGAAAAATCCTGGAAGGAAATGGTCATCAATTTAGGTCTCATTCAGATACCGAAACCCTATTGTATGGCTACATGCAATGGGGAGCGAACATACTCGAAAAGCTCAATGGCATATTTGCATTTGCTATTTATGATACAAAAGAAAAAACGCTTTTTGCAGCGAGAGATGCCTTTGGGGTGAAGCCATTGTATTATCATGTTGAGGGCGGATTATTCTCCTTCGCCTCGGAAATAAAAACCATTCTTTCTTTATGTAATTTTAAAAAAGAAATTAATCCAAACGCACTATTTCAAACACTCTTATTGCAATGGCAATTGGGAACCAACACAGGATTTAAACAGATACACAAACTCCTACCAGGCCACTGCCTAAGCATAGACATCCAAGATGCCGACAACTTTAAAATAAAAAAATGGAAAAGAGAAATCTTCGATGGCCAATATACAAAGTATGGTGAGGAAGAATGGATACTGAAGCTAGACAAAGCCTTGAATAATGCTGTCCAAAGGCAATTATTATCCGATAAGCCTATTGCCTATTTCCTTTCAGGTGGATTAGACTCTAGTTTATTATTAGCAATAGCCAAAAAATTAGCACCGGAACAGAAGCTAAAAGCCTATACCATAAATACAGGAATGGGCTGGAACAAAGAGGGCTTTAGCGAAGATTTACCCTTTGCCCAAATGGTGGCACAACATTTACAAGTCGACTTAGAAATCATCGATACAAGCATTCATTTCTTAGAAGAATTTGATGCCATGATTTATCATTTAGAGGAAGCACAGGCGGATATTGCCCCCCTCTTGGTGCAACAAATATCTCGAAAGGCCAAGAGTCAAGGTTATGATGTACTCATCGGCGGAGTAGCAGGGGATGATATCTTTTCGGGATACAGAAGACATCAGGCGATAGCTTATGAAAAGAGTATAGACAAAATACCCTTAAGCCTACGCAAAATCCTTAAAAAAACAGGTTGCCTTTTACCCGAAAAAAAACAATTCCGGCGCATAAAAAAAATAATGGCGCATATTGATCAGAATGCCATGCAACGGATGATTAGCTATTTTTTTTGGTCGGATAAAGAAACGATTCAAAGCCTATTCGCTAAGGACTTTTTATTAACAGTAGACAAGGAGAGCATTGAAAAAAATTTCCAGCAAATACGCTCCTCGATACCCAATGAAAAGAACCCACTCAACCAATTATTGCATCTAGAAATGAATGGTTTTTTGCCTTGTCACAACCTTAACTATACAGATAAAATGGGGATGGCAGAATCAGTAGAAATTCGTGTTCCCTATTTAGACAATGAGCTGGTGGCCTTGGCTTCAAAAATACCACCGGAGCTAAAAATGAAGGGCATCACCACTAAATATTTACTCAAGAAAGTTGCAGAAAAATACCTCCCAAAAGAAGTTATCTACCGCCAGAAAACAGGATTTGGAGCACCCATTCGCACTTGGATGCAAGAAGACAAAGCTTTTCAAAAAGCAGTATGGGAGCGATTAAGTAAACCGGTGTTGAATAATGGTCAAATATTTAATCCCCAAAAAATAGAGGAGCTTTATCAAGATACCCTGCACAAAAAAAGAGACAACAGCTATACACTGCTCTCTCTTTTGGCCATTGAAAGTTGGTTACGACAATTTGCCGCTATTAACTAAACAAGTAGGCAATATCCTCTCTGGTGAGTCGTTTCATTATAGCGCTATCATCCGAAATCAAATCCTCTGCTAATAAGCGCTTACGCTCTTGCAACAATAACATCTTTTCTTCGATGGTGTCTTTACATATAAATCGATACGCAAAAACTGCTTTGGTTTGACCGATACGATGGGTTCGATCAATAGCCTGTTGCTCTACAGCTGGATTCCACCAAGGGTCAACAATATAAACATAATCGGCGGCTGTAAGGTTAAGCCCCACTCCACCCGCTTTTAACGATATCAAAAACACCTTACAATCGGTGTTCTCTTGAAATTCTACAATGGCTTTTTCGCGCTCCGCATTGGTACTACTACCATCAAAATAGACAAAGGGTATTCCTTTAGCCGTAAGTTCGGCACGAATAAGTGCCAGCATTCCTAAGAATTGCGAAAAAACTAATGCCTTATGTTCTCCAGTATTTTCGGTCAGTTCACGAACGAGTTCATCTAGTTTAACGGAATGATTTTCGAACTTTTCAGTGTCATTGATGATGGCAGGAGAATCACATATTTGACGCAAACGGGTAAGGCCTTGCAAAATATGAAATTGGGACTTTTGCATACCCTGTTCATCAATCATGCCCAAAATTTTAGACTGGTAATTGCTGCGGTAAGCCTCGTAAATTTTACGTTGGTCTTTACCCATTTCGCAATACAATACCGTTTCTGTCTTTTCGGGTAAATCCTTTGCTACTTGGTCCTTTGTACGACGAAGCATAAAAGGATATACGAGCTTTTTTAATTGCTCTTTGGCTTCTTTTTCTTGAAATTTATCTATGGGCATAGCAAATTCATTCAAGAAAAAATCTCTTGAACCCAGCATGCCCGGATTCAAAAAATTCATTTGAGCATATAGGTCAAAAGTATTGTTTTGAATAGGCGTACCACTCAATGCCAATCGATATTTGGCATTTAATAATTGAGCCGCTTTGGTGGCTAGTGATTTTGGATTTTTAATGGCTTGCGATTCATCTAAAACAACATAATCAAACTCGATATCGACAAGCATTTTTATATCACTACGGATGGTTCCGTAAGAGGTGATAATCACATCCACTTTATCAAAAGCTTCAATCTTATGAGCTCGCTTTGGCCCATGATGAATTAAAGCCTTAAAATCGGGGGTAAACTTCTGGATCTCTTTTTCCCAATTGTAGGTAAGTGTTGTAGGACAGACTACTAAAAATTTTGCTGCAGGATTTTCATTTTTGTAATGCGCAAGCCAACTTAATGTTTGAACGGTTTTACCCAATCCCATATCATCGGCTAAGATACCTCCCCAGCCTGCTTCTTTAAGAAACATTAACCATTGAAATCCTACAATTTGGTAGGGACGCAAAATGGCTTTGAGGTTTTCGGGTGCTTGAATATTACTGTAATCATTACCGACAATTTTATCCAAACGTTCTTTCTTTTCTTCAAGTTCCTTTTGTAAAGAGTCCTCATCTACTTCAGAAAGCAATTCATCTAATATGCTAAAATGTATCTTTTTAACCTTCAATTTACTGCCATCGATCTCACCCATTTTGGTGAGGAGCGTAAATCGTTGCATCATGTTTTCGGGCAAGACACCAATACTACCATCACCTAATTTGACAAAGTTTTCTTTGCGCCCTAGAGCTTTTTTTATTTCAGCGATTGATACAGTTTGGTCTCCAAAGGCAATATCTACGGTAGTTTCGAACCAGTCTATATTACTAGCTATATGCACTTTTGTTTCGGGCTTGTGCCTATTGATACGCAATGATTTTAAATGATCATAGCCCATTAACTCAACATGCCACTCTTCTAATTTTTCA
Source organism: Sphingobacteriales bacterium (assembly GCA_027491165.1). GTDB lineage: Bacteria > Bacteroidota > Bacteroidia > Chitinophagales > Chitinophagaceae > Rurimicrobium. The sequence continues at coordinate 17,086 of JAIXWS010000029.1, read as the reverse complement.
TTAAACTGGTTATACCAATTTGACTTAAGCACATTTTTAGCATGAATATAAAAATGCTTTTCACGCATACTATACAACATATTTTCGTGCAGCGCTTGCAGCATATTGCAAAACTCTGTTTCGGCAATGGTATCGCGTTCGATAATTTTTACTTTACCATTTTGCGCTTGTATAATTTGTATGGCATCGCCCATTTTGGCCTCAAGGCCATTATACATAAAAGTGGGCTTGAGGTGCAGGGATTCAGCCTGTTCATAAAGGTATAAACGGTACTGTACAGGAACATCTGAAAGGCTTTCCACCAATTCGGCTGGAAAACGGATGTCGATACGCTTACGCCACAATACTAGTTTTTGTTCCAGGAAATCATTCCACTCTTTAGCTGGCATCTGTAGCTTGCCATTGGGCATAAATTGCTCCACAATGGCAATTTCATGAACACTGGCAAGACAATACACTGTGTTATTGTGATATACAATCGCAGCATTCAACATTTTAATGGCCTCGAATTCAAGTTCTACATCATCAATTATCCAAGATAAAGAAATGGTGTAGCTTGATGCTTTTTTGACAACCTTTAAAAAGGGAATGGGTGCACTATGAGAAAGTGTAACAGACTTCAATCCCTTACTGGTAAATGCATCGCCTTGCCAACGTATAAAACAGCGTGAGGAGATTTCGCTTTTACTAAAAAGGGATTTGTATTTGGGCAATAGATATTCCCAAAGAGGATGAAATAGCTCTGGATCAAGTTGATCCTTGAGTACCGATTGGTAGTCACCCAAAAAATCACCAAATGGTAGTGATTTCTTTAAAAACTTGACAATTTCTTCGGGCATCACCTTACGCGCCGTGCTGATCCATTCTTGCTCTAGGGGTTCGAAAACCTCTGTATTGATGTATTTGTCAAGGGCTAACCTTTCGATTTTATCAATAAAACACTTTTGTTCTTCATCGGTTTCTCCAATCACCAATTCGATTCCACAATGCGGGTACCAATTACTCTGGCTATCAATAACCAATCCTAGTTGTTTGCTTTCGTTCTCTTCTTCACTTTTTTCTTCAGCTACCGGTATTGGCACTACTGGTTGGGCATTGACCTTTTTAATAGAAGGGTCTAATACGCGTAAAAAGGGCTTACCACCCTCATAGAAAAAATCAAATTTCCCTTCTAAATCATCACTCAAACTATAGCCATAAAGCTTGAGTAATTTATTTTTTTGATCGTCCCAATTTTGTAAGGTTCTAAAATATTGGGCACCATGTTGGTTATACAGCTGTAAAAACAAAGTAGACTTGTGCACACAAACCGGAAAAGCAATTTCGTCGCAATCGCAAGAAGTATCAAAATATCGATCTTCATTTTGCAGCAAGGTCACCTCTCGAAATCCTTTAGCATCAGGCACCTTAGCAATTACCTTTTCGCTTTTTGCTGAAATAATTTCGCATTTGTTTTCTGCGGCAGCAATCAGGGCTTTTTCATTAATTTCTTCATTACTAAACAGGCGCAACAAGGGAGGATTAATATCACGCATGCGCACTGTGGTGTGCTTTTGGTCGTATTGCACCTTTGTATTTTGAAAAAAACCACTCAACACAAGATCGTTCAAATGAAATAAAGCGGCTACTTCATGTCTACAAATTTCACTCAAATTATAGGGGCATTGGCAACGAACAGATACTTGCTCGGGTTGTAAAAACTTTTGTACAGTAACCGTATAAAAATTATTATACACATCATTGCGCACACGAAAACGGACTTGCTCGATATGGTAATCAATATCTAATAATGAAACACCGCGTGCAAAAAATATTTTTTTTCCGCGGGTGATGACCTGGCCTGAACCGTGATTATAAACAAACCTTAATAGTGAGGGTAACGACATATAATTTTCATATTTGCCGTTTCAAAAAAAGGCAAGTAGCAAAAGTAGCGAATTATCGCTCATTTTGGCAATTTGTTAATTTGATACTGTGTGGATTATCAAAATACTAGCCTATATCAATTACCTGATTATAACACAGAAGGGTTGAACGCATGCACTGCGCTTATCATTTGGTCTTACTGATTACGAGATAAGCATAATATGAAGCCCCAGATCAAGCAATCAGCAGAATAGAATGCTAAACCTTTCTACTCTATCGCTATCCGCTCCGGCTGCACATTTCCTTCTTCGACTTTCAATTCGAGGATGTATGAACCACTGGGGATATTCAATGTTAAACTAGCTTCTTTATTGCTAAAGTTTAATGGCACTTGATGTACAACACGACCCAATAAATCATAGATTTTGGCTGTGATTTTTTCAGATTGCTTCGTTCCTCGCAATGACTTTAATGTGAAATTGCCGTTACTAGGATTGGGATAAAAAAAGTGTGTAAACCAAAGATTTACACACTTTCGAACATTTTCGTTCGCTACTCTTGCGGAGACGGGCGGATTCGAACCCCCGATACGCTTGCACGTATACACACTTTCCAGGCGTGCTCCTTCAGCCACTCGGACACGTCTCCTTAAACGTTTTCTTTGAAGGGCTGCAAATGTAAGCAATCTACCATTTGTTATTGAAAAATTTTTTGTGCCGTTGTGCTCGTAATGGCTGCTATGGTTTCTAAAGGCAATTGATAAACCTCGGCTATTTTGTCGGCAATGATAGGAATATAGCTGCTTTCATTTCGCTTACCCCGATAAGGTACCGGTGCTAAATAGGGTGCATCTGTCTCCAAAACAATATGCTCGATGGGTATAGTAAGCAGCAAGTCGGGCAAATTTGTTTTTTTGTAGGTCACTACCCCACCTATGCCTAAATATCCACCAAGGGCAACTATCTCTTGTGCCTCCTCTGCTGTCCCGCTATAGCAATGAAACAAAGCGACTAGACTTCCATTTTGTTTTCGCTTGATGATATCGATGCATTCTTTAGTGGAGGAGCGCGAGTGAATGATGACAGGCAATTTTAGCGCAATGGCCCAATCAATCTGTTGTTCAAAAGCAATTTTTTGTTCCTTGTCGAAATTCCGATCCCAATAAAAATCTAAGCCCACCTCGCCTATGGCCGAGAAGCTATGTTGCGCTAATTGCTGCTCAACAATCGCTAATTCATCTTGATAATTCCCTTTTACATAACAAGGGTGTAATCCTATCATCGGAAAACAATTGTTGGGAAATCGCTCAGCAATAGCCATCATAGGGTGGATTGTGGTGCTGTCACAATTGGGCATATACATTTTTTTTACTCCTGCGGCCATCGCTCGATGGATATGCTGGTCTTGCAATTCGATGGATTCTTCGTCGTAAAGATGGGTATGTGTATCTATAAAAATCATGTAGCGTTTATATCTTTTTTGCAGCTGCCTGCGCTCTAATCCTATCTTCTATTTCTTGCACAATGCCTTCAATTTCTTGGTCTTTACCATTTGGTTCATATTCTCGTTTTAAATTATTGCTAAATACGAGTGCCACACCTTGCCACACCACCGCATTAAAACCACCTTTAACTTCTTGGATAATATCAAAACAACTTCGCCCCGTTTGCCTATTAATCAATTTAACCAATACAATGCCTTGCGAAATAGTAAATTCTTGCAACTCACCTTTAAAACGTTTGTTCAATTCTTTTTCAATATTTTTTATGTACTTCTTTCTGCTTTTTTCATCAGGAAGTTTAGCCAATTTTGCATGCACATCCCTTAGTAAAAAGGCAGCAGTATTGGCATAGGGATAGACCTTATAAACATTGTATCGGAGCCGTGCAAATGCAGCGTCATCTCTTTCTTGGCGTCGTTCTTGGCGCCTAGCCTGTCGATGAAATTTTCGTCTTTGTGCGGGGCTAAGGTTTTCGTAAATCAACACTTCATTTAGGTAAATAAAGGCAAAAGTGTCTTCACCCACTACAATGGCAGGCACACGATTTTCTTCTTCTTTTGGCCTTTGAGCTTGGCTACTCAAGGCTATCAAAAGCAAACAAAATAAGAAGACTATATGTTTGATTTTGGAACGCACAATTAATGCAAAATAACGCGGAACAATCGATTTTGTTATAGCCTTGGCGCTAATTTTCATTAAAAAAACCGAACAGCCGTTTTTAAATTGATGGTGTTCGTTTGAATAGACTATTTCAATAGCTCAAAAAATCAGTTCCGTTCTTCTGCCTTTTTTGCCCCTTTAAGGTTTTCAAGGCGCATCTTTTCCACTTCAAATTCTTTGCACGCTAATTCTGTAACTGTATTCTCCATTTTCTTTTCGAGTTTTAGCTTCTTATGGGTCAATTTTTCAACTTCCTTTTCAAAATGTTTCATTTTTTTATCTACCTCAGCATCAGACTCCAGTCAGGATTAATTATTAGTTGAAATCAAAAATTTACTAAAAAATAATTTCCTTCTGAGCTAGCATCCAAAGGCAATGCAAATTATATTATGCTGCCTTTTCTATACCTTCGCAGCTGTATTTATGAAAGTGGGAAAAGTTTTACAACAACTGCAGTCGTTCAAAGAAAACAACAAACATGGTTTTGCTGTTTTGATAGACCCAGATAAAGTTTCGCCAAATAAAATGGAGCAGTTTGCGCGAGATTGCCAAGATGCTCAGGTTGATTTTTTATTTGTGGGCGGTAGTCTTGTATTACAACACCAAATAGAAAAGTGCATCAGCGTTTTCAAACAAAACAGTAATATTCCTGTACTATTATTTCCCGGCAATCCAGCGCAAGTAACTCCTGCTGCCGATGCACTCCTTTATCTTTCGCTTATATCGGGTCGCAACCCTGAGTTATTGATTGGCCAACACGTTGTTTCTGCACCCATGGTGCGCCATAGTGGATTAGAAATTCTTTCTACAGGGTATATGGTGATTGATGGTGGCGTCCCCACAACTGTATCCTACATGAGTAATTCTCACCCCATACCCTCCGATAAATCAGACATTGCGCTTTGCACCGCTTGGGCTGGTGAAATGCAGGGCAAACATCTAGTATATATGGATGCCGGTAGTGGCGCACAAAAGCCCATCAGCACTGACATGATCGCTAAAGTGAGCAGCAATATTTCTATACCACTGATTGTAGGGGGTGGCATAAATACTGCAGAAAAAGTAAGGGCCAATTGCCAAGCAGGAGCCGATTTGATTGTCGTAGGCAATGCCATTGAAAAGGATGCTTCGCTGATTCAAGAATTGAGTGCGGCGACCAAATACTAATCTTGGTATAACAAATACTTCTTTCTGATTTTTTTGAATTGTTCCAACTCGGGCTGCCAAGAAGCACGGATTTCTGCTTCGCTTTTACCTTTGATGATTTGCTGACGCAAAACTCTAGTGCCAGCTAATTTTTCAAAGAAGGAATTGAAGAATGCATCTTTTTGGGGAGATAATTGGTAGGCTTTAAGCAGCTGACTAATGTCTAGATTTTCGGGTGCGTTATCGAGCTTGATACCATAACAAATTTGATTTTCTAATAAAGGTTTAGTAGCCCCCACAGTACTTTTAGGCGTAAACGTATGGTTTAATTTCCCTTGATAATCAGGATGCCCCCATTGTTCAAATGGCTTGTCTGTTCCGCGACCTACACTCACCACTGTTCCTTCAAAAAAACACAAACCAGGATATAATCGAATGGCATTACTGTTTTTGAGATTGGGCGATGGCGGAACAGGCAATATATACTTCATTCTTACCGCTAACTGATCATAAGCTAGGCAAGGGATTACCTTATATTGAAGTGCCTTTGCATTTTTTATCCATTGCTCCCCTACCAACATTTGAGCATATTCGCCAACGGTCATACCATAGAGTATGGGCACTGTTTGCATACCTACAAAAGAGCGCAAGGAAGTATCCAAAACGGGTCCATCAATAATATGTCGATTGGGGTTAGGGCGGTCAAGAATCAATAGTTCTTTTTTATTGTCGATACAGGCATCCATAGCATATTCGAGGGTAGAGATATAGGTATAAAAACGAACACCCACATCTTGCAAATCGTACACCAAAACATCAATATCCTTCATTTGCTCGGCAGAAGGTTTTTTATTTTTACCATATAAGGAAATCACTGGCAATCCTGTTTGGGCATCAATGTCATTTTTTATGTGTGCTCCTGCGTCGGCGGTACCCCTAAAGCCATGTTCAGGAACAAAAATTTTCACCACTTGTACTCCGCTGCCCCTAAGCGTATCCAATAAAAGCTTATTGTAGACAAGTGAGGTCTGATTAATCAACAAAGCAACTCTTTTGTTCTGCAACAGAGGCAAATAGGCACTTAATCTTTCTGCACCAACGACAATAGGCCTTTCGAGCCCAATAGCTTTTGCTGTAACAATAGGGCATTGTAACAACATAAGCACGAAAAGAAAGGGCAAAAAAAGACGCATCCTATTTTTAATCATCATTATTTAACAATATTTCGGCTAAGGTATAAAGGCTACTTGAAATAATAATATTACCTTGCAGCACTTAATTTTTAATCACATATATGACACAAGTAAAAAACGGCGACAATGTGCGCGTACATTACCATGGTAAATTAAATGACGGTAGCACTTTTGACTCGTCTGAAGGCAGAGCCCCACTTGAATTTAAAGTAGGTATTGGTCAAGTAATCAAAGGCTTTGACGATGCCCTTGAAGGAATGAAAGTAGGCGATAAGAAAACAGTGGTTATCCCTGCCGAAAACGCTTATGGTCAATCTTCAATGGAAAATGTTATCGAATATCCTTTGGAAAATTTCCCAGAAGATATGAAACCAGAAATAGGTTTGGAATTGCATATGAGCGACAATGAAGGAAATAATTTCCCTGTTGTGATTACGGCCATCAACGAAACTTCAGTAGTATTAGATGCCAATCATCCTCTTGCTGGCAAAGAATTGACTTTCGATATCGAATTAGTAGAAATTCTTTAATATCAAGATATATTGTAAAAAATGGCTATCAGATAAAAATCCGGTAGCCATTTTTGCTCCTTTAAGAATGGAATAAATTTATTTCTATCTAGGATATAAATCTTGGCTTTTTTATAATGAAAATCGCCTACTTTTGCACTCCATTTCACAAACAAGAATTTTTAAAATTTAAACAAATACAATGGCAGACTTACGCTTTCAGCGCAACTTTGGTATCGCCGCACATATTGATGCGGGTAAAACCACCACTACAGAACGTATCCTGTACTATACAGGGGTAAACCACAAAATAGGCGAAGTGCACGAAGGTGGCGCTACTATGGACTGGATGGCACAAGAACAAGAGCGTGGTATCACCATCACATCGGCGGCTACTACTTGCTTTTGGAATTTCCCAACCACTCAAGGTAAAGTGCTTCCAGAATCAAATAAATATAAATTCAACATCATCGATACTCCAGGTCACGTGGATTTTACCATTGAGGTAGAACGTTCTATGCGTGTTTTGGATGGTCTTGTTGCCTTGTTTTCTGCGGTTGATGGTGTAGAGCCACAATCGGAGACTGTTTGGCGCCAAGCCAACCGCTACCGTGTACCACGTGTAGGTTTTGTGAACAAAATGGATCGTATTGGTGCAGACTTCCTTATGGTAGTGCAACAAGTACGTGACATGTTGGGTGCAAAAGCAGTTCCATTGCAATTGCCTATCGGTGCAGAAGATCATTTCAAAGGTGTGGTAGATTTGATTACCATGAAATCTTTGGTTTGGGATGATTCTACCATGGGTATGACTTATGTAGAAGGTGAAGTACCTGCAGATATGCTTGAAGAAGCAAATCAATATCGCGCTGAACTTGTTGAAGCCGTTGCAGAATATGATGACAAATTGATGGAGAAATTCTTCGACGATCCTAATTCTATCTCTGAAGACGAAATCCACGAAGCAGTGCGTAAAGCAACACTTGATTTGAGCATTATCCCTATGTTGTGCGGTTCTTCGTACAAAAATAAAGGTGTTCAAAAAATGTTGGATTGCGTAATTCGTTACCTGCCTTCTCCATTGGATGTAGCTGCGATTACCGGTACTGACCCTGATGATGCTGAAAAAGAATTAATCCGTAAGCCTGATGCTAAAGAACCATTCGCAGCATTGGCTTTCAAAATCATGACCGATCCTTTCGTAGGTCGTTTGGCATTCTTCCGCGTATATTCTGGTCATTTAGATGCAGGTTCTTATGTATTGAATGTACGTTCGGGTAAAAATGAGCGTATCTCTCGTATCATGCAAATGCATGCCAACAAACAAAACCCAATCGATTTTATCGAAGCAGGTGATATTGGTGCAGCTGTAGGATTTAAAGATATCAAAACGGGTGATACCCTTTGCGATGAAAAAAATCCAATCATTTTGGAGAATATGTTTATCCCAGAACCCGTTATCTCGATTGCTATTGAGCCTAAAACTCAGGCAGACGTTGACAAAATGGGTATGGCGATTGCTAAATTGATCGAAGAAGATCCAACCCTTCGTGTAAAAACAGACGAAGAAACAGGACAAACAGTATTGAGTGGTATGGGTGAGCTTCACTTGGAGATTATCCTTGACCGTATGAAGCGCGAATTTAAAGTGGACGTAAACCAAGGTGCTCCTCAGGTTGCTTACAAAGAAGCATTTACTGCTATGGTATCGCACCGCGAAACCTACAAAAAACAAACGGGTGGTCGTGGTAAATTTGCCGACATACAGTTTGAAATAGGCCCTGCTGACGAAGCATTCCTTGCTGAAGGAAAAGGTACTTACCAATTTATCAATGATATCTTTGGAGGTTCTATCCCACGTGAGTTCATCCCAGCAATTCAAAAAGGTTTTGAAACAGCGATGAACAACGGTGTATTGGCTGGCTTCCCAGTTGAGCACATGCGTGTACGTATTTTCGATGGTTCGTTCCATAACGTCGATTCAGACTCTATGTCTTTCGAGCTTTGTGCTAAACAAGGATACCGTGAGGCTGGTCGTAAAGCAAAACCAATCTTGCTTGAGCCGATTATGAAAATCGAGGTATTGACTCCAGACCAATATATGGGTGATGTAACAGGTGACCTTAACCGTCGTCGTGCAATGCTAGAAGGTATGGATACTCGTAACAATCTTCAAGTAATCAAAGCAAAAGTTCCATTGAGCGAAATGTTTGGTTATGTAACGCAATTGCGTTCATTATCTTCAGGTCGTGCTTCTTCTACGATGGAATTCAGCCACTATGCTCAGGCTCCACGTAACGTAGAAACTGAAGTAGTAGCGAAAGCTGGTAAAAAAGCAATCGAAGAATAAGAATTATTCTTTTGAAAATATGCTCAAAGCGCCGTTCCATAAGAACGGCGCTTTTGTTTTGTCCCTTGTTAGATTTTTTGCCGCAAGGAAGAGCCCAATGCATCAAAAATTTGACAAGTTTTTTCTTTTATAAAAACATATTTTTGAAGCATAAAACCAAGGGTACATTTTCTATCAAAGCAAATAAACTGATGTTCACAAGTGAAAAGGGGAATCTTTTGACGAGCACTATTTTACTAATTCCTTTTCTAAGTATACCCTTAAGTCAATAAACAGCTTGGACGATAAATATTCTATACTCAAAAAATATTGGCAATTCGACCAATTTAGACCTTTACAGGAAGAAATTATAGACGCTATTCTTGAAGGGAAAGATACTATTGCTCTATTACCTACTGGTGGAGGGAAATCAATGTGTTACCAAATCCCTGCGCTATTATTAGAGGGTTTAACGATTGTGGTTTCTCCCTTGATTTCACTGATGCAAGACCAAGTGGCTCAGTTAAAAAATAAAGGAATAGCTGCAGCATATTTGCATGGAGGCCTAAAGCATAATGAGGTAGAGCGTTTGTTGCTTGATGCCGAAAAGGGGCTTTTGACATTATTGTATGTATCGCCAGAGCGTATCCAAAGTAAACAATTTAAAGAATCGCTACCCTACCTCAATGTCTGCCTTATTGCAGTAGATGAGGCTCATTGCATCTCGCAATGGGGGCACGATTTTCGCCCAGAGTATTTACATATAAAATCACTACGAGAAGTTTGGAAAACATGCCCCATTATAGCACTGAGTGCTAGCGCTACTGTGCGGGTTGTAGACGATATACAAGAACAATTGATTTTAAAAGATGCCTCCCTATTTAGAAAGAGTTTTCGACGCGAGAACATTTGCTACCAAGTCCATTTTTGTGAAGACAAATATCGATACATCATCCGTCATTTTTCTAAAGAACCTCAATGTGGCATTGTGTATTGTCGTAGCCGAAGGAAAACAGAAGAATTAGCGCTCTTACTGCAACAAAACAACATTAATGCAGCTGCCTATCATGCCGGAATGCCGAAAGATGTCCGTAACGAAACCCAGGAAAATTGGATGAACAATAAGCTAGCCATTATAGTGGCAACCACAGCCTTCGGAATGGGTATTGACAAAGCAAATGTCCGCAGTGTAATTCATCTTGATGCGCCAGAACATTTAGAAGCCTATTATCAAGAAACAGGCAGAGCAGGCAGAGATGGTGCTTCATCCAAAGCCATCACTTTATTTCATTTCAATGATATTCAAAGGCTAGAAAACAGCACGCAACTGTATTATCCTCCAGAAGCCTATTTAAGAAAGATCTATCAAGCCGTTTGCGACTATCTACAGATTGCTATTGGCACCGAACCCAATGAGTATTTTGATTTTGACCTCAATCGATTTCTAATCAATTTCAAACTAGAGGCACTACCGGCAACCCATGCCCTCAAGTTGTTGGCACAAGAAAACTTGTGGACACTTAGTGAGTCTTTATTTAGACCCGCTACTGTTCAATTTTTGGCAGACAGAACGATATTAGATGATATCAATCAGCGATACCCAATATTGTCCTTAGTGTCTACTGGACTACTTCGTTTATATAGCGGTATCTATCATTACCCAAGCACCGTGCATATACTGGGATTGGCCAGACATTTACGGATGAAAAAAGAGGATGTCATCATGGCTTTGGGACAACTGCACCAAATGAATATTATCCATTATCAAGAAGCGAAAGAAGGTCCACAGCTTTACTTTCATCATTACAGGGTAGATAGCCAACAATTGATACTGAATCATAAACGCATTCGTCGCTTGCGAGAACAACACCAACAAAGAACAGATGCTATGATTGGGTTTTTAAATAATAAAACAAAATGCCTCAACCAAATCATATTGGAATATTTCGATGAGGAAACCAAAACCAAATGTGATCATTGTTGGGTTTGCTTGGCAGAAAAAACAGACGAAACAAATCCAATACAATTGCAGCAACAAATATTACTTGCAGTACAAACACATCGCAGCTTGCCCTTAAATGAGTTATTATATCTCATCGGTCAAGATGGTGCAAGCGTAACGCAATTGATCAGAACAATGATAGAGAAAGAGCTACTTTACCTCAACGAAGAAGGGAATATTTCGATACTACCGGCTTAAAAAATGCTTATTTTCGCAAAGAATTTTTAATCAGAAAATATGCAAATAACCGTAAACGGCCAAAATGCCCTTGATATTCGGAAGCACAATAATGAATGGTATCTTAATGAACAAATCGTTCATGCCGATATTCAGTGGCAAGCAAATGGTCAAGCGAGCATCTTGATAGACCATAAAAGCTATACGGCTCAAATAGAAAAAATAGACAAAGACAATAAAGAACTGGTACTGAAAATTAATGGTCAGCGCTATACCCTATCCATTAAAGAAGACATTGACATTTTGTTAGACAAAATGGGTATCAACTTAAGTGCGATGCAAAAGGCAGCACCCCTAAAGGCTCCAATGCCGGGCATGATCCTTAAAATACTCGTTGAGCCCGGACAACAAGTAAACAAAGGTGATGCACTGTTGATACTCGAAGCGATGAAAATGGAAAATGTCTTAAAAGCTTCTAGTAATGCAACCATTAAATCGATTAAAGTAGAAGAAAAAACTGCCGTAGAAAAAGGTGCTATTTTGATAGAAATGGAATAAAAAAACACCATGAATCACAACAAAAAAACAAGATCCATTTTATTCATCATTGCTCTACTCATTCTTTGCCCATGTAGTATTGTATTGGGTCAGGGATTCTCTTACGTGTACATACAAGGCGATAAAAAAACACCCATCTATACAAAGGTAGAGGGTGTAATGATGCCCCGTTATGGCAAAAATTATGCACTACTTTCACGATTGGCTCCAGGGCCTTTAAATATTGAAATCTTATTTCAGCAAAATGAATTTCCTCCTCTGCAATTTAATATCCTGGTACCCGAAAATGGGAAAAGGGCATTTGTGCTCCAAAAAAAAGAGGATGCTTTTGCCTTGTATGATGTAGAACAAAACTTCTATTTGAATCCTAATAATGATATAGCAGAGGACCATTTACCAGCCGTCTTGAGCCATACTAATCAGACCATCGAAAAGCCATTCGAAACAACAATAGAAACCCCTGCCAAAACGACCAAAGAAATAGGAAAGTCTAAAGTGGACTTAGCCGCCAAAACCGAAGAACCCTTCGTGAAAAGTGCGGCCAACGATACAACAAACACCACGCCAATAGCCCTACAAGACAGCAGCAAACCTAAGTTCATTGAAAACATTGTGTTTGATAATGAAACCAACAAAACGACTGAGAAAAGCATAACGACTAATGCAGTAATAGCGAATAACAGTCAACCCAGTATAGAGAATAGCGACTGTAAAGGACAAATTACAGCACTCCATTTTTCAAAAATATACAATAGTATCCTTGCCAAAAGAACAGAAAATGAAAAATTAGGCTTAATCCTTGATGCGACAAAACGCAATTGTTTCAGCAGCGAACAAGGCGAAAAAATGATCAGTAATTTAGAAAGCGATATAGCAAAGTTTACAGCCATCAAAAGCCTTTATCCAAAAACCACAGATCAAAGCAATTTCTCCACCCTATCCCATTTACTCATAGATGAAGAATGGAAAAATTACTTTAACGCCTTAATTCAATCAAAATAATTCATACATCAAAAAGCCCCATCAAAAAAATGATGGGGCTTTTTTCTTAAAGGCCTTTGTGTTTATTGCATACTCTGTACGACCATTTCAGCGATGTCTAATACCTGAACATTGTCTTCTTGTTCTTTATTTTTAACGCCATCCATGAGCATCGTTGTGCAGAAGGGACAGTTAGCAGCAATCACTGAAGCTCCTGTATTGACAGCCTCTTCAGAGCGCTCAAAATTAATACGTGTCGCACCAGCTTCATCTTCTTTAAACATTTGCGCACCACCGGCACCACAGCAAAGACCGTTGGTTTTGCAACGCTTCATTTCTACCAATTCAACATCCAATGCTTCTAAGACTTCGCGCGGAGCTTCATAAATGCCGTTGGCACGACCGAGGTAACAACTATCGTGATAGGTAATTTTTTTACCCTTAAACGCACCGCCTTCTTTCATCACAATTTTACCTTCATTAATCAATTGGTTGATGAAGGTGGTATGGTGAATAATTTCGTAGTTGCCACCCAATGCTGGATATTCGTTTTTGAATACATTGAAGCAATGCGGACAAGCCGTAACTATTTTCTTGATGCCATAGCCGTTTAAAACAGCAATATTATTGTAGGCCATCATTTGAAATAAAAACTCATTTCCCGAGCGGCGTGCAGGGTCGCCCGTGCACATCTCTTCTTTACCCAAAATAGCAAAACTCACGCCCACTTTATCCAAAATAGTAGCAAATGCTTTGGTTATTTTTTGTGCGCGCTGATCGAAACTACCGGCGCATCCTACCCAAAACAATACTTCTGGCTGTGTTCCTTCGGCCATATATTCGGCCATTGATTTTATATGCATGGTCAATTTTTTCTTTACAATATTTTATACAATAATGCTATACCCCAAGCATCTTTTTTATCATCATCACATTACCCAGATGCAGGGTATCGTGCAGCGCACAACATTCTAAAACATCCTCAATAGTATGCAGCATCAAGCCAAAAGTATGGGTGCTGTATGCTTCTGTGTTCTTAAAAATCCCTTGTTTATAATCTTCTTCGATCGCTTCTATGCTGGTACATAATAAAGCTTTCAATGCATCAATTTCACTTTGCTCAATCCAGGTCTCAGGCTTTGTTCCGTTTCTATATCGGTCTGCAAAAGGCACTATCCGCTCAGCATCTACAGCTGTTCGCACATAACACAACAATGGAGAACTCACTACCAAATGGCCCAAATGCCAGGCAATATTATTGTTACAGCCAGCGGGTATTTGATTAAGTTGATCCACACTCAAGGAATCCACAATCGCCAACATTTTTCTGCGCACCACAAGTGCATAATTCAAAGACTGCATTGTAAAATCATTCAACATTCAACACTAAGCATTAACCATTCAACATTAACCTAAACCATTTCCTCCACCCACTTATCTCTTTCATCTGGGCTCATTTTCCAGGGCGCCATATTGTTTTCGATATTGCTAAACATCATGTTCCATTCTTGCGGGCTATTGCTTTCTTCCATCACCAGGTAACGGCGTGCTTCTACAATAATATCTAAGGGACTAATGCTTACGGGGCAAGCTTCTACACAAGCATTACAAGTAGTGCAGGCACGCAATTCTTCACTAGTGATATAATCGTGCACCAAGGATTTGCCATCATCCACAAAACTGCCATTGGCATCTATATTTTTACCCACTTCCTCAAGGCGGTCGCGGGTGTCCATCATTATTTTTCGGGGCGACAATTTTTTGCCTGTAATATTCGCGGGGCATGCTTCTGTACAGCGTCCACACTCGGTACAAGAATAGGCGTCCATCAAATTTTTCCAGCTCAAGTCCATCACATCTTTGGCACCAAAACGTTGCGGAGCAGCATTGGGATCTATATCTGTTGGGGCTTTGTCGGGCTCCATCATGTACAATACTTCATTTTGCACCGAAGGCATATTGTTGATTTCGCCAACAGGCTCCAGCGTGGCATAATAGGCATTGGGGAAAGCCAATACAATATGCAGGTGTTTAGAATAAGGGAGATAATTTAAAAACGCTAAAACGCCAATGATGTGCAACCACCAGGCACTGCGCTCTAGGCCTATCAAAGCAGCTTCGCTCATGCCATTAAAAAATGGCGCTATCAAACCAGATATCCAATAAGACCCTGTTTGGGTATAGTGTTCAGAACCCATCGCTTGCAATTGCAAATCCGTAGCATTAAGGATAAGCAATAAAGACATCAAGACGATTTCAATTATCAAAATAAGATTGGCATCACTTTTGGGGAAGCCCTCTAATTCAACTTGATTGAGCCTTTTGAGCTTCATCACATTGCGGCGAATCAAAAAGAACACACAGGCTATTAAAACCGTTGCTGCCAGCACTTCGAAACAACCAATAAGGATTGGATACAAGCCACCCAACGCAGGCGCAAACAAGCGATGCGTTCCCAAAATGCCATCGAGTATAATCTCCAGCATTTCAACATTGATAATGATAAAACCGGCATACACAAAAAAGTGTAACACTGCAGGCGTCCATTTTTTAAACATTTTTTTCTGTCCAAGAGCCAACAGCAATACGTTCTTCCAGCGTTGAGCAGAATCGCCAGCGAAAGTTTTTGGTCGGCCTAAAAAAATATTTCGGCGGATGCTTTTTATCTTTTTGTAAAAAAGAAAAGAGGCGGCACCTAATACCAGCAGGAAAAAAATTTGTTGCAGAATGGGCATTCAATTTTGGTTTTAGAAAATCAGTAAAACACCCTTTAAACAGGGTAATTTAATCGAATTGAGCAACGAAAGTAATTTGTTTTTATTTCTGAAAAAATAGCCACAGGCATATTTATATCTAATGGTGTATAAAATGTTTATAAACAAGGTCACTTTTGGCTTTTGGTATTTCTTGCTATATTTGGTAAAATTGATTTGATAGAATGCAAAAGAAAAGCTTTAAAAAATTTATTTTTCCGTTTTTAATGTGTGTTTTTGCAGCACCAGTCCTTGCCAATGCCCAATCTGACAAAATGGATAATAGGGCTATGCTGCTCAAAATGGAAGATTCACTCATACGTTCGGCAGACTCTATGTTTTTTACCCCTATCCCTGATTTCCGTACAGAATATTGTGAGGCCTTCGTGAAACAACTCATCCGTACCCTCAAAATACCGGGCTCCTTTAATTATCCATTCGACAGTTTGCGCAAAACAGTGAACATCATCGCTCCCGATGATAAAAGTTTTAGGATTTTCAATTGGCCGATTGCTTATACAGATGTCCGTTTGCGCTATTATGCGGCCATTCAAATGAATAGTGAGGAGTTGAAACTTACCCCCTTGTATGACAATTCAGATCTACTCAGCAAAACAGACGAAGACAAGGTTTTTGGACCTAGAGAATGGATAGGGGGTTTAATCTACAACATCATCACCAAAAAGGTAGATGATGAGCCCGTTTACTGCCTTTTGGGCATTAATGATGGCAACCCCATCAGCACCAAAAAATTTATTGACCCACTCATTTTTACAGACAAAGGCCCCACATTTGGTGCACCCATTTTTGCAATTGGCTCCGAAAAAAACCCCAGCCAAGGAGTCAATCGTTTTATTTTAGAATATAAAAAAGGGGTGAGTATTGGGATGAATTGGGATGAGGAGCTAAAAGCCATTTTATTCGATGATATTGCCTCCCAAATCAACGACCCTAACCGTAAATATACTTTTGTACCCACAGGCCAATACAATGGATTACGCTGGAGTAATGGCAAATGGAAATTTGTCAACAATTTAATTCCTGTATTAGAATTGCAAGACGGGAAGGCTCCAGAAGGCAATAAATAATTTAATACAATAAATCAATTAAAATAGCTCTAAATGACCTTTAAAAACTACTTAGTCGCGCTGACCATTTTGCTTTACTCTTCCTTTTCTGCAAAGGCTCAAAAGGCCGCAGATTATGGGGTACAACTAGAAGCGATTGTACAGACGGCACCACCTAAAATTACACTCAATTGGAAAAAAATTCCAGGTACTACCCAATATAATATCCAACGTAAAACCAAGTTTGCTAGCTTTTGGACAACACTAGGGACAACGGTTGATACTTTTTACACCGACCTGAGTGTGGTCAGCGACTCGGCCTACGAATACAAGGTATTCAATAC
>JAIXWS010000061.1 GCA_027491165.1 Sphingobacteriales bacterium | reverse complement strand
CGCGCAATGAGGTTAGCATGAATGCGTGAGGCCCGCAAATTATTTTTTCGGGCAGGGATGTGCAAGGTGGCTGCCCTAGCAGCTAGCACGAAGTGCCGCAGCGCAGCCTGTAGCAGCCCGACCCCGAGTGCGGCACTTTGCAGAGCCTTTCGGGGGCACGCCCATAAAAAAGTTTTTAGCTGTATGTTTGCTCTTTATTTTTGTCAAACATTATTGTTATCAAGCATTTATCCTAGATACATGGTTTTATCGAAGCTTAAGGCGCAACTATTTTTTTGCCTTTTATTTTTATTGTTCTCTATCGATTTTTATCAATACCAATTTTTTCAGCTTCCCTATGGCATCCACGAATGGTCTAATGGGGAGCGTCTGTCGCTGGCTTACGGTTTTTATGATGATGGGATGAACTTTTTTAGACCAAGCACCTTTAACCAAGAGTCTATCAATGGTGTAGTGGGGCATGAATTCCCGATTCAAAGTTATTTGGCAGCCCTGCTGGGCAAGCTCTTGGGTAGAGATTCGATTATGATGAGTTTTAGAGCCATCAATATACTCCTCTTTTTTGGGGGCTTATTGAGTTTGTTTAGCCTCGTTTTTGACAGAACAAAATCTTTTCTTTTCTCGCTCATACCGCCTGTGTTTTTTATATCCTCCCCTATGTTTGTGGATTATGCCGGTGGTTTTTTGCCCGATCCCGCCTCGGTCTCGATTGTCTTTATCGGTTTTTATAGCTTGTTTGCCTTTATAGATAAGCCTAGTCGCCGAAATATGATCTTTACTATTTTGCTATTGACACTGGCTACGTTAATCAAAACCTCCTCTATTATTTATTTGGCAGGCACTTTGCTCTTTTTCTTGTTGCATCATATACAGTTTAGGCAAAGCAAAGCAACAAAAGATTGGCTGATTTTATTTTTGTTTTCGGCTCTTTCGGGCGCGCTGCTTTTGGGTTTTTACCTGCACAATGATTACCTCAATACCCATTACCACGCTACTTTATTTCCCACCAAGCCCATGCCCTTTAAAGGTTGGGATGACTTATCAATGTATATCTCCTACAGCTTTAAGCATATATGGATGGCTGATTATTTCACCTTACCGGCCTATTTGTTTTTTATAATGGTCTTTTCGGCTAGTATGTCTGTTTTGCGCAAGGAAGCAGCTTATAAATGCAATGCTTTATTAGGCATGCTGTTTTTTGTTTTATTGATTCCAGTATTTGGCATAATGGGCAACCAATTACATGTGCATGATTATTACATTTTGTGTATGTTTTTTCCGCTTTTGGCCTTTTTATTGGCCACGGCAACTATAATCCTGCATCGTCAGCTAGCGGACAATGCTCGCCATCGCATGGTCAAAAGTTCTTTAATCGCCACCTTATTACTACTGTATTGTTTTGCCAATTATAGCACTTATAAAAGACTTAATATATACGAGCCAAGGAATATTGAATGGACGCGAACTTTGTGGATGAAGGAGGGTAAAAAAATAATGGACAGCTTAAAAATACCAGTAACAGAACAGATATTAGTTTTAAATGAGATGCCTCCTAACCAAGGTTTATTGTTTTTTGATCGAAAAGGCTATATTTTTTATCATGATCGTTGGACCGATGCCGGTGCAGATAGCATCATAACCATGATGAAGGGTAAAAACCTGAAAATTGCAGTAAGCGAAAGTAATCGGGTGGCGGCCACAGAAAAAGCAAATCCTCAATTTTATCAACGTTTTGAAACGCTGTATAGAGACGATAAGGCAACTGTTTTCAGGTTAAAATAGCCGAAAGGCTATTTTTTTTCGGATTGCTTTTTGCACTTTAGTAATATAGCCTTACTTTTGCGCAAAATTTTCCAACAACAATTCTTTTTAATATTATCATAGATGGCTAACACTGGTAAAATCAAACAAATCATCGGGCCCGTAGTGGACGTAATGTTTGAAAACAATGCACTTCCTGAAATTTATAGCGCGCTTGAATTGAAGCGTGACAACGGTGATGTAGTAGTACTTGAAGTACAGCAGCACCTTGGTGAGGATAGCGTACGTACTGTAGCAATGGATGCAACAGAAGGTTTGATGCGCGGTATGACTGTAGTTGATACAGGATTACCGATTACCATGCCTATTGGCGAGTCTATTAAAGGCCGTTTGTTTAACGTAACCGGTGATGCAATTGATGGTTTGCCTCAAATCAGCAAAGTTGGTGGTCGTGCTATCCATGCCAAACCGCCTAAATTTGAAGAGTTGAGTACAGCAACAGAGGTGTTGTTTACAGGTATCAAAGTAATCGATTTGATTGAGCCTTATGCAAAAGGTGGTAAAATCGGTTTGTTTGGTGGTGCGGGTGTTGGTAAAACGGTATTGATTCAAGAGTTGATTAACAATATTGCTAAAGGCCATGGTGGTCTTTCGGTATTTGCTGGTGTGGGTGAGCGTACGCGTGAGGGTAACGACTTGATGCGTGAGATGATTGAAGCAGGTATTGTAAAATATGGCGACAAATTCATCCATTCTATGGAAGAAGGTGGATGGGATTTGAGTTCGGTAGACCTAAAGCAGTTAGAAGAGTCAAAAGCAACTTTCGTTTTCGGTCAAATGAACGAACCTCCAGGGGCTCGTGCTCGTGTGGCTTTGAGCGGATTAACGATGGCCGAATATTTCCGCGATGGAGATGGTACAGGCAAAGGTCGTGATATCCTTTTCTTCGTAGACAATATCTTCCGTTTTACCCAAGCAGGTTCTGAAGTATCGGCACTTTTGGGTCGTATGCCTTCAGCGGTGGGTTACCAACCAACATTGGCTACCGAAATGGGATTGATGCAAGAGCGTATTACTTCTACTAAAAACGGTTCTATTACCTCTGTACAAGCGGTATATGTACCTGCTGATGACTTGACCGATCCGGCCCCAGCAACAACTTTTGCGCATTTGGATGCCACAACGGTATTGTCTCGTAAAATTGCCGATTTGGGTATTTATCCAGCGGTAGATCCATTGGATTCTACTTCTCGTATCCTTACAGCAGCTATCGTTGGTGATGCGCATTATGATTGTGCTAACCGCGTAAAAAGCATTTTGCAACGCTACAAAGAATTACAAGACATCATCGCTATCTTGGGTATGGATGAGTTGAGCGAAGAAGATAAATTAGTCGTTTTCCGTGCTCGTAAGGTACAACGTTTCTTATCTCAGCCTTTCCACGTGGCCGAACAATTTACGGGTCTTAAGGGTGTTTTGGTGCCTATCGAAGAAACTATCCGCGGCTTCAACATGATTATGGACGGTGAAGTTGATGAATACCCAGAAGCAGCTTTCAACCTTGTAGGTAGCATTGATGATGCTATTGCAAAAGGTAAAAAATTAATGGAACAAGCTAAAAATTAGTCAATTTGACAATTCGACAATTAGTAAATGATTGTCGAATTGTCGAATTTTCACCATTGTCAAATTAAAATTATGCAATTAGAAATTCTCACTCCTGAGCACAAGGTATTTAGCGGAAATGTTTACGGTATTCAGTTGCCAGGCATAGAGGGTTCATTCGAGATTTTGGAAAAGCATGCTCCTATGATTGCTTCATTGGCAGCAGGTAAAATGAAAATTTTGAAAGACAAGAACAACACAGACTTATACGAGATTACTGGTGGTTTTGCCGAAGTTATCGACAATAAAGTGTCTGTGCT
>JAIXWS010000018.1 GCA_027491165.1 Sphingobacteriales bacterium | reverse complement strand
ACACCCTCTTTATTGAATGCAGATGAATTGGCCCAAATATTTGCGGTTATCGAAAAACATTTTGATATCTCCGACCTAAAGGAATGCACCCTTGAAGCCAATCCCGACGATTTAAGCACCGCTTATATTCGATCGCTAAAAAATCTACCCATCAATCGTTTGAGCATTGGTGTGCAGTCTTTTTTCGATACCGACCTCGCCTACATGAACCGCGCACATAATGCACAAGAGGCCGATTATGCCATCAAAGCAGCTCAAGATGCAGGTTTCGAAAAGCTAACCATAGACTTGATTTACGGCACGCCTGGGCTCAGCAATTTGGCTTGGCTCGAAAACCTCAACAAAATGCAGGAATTGCACATTCCACACTTTTCGGCTTATGCCCTCACAGTCGAAGAAGGCACTGCTTTACACCATAATATTCTGCAGAAAAAGCAAAGCCCAATTGACACAGAGCAATCGGCACAGCAGTTGGAACTATTGATGGAATACGCCCCAGCTTTTGGATTTGAGCAATATGAAATCTCCAATTTTGCCAGCGAAAAGCAGTATGCCCTGCACAACACGAATTATTGGAAAGGCATCCCCTATTTAGGCATTGGCCCTTCTGCGCATAGTTTTAATGGCCGCGAAAGACGTTGCAATATTGCCAACAACAGTACTTATTTAAAAAGCATCTACAAGCATCTGCAGTTAGATTGTAGCATCGAAGTTTTGACAAAACAGCAAAAGCTCAATGAATATTTAATGACCTCATTGCGGACCATTTGGGGTTGCGACTTGAATAAAATAGAACAAGATTGGGGCGCACAAGAAGTGGCCATCCTTAAAAAAGAGAGTCAGATCTTTATAGAAAAAAACTGGATGAGTACAGAGCAGCAAAGCCTGAAATTGACTAAAGAAGGACGCCTGTTTGCTGACCATATTGCTTCAGAATTATTTTTTATGGAAGATTAATGCGCTTTACTTCAAGTACCAACCAAGACCTTTTGTTATTTTACGCGATTCATTAACGTTTTTGTTGCCGA
Source organism: Sphingobacteriales bacterium (assembly GCA_027491165.1). Classification (GTDB taxonomy): domain Bacteria; phylum Bacteroidota; class Bacteroidia; order Chitinophagales; family Chitinophagaceae; genus Rurimicrobium. The sequence continues at coordinate 10,598 of JAIXWS010000018.1, read as the reverse complement.
GCTTTTTGCTACTTTTGCTAAAGTTGTTTTCGGCATTGAGTAATTAATTTTTGTTTACATACACACTTCCCTTATGGCAATTTCAAAAGAAGCTAAAACTGGATTAATGGTCGCTATTTCAATAGTAGTCATAATTCTAGGGTCTTATTTTTTAAAAGGTTTTAATTTATTTTCTTCCGACAAAAGCTATAATTGCTACTTCGATAATGTGCAAGGACTTATCCCTTCGGCAACAGTACAAGTAAAAGGTATGGTTGTGGGCACCGTAAGTGATGTGATGCTGCAAGGTAATGACAAAGTGAAAGTGGTCATTGCAATAGACAAAAAAATAAAACTACCCAAGGGCACTACTGCTGTGCTTTTTGCCCCCGACTTGATGAGTGGCAAGGCGCTACGACTCGACCTTGGGCAAGGAACAGAAATGCTTGCCGATGACGCTACCATAGAAACCAAAACGGAACTAGGTGCATTGGACAAAGTAAGCTCCCAAGTGGACCCTGTTTTGGCCAGTGCCAACCAAGTAATGTATCGCTTAGACTCTATTATGGCGGCCATTCAAGGAATATTGAATCCAGCTACCACAAAAAATATTGAAAGTAGTGTGGCATCCTTGGAAACGACCATGAAGAATTTTGCCTCCTTATCCTCAAGCCTCAATAATGAAAGCGCACAGCTTGCCGGTATTATCCGCAATGCTAATACCATAACGGCCAATGTAGCTAATAACAGCAAAAACATTGATGCAGTGATGGCCAATCTTAAAACAACCACCGACAAATTGAGTAAGGCAGAATTGGATAAAACAATCCAAAATCTACAAAGCACACTCGATCAAACACAAGCACTCTTAGCAAAAATCAATCGCGGAGAAGGCAGTTTGGGCATGTTGGCTAACGACAAACAGCTGTACCATAACTTGAGCAGTAGTATGTCTTCACTTGACCGATTGATGGATGATTTGAAAAAACACCCCTCACGCTACATCAACATTCGCGTGTTTGGCAAAGCACCTAAAGACCAACCATAAAACAGAAAGCAACACTTTGCAGTACGCTCCTTTTTTGTCAAAAAACCGTTTTCTTTTTTTTTGCTTCTTAATTGTATTATTAAGCAGTGGGCAAAATGCATGGTCGCAAGTAGCCAAAGACAGTAGTGGGAAAATCCCCATTGTTATCCTGAAAAACAAATTTATGGAGGGTATTAAAAGCGACTCCTCCTCTTTTTTTAAGTTCACAGGGGATGTAGCATTTCAACACGGAACCGATTTGCTCTTTTGCGATACGGCCATTCTCAACCAACAAAAAAACAATCTAGAAGCTTTTGGCAATGTAAAAATTGTACAAGCAAATGGCACAACAATACTCAGTGATTATCTAAGCTATACGGGCAATATTAAAAAAGCTTATTTGCGGGGCAATGTATCCTTAAACAGTGGGACCGATAACCTTTGGACAGAAGAGCTAGACTACAACCTGAATACTAAAATTGGCAATTTTTATCAAAATGGCACGCTACAATCGAGCAGCACCACAGTATCCAGCACCCTAGGCACCTACAATACCCAATCGAAAGAAGCGCGTTTTACCGACCAAGTATTCGTTACCGATACGGCCTATAATATCGAAAGTAAAGACTTGGGCTATAACACCGGCAGCAGGATGATGCGCTTTTTTGACAGTACAGTAGTGACCAATGAAAGCTCGGTGTTGCGCACATCAAGGGGGCTTTATGACTCCAAATATCAGATTGCTCATTTCTCTCTTCGCTCCTCTTTACGCAACAAAGAGCAATACATTGAAGGAGACACGCTCGACTACAACAAAGTAACGGGCTTAGGTAAAGCTATAGGCAATGTCATCATTTTGGATACGGCGCAAAAAAGCACCCTATATTGTGGCAAGGCTTTTTACAATGATCGGCAAAAAACACTACTAGCCATTGAAAAGCCTGTATTAAAAAGAGTAGACAAAGAGGATAGTCTTTTTGTGCGAGCCGACACTTTTTTCTCTGCACATTTTGCCAGCAAAACAGATACGCTTAGCAAAACAAAAACAACAACAAAATCAAAACGCAATAAACAAAAGTCAACATCAAGGCCAGTAGACCAAGCCAACACCTTTCAGACCAATATCATCAGCAGTGCAGATACCACTAGCCCTAAGTTTTATTCAGGCTTTCATCATGTGCGCATATTCTCTGATTCCATGCAAGGTAAATGCGATAGCATTTGTTTTACAGGGAAAGACTCTTTGATGTTGATGATGAAAAGCCCGGCAATGTGGAGCCGCCGTAGCCAAATAACAGGTGATACCATTATCGCCTTTATTAAGGATGGCAAAGTTGATAAAATAGTAGTCCCCAATGATGCACTCATTGTCTCGCGCACAGGACCCGAAAAAGCAAATTTATACAATCAGGTGCAAGGCAGAACCTTGATTGCCTATATGGTGAATGAGGAACTGGACCACGCAACAGTTAAGCCCGACGCCGAATGTATTTATTATCCAACAGACGAAACAGGCGCCTACATCGGTGCAAGCGAAGCCAAAAGTGAGCGCATGAAAATATTTTTTGCCCAGGGTGAGATTGACAAAATATTGATGGAGCAGGAAATAAAACAAACCCTTTCGCCACTTGACAAAATCACCATTAGTCAGATGCGCCTCAGTCGTTTTCAATGGCTCGAAAAGCTACGCCCAACAAGCATCGCCGAACTATTTGAATAAACAGTATTGGTATTGGCAATAGTTTTATCAAAATGATTGTTGGTTTAAAAAAGTATAGCAGCATCCAAAAGAAACAAGTCCTGCGTAGGTTTGCATGTATAAATAAACACAACAATGAACTTAATAGAAACCTTACATTGGCGCTATGCCACCAAGAGAATGAATGGCACAATTGTCGCTGCTGAAAAAGTGAACACCATTCTTGAAGCCATTCGTTTAGCACCCACTTCTATGGGCGTACAACCTTTTCACTGCTTTGTCATCAGCAGCAAAGAAATGCTGACTGCCATTAGCCAAGAAGCTTGTAAACAAGCTCAAATTACAGAGGGTTCGCATCTTGTTGTATTTGCTGCCTGGAAAAATTTTACCCTAGCTCACGTAGAAGAATACATCAATAGAATACTTACTACCCGCAATGTAGCAGCCGAAAGCCTTGAAGGCTTCAAATCAGCAATGACTGGGATGACTGCAAGACCTGCAGAAGTCAATTATCAGTGGGCTGCACGCCAAGCCTATATTGCGCTAGGCATTGGGCTAGTTGCCGCTGCTCAGGAGCAGGTAGATGCCACACCCATGGAAGGCTTTAACCCTGCAGCAATGGATAAAGTTTTGGGCCTAGAAGAAATGGGTTTAACCAGCGTATGCCTTATGATGCTTGGTCATCGTGATGCAACAACAGATTATTTAGTCCATGCAAAAAAAGTAAGACAAAGTGAGGAGCAACTCTTTACCATAATCTAATTAATGAACAGCATGAGCACTAAAGATACAGCGATGAAGGTAGAGGTATGGAGCGATGTGATGTGTCCCTTTTGCTATATTGGTAAAAGAAAATTCGAACAGGCCTTAGCGCAATTTGTAGATAAGGATAAAATACAATTGGTTTGGAGAAGCTATCAACTTGATCCAACGATTTCGGATAGCACAGAAAAAGATTACCGCAAACATCTGCAACAAAAAAAGGGCTGGGGAGATCAACAAGCCAAAGATATTTTGGACAATGTAACGCAGATGGCTGCAGATGTTGGTCTGGAATATCATTTTGAAAAGGCGCTTGTGGCCAATACATTCAAAGCGCATCGTTTTGCTCATTATGCTCATCAATACAAGTTGCAGGACGCTGCAGAAGAAGCCTTATTCATCGCACACTTTGTAGAAGGAAAAGACATCAGCGATAATGAAGCATTGGCAGATATGGGGCAGAAAATGGGCCTTGACAAAGAAGATGTATTGCGTTTTTTGACTACCGAAGAAATGACCGAAGCGGTAAAGAATGACATTACTGAAGCAGAGCAGATTGGTGTCAGCGGCGTTCCCTTTTTTGTATTCGACCGCAAATATGCCATCTCTGGCGCCCAAGACGAAGCTGTATTTCTGAACACACTTAGTCAGTCTTATGCAGAATGGCAAAAAAACCATGCTACCTAAAAAATAGATATTGCAGAAGGATAAACTTGAAATCCCAATAGCCACTGCACATAAGTCCTACACATCTAAGATCTTTGATTAAAGCCACAACAAAATGTTGTGGCTTTAATTTGTGTTATTCAATTTTAAAAGAAAAGACAGGATTAATTTTGAATTTTGCATCTTACTTTTACGCTTTATGAATAAAAAACGGATTGTTTTTTTAGGATCTAAGCCTATTGGATACCAGTGTTTTCAATTTTTAATTGCCTCAGCGGAAAAATTGAATATTGAAATCCTTGCTTTGCTCACGCAACAGCGAAAAGAATTTGGCAGCGGGGCAGACCTATCGGCATTAGCCGCCGAACACCATATACCCATTCTGTCTTCTTTAGATGAAATACCCGAATGCGATATTATTTACTCGGTACAATACCATAGCATTCTTAAAGCCGAACATATTGCCCAAGCAAAACAAATAGCTGTAAATCTGCACATGGCGCCACTACCCGAATACCGTGGTAGCAATCAGTTTTCTTTTGCCCTTATTGATGGCAAGGAGGAGTTTGGCACTACCATCCACCAAATGGATGCAAAAATCGACCATGGTGATATTATTTTTCAAAAACGATTTGCTATACCGCGCAATTGCTGGGCATTTCAGCTATACGAACTTACCTACGAGGCCTCTTTAAAATTATTCTGCCAAACCTTAGGACATATCGTTTCGGGCAATTTCCGTTGCGTTCCGCAAGCTGATTTAATTGCTTCAAAAGGCAGTTCGCTTCATTATCGGCATGAGATTGTCGATCTTAAGCGCATAGATTTATCTTGGGATGAAGAAAAAATCAAACTACATATCAGAGCTACTACCATGCCAGGCTTTGAGCCACCCTATTGTGAAGTAAACAAAAGAAAAATTTACTTTTCAACCCATTATAATCATGAATAAGGCGAAGCGACTTGTCTTTTCGGTGACCAATGATCTCAACTACGATCAACGTATGCTGCGCATCTGCAGCTCCTTGCACCATGCAGGCTATGACGTGACGCTGATTGGCTTCAAACGCAAGACAAGTAAACCTTTGACCGAAAGACCCTTTAAGCAGATTCGCATTCCTATCATTGTCGAGCAAGGCAAATTGCTCTATCTCGATTACTGGATAAAGTTGTTTTTTGTATTGCTCTTTCGCAAGGCAGATGTGCTTTGCGCTATTGACTTAGATACCATTTTGCCGGTCTATTATGCCTCCCGCCTGCGCAGAACAAAGCGGGTCTATGATGCGCACGAATTATTTACAGAATTAAAAGAAGTCATCAGCCGACCAAAAGTACATCGCCTGTGGCTGTGGATAGAAAGGCATACTGTTCCACATTTTCCAATTGGATACACTATTGGTGAATGTTATGCCGAAGAGTTTAAAAGAAGATATGGCCTGCAATATGGCATTGTAAGAAATGCAACCATACTAAAAGCATTAGAAAAAAAAGAGACTAAAGAACGGTTTATATTGTACCAAGGATGGGTGAATGTAGGCCGTAGATTTGAGCAATTAATACCTGCCATGCAATACGTTGATGCTCCATTAATCATCTGTGGTGAAGGTAATTTCTATACCGAGGCAAAGGCATTAGTAGCACAACATCAACTTGAGGAAAAAGTGATTTTTAAAGGCTATGTTGCACCAGAAAATTTGCGCCAATATACCTTATCAGCACATATAGGCATTACTTTATTTGAAGACAGCAGCTTGAGTAATCGACTAAGCATGGCCAATCGATTCTTTGATTATATGCATGCAGGTGTACCACAACTCTGTAATCAATACCCCGAATATGAGAAGGCTAATGCACGCTTCGAAATCGCATCCTTGATCGCTGAACCAACAGTAGAAAACATTGCAACCGCGCTGAATAACTTGCTGCATGACGAAGCTTATTATCAGCGCATGGCTACAAATTGTCTGCAAGCGCGCGAAGTATATTGCTGGCAAGAAGAAGAAAAAACATTGATCAACATTTACCAACAACTTTGGACAGAACAACCATGAAGTTTAGCGTAGTGATAGCAGCATACAACGCAAGCGGCAGCATTCGGGCCGCCTTGCAATCTTGTCTATCACAGACATTACTCCCCCACGAAATCATTGTTGTGGATGATGCTTCGACAGATAATACCGCTCAAATAATCACAGGCTTTTCGCCCATAGTAAAGCTCATTTCTTTTACAGAAAACAAAGGGGTGAGCACTGCTCGAAATGCAGGATGGGATCTAGCTTCAGGCGACTATGTAGCTTTTCTAGATAGTGACGATAGCTGGCATCCAGAAAAATTATTTTGCATCAATGCATGCATACAAGAAAATGAATCGCTTGATTTAATAAGCCATTCATTTAGCAATAAAAGCCTTGATGTCGAAAAAGAAATACACTCAAGCGCGGCTAAAGAAATTAGCTTTTCACAGCTTTTGTTGCGCAACCAGATCCAGGGTTCTTGCATAATTGTAAAAAGAACAATAAGCCAAAGATTTGATGAGCATATGCGTTATTGCGAAGACTATGATTTGGCATTGCGCTGCGCTTACGCCAAACCTATTGTCTTTTTACAATCAGCTCTAAGCTTTTTGTCAAGACCACAACAAAGTAAGGGTGGCTTATCCGCCAACAAATGGGCCATGCGCAAGGGTGAGCTGTATCTCTTTAGTAAATTGGGCAAGCTGAATCCCTTATTGCTGTTATGCATCCCAATACTATGCTTGTATAGCATAGCAAAGCATTTATTTCAAAAATTGCAGTAGATTATTTCTTCTTACGCAATAACCAAACCGTCCAAATATCACTTCTGCTCTGCCAATCATTCAGCTGAATATTCATAATCCAATCGGGCAAATAAACATATACCCGCTCTGCATCGTAACGAGAATCTTTAAATGGTAATTGCGCCTGATAACTCAATACTAAAAGTGAATCTTGGCTTTGACTTTCAATGAAAGGAGCAAATTCGATTTCCTTCATCGTGTCTTCGCTAAAATACTTAGGACGATACAAATAAATTTCATTAAAGCCTTCATCATAAATACCGCGGCCCAAGGTGTACAGCTGAAGGGGCTTTCCGTCAGCATAATTATATAAAAATTTGTAGTAAAAATGACTGGGCTTTGCTGGCCAAACACAACGATAAGCCATCAGCAATATGTTGAACCAAACCAATATTTTTAGCGAGGGTTTCAACCATTTTCTTGATTGAATACTTTGCCAAATCTCATCTAGTCCAGAAAAACAAATCAACAAAAAAGGCAGCAACATCGGATAGAGAAAACGAAACTCTTTATGAGCCACGGCCATATGCCCTATTAGAAAAGGCAAGAACACAAAGACCATGAGTTGCTTGGGTCGCTTGATAAGTGCCACAAAAAACAACAACATCAATACAATACTAATCGGCGGAATCCCTTGTGTACCAAAAAGCACCAAATAATCATACCAAGGAGTAGTGCCATAAGTAGAGGCTGCATCTTTAATAATATTCGCTTCATAATAGCGAATAGGGCTCCAAATCCATTCGCCATAAAACCAATGATCTACCCAAAGATTTAAGGCAACAGAAGCCATTGCTCCAATAAAAATAAATAAATAGGCTTTTAGCACAGGTCGAGCATACAGCAACAACCAAAACAAGAGGCCCAGGATGGAAAATGCCATTTGAAACCTGAAATAAAAAGAGCAAGAAAGCAAGAAACCCATCAGCAACCATTGCCCAATTTTGCCCTGGATATTTTGTAGGCTAGCAATAGAAGGAACGGCCAGTAGGGCGGCAGCAAAACTAATGGCCGCATAGTTTTCAGAGCTAAATCGAACTTGCAGGTAAGGCATAAACCAAAAACAGGCTAGAGCGGCTGTGGCCCAAAAAACGACCTTAGGATTTGTAAAAGCAGATGAAAATCGAAGTGCAACTTTACAAGCAACATACCAAGCTATGATAGCCGTAAACAAACGAAGCAGGAATACCTGAAAGAAAGGGTTGTCAATTCCTATTGTTTTGAAGAATTGAAAAGCAAAATGAGCAAATGTAGGCTGAAGAGTTGGACGAATTTTAGCCACAAATTCCCAAGGAAAAACACGCTGTGGCACTGTGCCAAACTTGAAATTGGAGAATTCCAAAATCATAAAATGCTCGTCAATCTGATGATAGCCTATTGAAAACCAACTGGCCACTACATGACAAAGCAAGCCAATTAGGAAGAATTTTTTATAAGGGCTATTGAGGATTTCTTTCATTCACTTAATTACTTGGGGCAAAAGTAATCCCAGAAAATGTCTTTTAATAACATCCTTCCTGATTTAATCAGAACCCACTACAGAAAATAAGGCTATTATACATCTTATGCCGCTGCACGAATATTTCATGGCAAAGCCTATTTTTACCAAAAATAAATTATTCTCATCCTATGCAATTACTGCGTTTTAAAAATCTAGTACCGATTGCACTCTTAGCCACAACTATAGCATGTGGCGAAGCTGGTACAAATGAAAAGCAATCCAAGCCCGATATTTTGGCTGCCAACATCGACTCGAGCATCAAGGCCGAAGATGATTTTTTTGAATTTGCTTGTGGCAAATGGATTAAAGGAAATAAAATTCCAGATGCCGAAAGCAGCTGGGGTATTGCCAACTTAGTCAATGAAGAATTGTACGAAAGAAAATTGACTATTAATAAAGATGCCGTTGCCGCAAAGGAAAAAAACACTACACAGCAACAATTATCTGATTTTTGGACCACTGCCATGGATAGCGCAAAATTAGAGCAGGACGGCATCAAGCCCTTGGCTGAAGTTTTGGCCAAAATAGAGGCAGCAAAAACACCTGCCGACGTGATGAATGTCGCGGCCTATTTACATACATTTGGTGTAGGTGTGTTTTTTAGTGAAGGAGTAGGACAAGATGAAAAAAACAGCGAAGTAATGAGCTACCAATTGTATCAAGGTGGGCTCGGATTACCCAATAGAGATTACTATTTCAACACTGATGCGCGTACGGTGAAAATCCGTGAGGCCTACCCTGCGTTTGTACAGAATATCTTCAGATTAAAAGGGGAAGATGAAGCCAGCGCTGCAAAAAAAGCTGCCGCAGTAATAGCTATAGAAACCAAACTGGCAAAGGCTTCACGCAAAATAGAAGACTTACGCGACCCCTATAAAAATTACAACAAAATGGACATGGCCTTGCTCAAAAGCACTGCGCCTAATATCGATTGGCAAACCGTTTTTACAGGTATTGGTTTGCCTAAAATAGATACCGTTATTGTAGGCCAACCCGAATTTTACACAGCATTGAATACGCTCATCAATAAAGAGCCCATCGACAATCTTAAAGCCTACATGGCCTATCATCTCATCAATGATTATGCGCCCTACCTGAGCCAAAATTTTGTACAGGCCAAGTTTGATTTCTACAGCAAGACTATTCGCGGAGCAAAAGAAATGCGCCCACGTTGGAAGCGTGTGTTGGATGCCGAAGAAGGTGCCATTGGCGAAATTCTAGGGCAGCTTTTTGTAAAAGAATACTTCAACGAAACAGCTAAAAAGCGCTATGAAGACATGACCGAAGCTGTGCGCGCAGCCTACAAAGTGCGCATTCAAAAGCTAAGCTGGATGAGCGATAGCACCAAGCAAAAAGCCCTGGTAAAATTGGCTGGCATCACCAAAAAAGTGGGCTATCCCGATAAATGGAAAGATTTTTCGAGCCTTAAAATCGACAAGAGTTCTTTTGCTGGCAATATGATGAAATCGAATAGCTGGTGGAATACTTATTCCATCAACAAATTGGGCAAACCTGTAGACAGAACAGAATGGAGCATGACGCCACAAACCTATAATGCTTATTACAACCCATCGAACAATGAAATTGTATTGCCTGCAGGTATTTTTACCGTACCAGGTTTCCGCGACGAAGAATTGGATGATGCATTGGTTTATGGCTATGGTGGCGCTTCTACTATTGGTCACGAAATCACGCATGGATTTGACGATCAAGGTCGCCAATTTGACGAAAAAGGGAACCTCAAAAATTGGTGGAGCAAGGAAGATGAAGCACAATTTAATAAACGTGCAGAAGTGTTGGAAAAACAATTTAGTGCTATGGTCGTTATCGACACTATGCGCATCAATGGTAAAGCCACTTTGGGCGAAAACTTGGCCGACCTTGGTGGCTTATTAATTGGTCTAGATGCCTTCAAACAAACAAAAGCCTATAAAGAAAACAAGTCTATTGCCGGATACACACCGCTTCAGCGTTATTTCCTGGGTTATGCATTAGGCTGGTTGTATCAAACCCGTCAAGAGCAATTGGCATCACAATTACTCACTGATGTGCATTCTCCTGCCAAGTATCGTGTCAATGGCCCATTCCCGAATGTGCCTGATTTTTACAGTGCCTTTAGCATTAAGCCCGGCAGCAAAATGTACTT
>JAIXWS010000108.1 GCA_027491165.1 Sphingobacteriales bacterium | reverse complement strand
TTTATACAACCTAAATCTTCTGAAGCTAGAGTTGTAGTTGATGAATTCAAGAAATTGGATCTAGAAAAAAGATTCGACAACAATGGTGTGGCTAACAATACGATATCTGTTACGCTACCCGAGCCTCCTCAAATGCCAACTTCTGATAATGCATTGGAATTGGTAGCGCTTTTGAAGGATTACAGAAAAGCCCTGAAGGTTTACGAAGAGCAAAAATCATTAGCCATTCAAAAACAAGTTAAGCCAATTACCAAGCAAGTGATTGCAAAATGGTGGAATAGAGACGCCAGTGGTAATATGAGTGACGAGTTAATCTTGCAGCGTGGTATGTTTTCTGCTACAGATAAAGATGTCATTCAAGATGGCACTTCTGAAATTTCAAGAAGAGCAAATATTGGTTACGAGCTTATTAAGCGTTCTTACATTACCGTGTATGAAATTACGGACGTTAAAAGCATGGATCAAGTCTACAATGAAATGGATGCTGCTGCAAGAATTGCTGCTCAAAAATCAAAAACAGAATTCAAGCCTGTGCCAAGAACTCAGGAAGGTTACCAAGCGTCTTATAATGCAATTACCTATAAAATTGTTTGGAATGATTCGGTTCAATCTGTATTTTTTGATAAATTCTGGGTTGATAATACTACTGCATCATCAGACAGATCAACAAAAGTGAATGCATTTGAAAATTCAGACTATCCTTTAGTGCAAGTGGCCTCTGTAAGTGGTGATGCATCTTCTACACAAAGCAATGACCCTAAAACCTATGGTGGTTTGTTGGGTCGTGTAAGAAAGTCAATGGATCAATTGTTGCGCGAAATGCCTGCTAGCATCCAAGAGAGCACAATGTTTAAGACTACAAAATTGGTTGAAGATTTTCAAATCAAGGCGCCCATTTTTGTTACCTATCCTACCCAGGTTAAAATTGGAACAAAAGAAGGAATCTATATTGATGAAAGATTTATGGTGTACCAAAAATTTGTTGATCCAAAAACTAAAATGGAAAGCAAAAAGAAAATTGGTATGGTTAGGGTAAAGTCAATTGCAGATAATGATGTAGTGGCCAATGGAGATAGTAAAGCTTCTTTATTCCAACAACAAGCCGGTAAAAAATTGAATTCTGGTAATTTCGTACAAATGAAAGAAGATTTAGGTATCTCTGTTATGATTGGCTACGGTGTAGGCGATAATGCAATGGGCGGTGTTTATGCTTCTTTAGATCAAAGGGTTTCACGCTATTTTAAAAATAAATTTGCAAGAGGTGTTCACCTTACTGCCGGTGCTAACATCACAGGCTTTACCGATCAGAAAATAGTTACGGGTGATTCTGCTTATACAGGTTCTGTACTTAATTATTCAGTGGGTATTGGTAAAGAAATATATTTTACCAAAAGAGGTCACTTGTTCTTATATCCATCTGTTAGCTATTCACTTCATTCCATAACATTAGATAAGCGTAAAGGGGAAGATATAAGCGAGACAAATACTTCAAATGTTTTTGGTAGTGTTGCATACGACGAAGAAGATTATGCATGGAGTACTTCAGGCTTGTTAGCCTCATTGGGTATTGGCTATAATTTTAGTGCTTCATTTTCATTGTTAATCAGACCATCGATTAGCTACAAGTTGGGAGAATATACAGCAGGTAGTGATATAGTATTGCCAACTTTCAGCAATGCATGGAATATGGACAAGGTAAGCGATATGTCTATTCCTATTTACATCGGTTTAAGGTATAAATTCTAAGTTTAATTCAATTCAATTATATGAAAATGTATAAAATAATTTGTTTCTTTTTGGCTCTATTTGCCCTGCCTTCACTAAGCTCTTTTGCCCAAGCGGGCAAGAAGGCCGATAAGGATATGAAAAATTGGCGCTACGAGATAGAAGGTGTTGCTGAAGGCAAGGAAGGCACCTATGTAGTTAAAATCTGGACTTATTCTAAAAAGCCAAAAATTGCAATCGAACAAGCCAAAAAGAATGCGGTACATGCGATTGTTTTTCAAGGTTTTGTTGGTTCGGGTAGAGTAAGCGGTCAGCCTCCATTAGCCAGTTCGCCTGGTATAGAGCAAGAAAAAGCTGATTTTTTTAAATCATTTTTTGCTGATGGCGGAAGCTACATGAAATACATTTCTGTTTCGAATGATGGTTCTATTGATCCAGACGACATGCTGAATGTAGGTAAAGAGTATAAAATTGGCGTAGTCGTTTCAGTTAGAAAAGAAATGTTGAAAAAAGATTTGATTGCTGCTGGAATCATCCAATCATTAAATAATGGTTTCTAAATAAGTAGTGTCCATGAAATATATAGTCACCTCTTTATTACTACTCTGCCTGTCTACTACTGCCCCAGCGCAACAAAAGCGAGTAGCGGGTAATTATGCCTTTAAAACCGAGTGTTTAGGCCTAGAATTAGATGGCTCTCAAACCTTAAAGGCTTGGGGAACAGGTCGTAACTATTCTGACGCATCTGTGCAGGCACAGAAAAATGCGGTTAGAGATGTATTATTCAATGGCATTATGGAAGGTAAATCTGACTGTTCAAGAAGGCCTTTAGTAACTGAGGTCAATGCCCAAGAAAAGTATAGGCTCTTTTTCAACAATTTTTTTGCAGATGGTGGTCCTTATCTAAAATATGTATTATTAAAAGATGAACGCATCGGTGATAAAATTAGTCGTAATCGCCTAAGATCTAGAGAGGGTGTAACACATGGCTTGGTTGTAAGGGTCATGAGAGGTCAATTAGAACAAATGTTGTTTCAAGAAGGCATATTAAAAAATTAATAAAATCAATTAAATGAAAAAATTAGCTCTAGTATTTAATTTTCTATTGTTAGCCAGTCTAGCATTCGGACAGGCCAAAAAGCCAACCATAATGATTATGCCATCAGATGATTGGTGTGTAGAAAATCGTTATGTCATGCAATTTGATAACCAAGGTGTACCTGAAACCAGAAGTGATTTCGAAGCAGCATTTCTTACCTATCCAAACCTCAATAGTGTAATTGGAAAAATAGATGCAGAAATGAGGAAGGATGCCTTCCCCACTGTGCTTATGATCAATGAATTGAAAAATTTAAAACAACAACGTGCTGAAGATGCCGTTCGTAAAGCTAAGGGTCAAATCATTATTGATCCTATCCAAAAATTACGCGAAGGTGCCAAAGCTGATTTTGAGTTTAAAGTTTATTGGAAAGTTGTAAAACAAGGCCCAAGGCATAGAATCGAGTCGTTTAGGTTGCAAGGCATAGATACCTATACAGGCAAAGCCGTTGGCTATGCAGAAGGTGCTGGTGATTGGGCTTCTGCTTCAGAAGTAAGTGAAGGGGATTTGTTGAGAGAAGCGATTCAATCTAAGATGGATGGATTCAAGAGCGAATTGCAAACAACCTTCAATACGATGTTTCAACAAGGTAGAGAGGTTGTTGTTTCAATTGCTACAGCTCCTGATTGGGAAAAGAATTTAAATTCTACTTTCGCTGATGGTGATGAATTAAATGAAATAATTGAAACTTGGATTGCCGCAAATACAAAGGAACATAGATATGGATCGCCTGAAACAAACAAAAACAATATGTTGGCTAAGGGCTGTATGATTCCATTGTTTAATGAGAATAACATGCCAATAGATGCAAAAGGATGGGTTAAGCCATTGAAAAAGTATTTATTGAATGACCTTAAAATACCTGGTGTATGTGTATACCCAGTTGGCTTAGGAAAGGTGGAAATCTTTTTAAGTGGAGTACCTTGTGATCAACAATAATATTTTTAATTATGAAAAAATTATTCACTTTAGCAGCTTGTTTGTTTTTGCATCAAACATATGCCCAAAACAATTTGGGTAAATCTGATGATTTAGCACGTATTTCTATTGGTGCATACATACCAGAACAAGCCAAAACGATACCTGCAGAAGCAAAATCCCTGCTTAATAATAAATTGAATCAAATAACCGCGAATAGGGGTTTAGGTGGCAATTCTTCCACAACTAGATTTATTATTACAGCTAATGTAAATGTTATATCCAAGGATATTACGCCAACAGCTCCTCCACAACATTCTTTAAATTTGGAGGTTACTTATTATATTGGAGATGGTGTTGATGGTACTCTTTTTGCTACCTACTCAAAATCATATTTAGGGATAGAAAGGTCTGAAACTAAGGCTTACATTGACGCGCTTTCGCAGATTCGTCCAGGTGATAAGGGTTTTAATGATTTTATCGAAGAAGGTAAATCAAAAATTGTAGAATACTACAATACTAAATGTGATTTTATCATTAAAGATGCGCAAACGGCTGCTGGACAAAATGATTTTGACGGTGCGATTTACAAGCTATTGTCGGTGCCCGATGTGTGTAAAGATTGCTATGCAAAATGCATGAATGCCGTCCCCATAATTTTTCGTCAAAAATTGGAGCATGAGTGCCAAGTGATGATTGCAAGAGCAAAAACGCTCATTGCACAAAATCAATATGACCAGGCTGCAGAAACACTTAGCCCTATCCTTCCAGATGTCTCTTGTTATCCAACAGCAGATCAAATGATGAGGGAAATCAACGACCATAGATGTGCTGTTGCACTAGGTGAAGCAACGGCTGCTTGGGCTGCAAAAAATGTGAATGCCACCAGTAATGCATTGTCTTCAATTTCTGCAGATTCTAAATGTAGTGCTGATGCTAATCGCATTGCAGCAGAAGTTCGTGCTTATGTAAGACAAGTGGAGAATAGAGAATGGCAATTCAAGCTAATTGAACAGAAAGACAAGGTAGATATTGCAAAAAGGACCATCAAAGCAGTAAGAGATATTGGTGTGGCATATGGTTCTAATCGTCCTAAAGTAGTATACAATACAACCTTTATCAGTAGGTGGTAACTCCGTTTGTTGAGCATCTATTCTATTGCGAGTTCATGGGGCATAATGTTTTTTATGCCCCATGAACTTTTCTATTATTATGCTATAACCATCAGGTTATTTCATTCCTGTTTTCCCTATACCCTTACGCCAAATAGATATCCTACTAGGGCAGATAAACCCATAGCAATCGTACCCCAAATGGCAATGCGCAAAACGGCTTTATAAATGCTGGAGCCACCTGTTTTGGCGGCGATCACACCTAGTGTAATTAAAAATAGTATTGTGCTGCCGTACAGCCAATATTCCATTGTTTTGACCGGTGCAAATAGAATGATCATTAGCGGCAAGATGCCCCCAAGGGTAAAGGAAGCGCCACTGGCTAGTGCTGCCTGAATTGGCTTTGCCTTGCTGATTTCATTAATGCCCAATTCGTCTCGGATATGCGTGCCCAGAGCATCAAATGCGGTCATTTCTTTGGCTACTTGCATAGCGGTTTCTTTTTGTAATCCCCTACGCTCGTATATCTGTGCAAGAATGTTTAATTCTTCTTCAGGCATTGCGCTCAATTCTTCTTTTTCTCTTTCTATATCCGCTTTTTCGGTGTCTGTTTGAGAGCTAACAGACACATATTCGCCAGCAGCCATAGACAATGCTCCGGCAACAAGACCTGCTAGGGTTGCCAGCATAATAGGCTCTCTATTTGAGCTTGCTGCGGCAACGCCTATGGCCAAACTTGAAATGGAAATAATACCATCATTTGCACCTAGCACTGCTGCACGAAGCCAATTGCTGCGGTGGATGTAATGTTTTTCTAAATAATTATCTATGGTTAACATAATTGTATTTTAGTTGTTGCAGTACTTGCACTTTATTCTTCTTTGTTTTTTAACTTCATCAAGAGGGTATACGCCCCTTTCGTCACAATCGCTTTCCCCATTAACTTATCTGGATTTTTGAGTGCGATAAATCCTGCATCTTTTTCTCCTGTAAGTACTTCAACCATTTCATAGTGCAGTTTTGATTTTTGAACAAAAACAAAATCCTTGCCTTCGAATGATACAATACTTTCTTCTGGTAAGGTATTGTTTGCACTGGCTTTTAATGCCACCTCGGCATTCATATACATACCGGGCAATATGGTTTTATCGTAGGTGTCAAAGTGGCAATGTACCTCTGCGGTTCCTTCGCTGTTGATGTCTTTACTAATTAAAATGATGGTGCAATTATACCTTATCTCTGGATGTGCATTGTTAAAGGAAATGACTTTTTGACCAATAGAAAGTTTCGCAACATCCTTTTCAAAGACCTTAACATTTAAATGGATGTCACTAGGGTTTATTAGTTCAAACATAACATCGGCTGGCGTTACATACTTGCCTATGTTTACATTGACCTTGCTTACAAAGCCCGTTATGCTGCTATAAATCGAAATGCTTTTTGAGATTTTTTGCGCAGAAATTTTATTGGGGTTGATATTGATCAGGCGTAATTTTTCGGCCAATGCATTCATGGTTATGCGCTGAATATTTACTTCGGATTGTGCTAGTTGGGTTACCTTGTCGCTGCTAGCTTGGCTTTGGTTTAATTCTTTTTGACGGGCATATTCTAGCTCGGCAAATTGCAATTTGGATTGTGCCATCAAATAGTCTTGTTGTAATTGAATATATTGTTGGTCTTCTATTGTTGCAATCTCTTCACCTTTGTTAATATGCATGCCAGGCAATAATTTGGTGCTGCGCAGATAACCACCCAAGGGCACGCTTACCGAAATCAAATTTTGGGGTGGCACATCTATTTTGCCATTTAGTTTTAAGACAGTGGCCATGTTTTTTTCTTGCACATTACTTGTTTGAATGCCGGCGTTTTTGAATTGCGCATCAGTAAGTGTCAATACCTGTTCATCAACAATCGTTGTATTTTTTCTGGCGATTTGATTTCTGTTGTTGCAGGCCAATAAAAAGGAGCAGGCCATCAACAATATAATGAGTATGTTTTTCATTCAGTTTTTTTCATTAAAAGTTAAAAAATTCAAGGGCAATAAGTGCGTCATTGTAGGCTTTCAATGCCTCAAGATAATTGCTTTGTATTTGAAAAGCTTGATTGCACAGCATCACAAATTCTAGGTAGTTGATGTCACCACTAACAAATTGGAGATTGGCTGTACCCAAAATGCTTGTTGCATTTTGGAGTTCTGATTTTTCAAAAGTTTCGACTATTTGTTTGTTGCTTTTGTATTGAACCAATAATTGATCATATTGATTTTGTTGTTGCGCAAGCTCTGTTTCATATTGGTTCTGCAAAAGGTTTTCTTGGATTTTTGCTCCTCGAATTTTTGCTTTTTGAAATTGCGTAAAGATGGGAACGCTCATCGCCACTTGGGCCGAGCTAAAGCGATTGCTGCTATTGTATAGCTTATTGTCGGCGCCTATACCTCTGAAGCTATTATTAAAATAACCTATTGCAAAATCGGGAATCATCTTCGCCCTTTCTACAGCTATTTGCGCTTTGGCTATTTGTTGTTGTTGTTGCAGCATTTGCAGCAAGGGCGTGCTGCTTACTTTGCTAAAACTTTTGTTTTGGGGCATTTTAAGCGCTGGCAGTTCCGGCACAAATTGTTCTTTGCTGTTTAACAATACCTGCATTTCAAGCAATGCCATGTCTATGGCCTGATCAACTTGCAATAACTGCATAGCGATGCCTGCTCTTTGTGTTTGTGCAGTTGCTTTTTCCAGAATATTGCTCTCGCCTTTTTCTAATCGAATACGGGCTTTTTCATAAAATCGTTCATACAAAGTGTCTGCTTTTTGTAATAAACTTTCTTTCCCCTTCAAATAAAGGAAGGTGTAAAATAATTGTGTTAGCACTTTTTTTATTTCATGTTCTTTTAACGAAACGCCTAACAGGCTAGCATTCCACTCTGCTACCAATAATTGCTTTTGTCTATTGTATACCCTAGGGAATGCAAAGTTTTGTGTTATTCCAAATTTTGAATCGTTGTAAGCGCTGTTGATCTGCCCATACTCGGCACTTGCATTTGCTTTCGGTAAGTCGGCATTTGTTTTGATTAATGCTTTAGCATATTGGCTTCTTATCGCTTCGTTTTTTATTTGCCTATTGTTCATTAATGCTATTTCAATTGCCTTGTCTAAACTAATTTGCTGTTGCGCAAAACTGCTTCTTGTTGTTAAGGCAAAGAGGATTAGGATGAGCAGAGTTTTTTTGTTTAAGCGAATTGTCTTTATACCTTTTTCGAAAATGATGTAGAGCAAGGGCAATACAAATAGGGTTAAAAAAGTAGCCACCAATAAGCCGCCAATAACGACTGTGGCTAAGGGTCTTTGCACTTCTGCCCCTGCGCCATTGCTTATAGCCATGGGTAAAAATCCAAGCGAGGCAACAAATGCGGTCATCAAAACTGGTCGTAAACGTAATCTTGTTCCGGTCAATACAATCATGGGTAAGCTCTTCATCCCTGTACTTTTTAATCGATTAAATTCTGCAATTAGGACAATGCCATTGAGAACGGCTACGCCAAACAAAGCAATGAAACCGACCCCAGCACTTATGCTGAAGGGCATTCCCCTCAATGCCAAAAAGAAAATGCCGCCAATGATCGACAAAGGAATAGCTGTATAAATAAGCAATCCCTGCCTTAGCGATTTGAATGCGAAAAACAACAAAATAAAAATGAGCAGCAAAGAAACCGGCACAGCAATCATTAATCGTTTTTTGGCTTGGTTTAGATTTTCAAAGGCGCCTCCATAATTTACGAAATAGCCAGCGGGGAATTTGATTTGTGCATTTACCTTTTGTTGCAGCTCTTCAACAATGCTTTCTACATCTCTTCCCTTAACGTTAAATCCTACTACTATCCTGCGTTTGGCGTCCTCTCTTTGTATTTGATTTGGCCCATCTTTAATACTTACTGTTGCCAACTGCGATAGGGGCATTTGATGCCCATTGGGTGTGGGTATCAGTAGATTTTGGACGTCCTCCAAATTTTTTCTTTCGGTAGTAGCCAATCTTACCACCAAGTCAAATCGTTTTTCTTCCTCGAAAACCAAGCCTGTACTTTGGCCTGCTAATGCAGTATTGACCACCTTGTTGATGTCTGCAATGGATAAATGGTATTGCGCAATGATCGGTCGTTTGTATTCGATAATTATCTGCGGCATACCAGTTATTGGCTCGACATAGAGGTTTTCTGCTCCTTCTACGGTACTGATTATTTTGGCCAATTTGTGGGCATTATGGGCAAGAGTATCCAAGTTTTCGCCAAATATTTTACACACCACATCTTGTCGTGCTCCCGTCATTAATTCATTGAAACGCATTTGTACAGGAAATTGAAATCCGGTAGTAATACCGGGTACGTCTTCTAATGCATTGGTCATTTTTTGGGCCAGTTCTGGAAATGTGGTGGCGGATGTCCATTCGCTTTTGTCTTTTAAGATCACCATCATGTCTCCTGCTTCGATAGGCATGGGGTCGGTTGGCACTTCGCCGCTGCCTATTTTAGTTACTACTTTTTCTACCTCAGGGAATCGGGTTTTTAAGATATGCGCAGCCTGTTGCGTGCTTTGTATGGTGGTATTTAAATTGCTTCCCGCCAAGACCCTTGTTTCTACTGCAAAATCGCCCTCTTCTAAGGAGGGGATAAATTCCCCACCCAAATTGCTCAAGACTATTAGCGCCGCAACAAATAAAAGCAGCACTGTGCCCAATATTATTTTGGGGAAGCGCAGCACTTTTGTCAATGCACCTTGGTATGTGGTTCCCAGTTGTTGCATGACTCTATCTGAAAAGTTCTTGCCGTGCTTGATTTTTTTAGATAAGAAGAGCGCACTCATCATAGGTATATAGGTAAGCGATAGCATAAATGCACCGAGCAATGCAAAGGCCACCGTTTGTGCCATGGGTTTAAACATTTTTCCTTCTATTCCTTGTAAAGAAAAAATGGGTAGATAAACGATTAGAATAATAATTTGCCCAAACACTGCGCTATTCATCATCTTGCTAGCCGAGCTTGTTACTGCGCCATCCATTTGTTGCTTACTGAGCGCTTGTGCTTTATCAAGTTTTTTGTGCTGAGCTAATTGGTGCATTACGGCTTCTACAATAATAACCGCCCCATCTACAATTAATCCAAAATCTAAAGCGCCCAAGCTCATCAAGTTGCCACTTACCCCAAACAAATTCATCATGATAATGGCAAATAACATTGCCAATGGGATGACAGAGGCAACTAATAATCCTGCTCTAAAATTGCCCAAGAATAGTACGAGTACAAATACAACGATGAGTGCTCCTTCAAGTAGGTTTTTCTCTACCGTGCCAATGGCATTGTTCACCATTTTGGTACGGTCTAAAAAAGGCTCTATCTCTACGCCCTCGGGCAAAGATTTTTGAATTTGTGCAATGCGCTCTTTTACATTGTTGATGACATCGCTGCTGTTGGCCCCCTTGAGCATCATGACCACCGCACCACTCACTTCGCCCTCGTCGTTATAGCACATAGCTCCATAGCGTGTGGCATAGCCAATTTTTACTTCGGCCACATCACGGATAAATAAGGGTGTTGCGTTGTTTTTAGTGGCAATAGCAATGTTTTCAATATCGCTGATGTTGCCAATCAAGCCTTCGCTTCGGATATACAATACTGTAGGCCCCTTTTCGATATAAGCGCCGCCTGTATTTTGGTTGTTGCTTTCTACAGCTGCAAAAACATCATTAATACTAATGCCATAGGCATTTAGTTTGTTGGGGTTGATGGCAATTTCATATTGCTTTAGCTTGCCACCAAAGCTGCTCACTTCTGCTACCCCTTTAACACCCAACAATTGTCGTCTAACAATCCAATCTTGAATACTGCGCAGCTCTATGGCATCGTACTTTTGTGCATATCCTTTTTTAGGCTTTACTACGTATTGGTATATTTCGCCAAGGCCTGTGGTGACAGGGCCAAGCTCCGGAGTCCCAATGCTTGCCGGTATTTGTCCTTGCACTTGTTGTAGTCTTTCGGCTACTTGCTGCCTAGCCCAGTATACATCTGTTTCGTCGTCAAAAACGATGGTGACAAGCGAGAGGCCAAAGCGCGAAAAGCTTCTGATCTCTGTCATGCCCGAAATATTGCTATTGGCTTGCTCTATCGGAAAGGTGACTAATCGTTCAATATCTGTTGCGCCAAATGAGGGCGCAATAGTCATGACTTGCACTTGGTTATTAGTAATATCAGGTACAGCATCTATAGGTAATCTGCTGGCTTGAAAAATACCATAGCCAATAAGAGCTAGTACAAAAAGCCCTACTATGAGTTTGTTCCGTACGGAAAACTCGATGATTTTATTAAGCATAATGAGAGCGTGATCAAATTATTTTATAAACAATGAATATAGCCGAAATGCCTGTAAACAGTTTGTTTACAGGCCCAATGGGCCTTCAATAAAAATAATTAACATGCCCTTGGTGGTTGCCAAATCGTTGAAAGAAATGAAGAAGAATAAGAGAACGAATAATCAGAAAATTGCTGCTGCTCGTTTTCGTAGTGCACTAGGGGAGGCTGCTGTTTGAACTCAGGAAAGGGTGTATAAAAGGATATGGTACTGATGCTCGATGGGCTGCAAGACTTAAAGGGTAATTTCATATCCTTATCGTAATCGGCATCTTTGGGACTGCCATGGGCGTAGTGCATTTCCAAAAATCCCCATAAAGAAAGCGCTTGGTTTTCTTGTTTATGTTCTTGGTAATGCTCTATAAGTATAGGCATCTTCAACAATTCACAAAACTGAGTTGTTGAAAATAGATAAATGGTCAAAAAAGATAAAGAGAATAACTTTTTCACTAATCCAAAGGTAGAAAAATAATTTAGTATGATGGGCTGTCGTTTTTTGGCTTGCACCTCCAGCTTTAATTTAATCCTGAGGGGTGCAAGAAAGCTTGTTGGGCTCGACCTTGTTATTCGACGCCGAGCATCGAAACGGCTGTAGCTATTTTGTCTTATACCATCTCTTGACACAATTCCACCAATACCCCGCCACTCGTTTTGGGATGAAGAAAGCAAACTAGTTTATTATCGGCACCACGCTTGGGTTCTTTGTTGAGCAATTCGAATCCCAAAGCTTCTAAGCGCTTCATTTCCGCTTGGATATTTTCCACTTCATAGGCAATATGATGTATGCCCTGTCCTTTTTTGGCAATAAATTTGGCAATAGCGCTATTGGGGTCAGAGGCTTCCAATAGCTCGATTTTCGATTCCCCTACTTTAAAAAAAGCCGTTTCCACAGATTCGCTGGCTACGGATTCTCTTTTATAACATGGCGTGTTGAGCAATTGCTCATAAAGCTCAATAGACTCATTCATGTTTTCGACAGCAATGCCAATATGTTCGATACGTATCATAACAGCAAAAGTAATAGGTTTTTAGAATAGGCTTATAGTATTATGGAATGGGGTTTTGTTTAACAAATCCTCGCCAATACGCTATCTTTGCTCAACAAAAATCAAACAAGCATTACAAAAATGGAACTTAAATTCCCTATATATCTAGACAATAATGCCACAACGCCAATGGATCCGCGCGTATTGGATGCGATGCTGCCCTATTTCGTAGAGCAATTTGGTAACGCAGCCAGCCGCAATCACTCTTTTGGTTGGGTGGCCGAAGAAGCCGTTGATTATGCGCGGGAACAAGTAGCAAAGCTCATTAATTGCGACCCAAAAGAAGTTATTTTTACTTCGGGTGCAACAGAAGCCAATAACCTAGCGATCAAAGGGGTTTTTGAAATGTATGCCAGTAAAGGCAATCACATCATCACCTGTACTACAGAGCACAAAGCGGTGTTGGATACCTGTAAGCATGTAGAAAAAATGGGAGGCTCCGTTACCTACCTTCAAGTACAGCCTGACGGTTTAATTGATTTGGCCGAGTTAGAAAAAGCCATTACCCCACAAACCATTCTCATCACCATCATGTATGGTAATAATGAAATTGGTGTGGTACAACCGATTAAAGAAATTGCCGCTATTGCCAAAAAGCATGGCGCACTTTTCTTCACTGATGGTACCCAAGCGGTGGGTAAAATACCTGTCGATGTGATGGCTGATGGTATCGATTTGATGTCTTTTAGCGGTCATAAAATGTATGGCCCCAAAGGTGTAGGTGTTTTATACGTTCGTCGTAAAAACCCACGTGTAAAAGTAACCGCCCAAATGGATGGTGGTGGCCACGAACGCGGCATGCGCAGTGGCACTTTGAATGTTCCGGGTATCGTGGGTATTGGTAAAGCTTGCGAAATCTGCCGTCTTGAAATGGATGCAGAAGCGGTTCGATTAAGTATTATGCGCGACCGTTTGGAAGCTGCCTTAACACAGATTGACGAGTCTTATGTCAATGGAAATGTACAGCATCGTTTGCCACACGTTGCCAATATTTCTTTCAAGTACGTAGAAGGCGAAGGATTGTTGATGGGCTTTAATAAACAAATCGCTTTATCTAGTGGTTCTGCTTGTACCTCTGCTTCTTTAGAACCTTCTTATGTTTTGAAATCTCTTGGCCTTGGCGACGACTTGGCACATAGTTCATTGCGTTTTGGTTTAGGTCGTTTTACCACTGATATGGAGATTGATTATACCATCAAAGCCATTACCGAAACGGTGTTGAAATTGCGTGAAATGAGCCCGCTGTGGGAAATGTTCAAAGAAGGAATTGATATGGATAAAATAGAGTGGGCGCACCACTAATTAATTTGAAAATGTACCGATTTGACAATTTGAAAATGGGTTTCAAATCGGCTAAAATTAAAGAATACCACCATTTTCAAATCATCAAATTTTCAAATCATTAAATCATTAAGAAATGGCATATTCAGAAAAAGTAATCGACCATTATAGCAATCCTAAGAACGTAGGAACTTTGGATAAAGCAAACAAAAATGTGGGTACCGGTTTAGTAGGTGCTCCAGAATGTGGTGACGTAATGCGCCTGCAAATAGAAGTGGATGAAGTAACGGGTATCATCAAAGATGCAAAGTTCAAAACTTTTGGATGTGGCTCTGCTATTGCATCTTCATCTCTAGCTACCGAGTGGTTAAAAGGAAAAACTATTGACGAAGCTGTAGCTATTGACAATATGGATATCGTTGAAGAGTTGAACTTGCCGCCGGTAAAAATTCACTGTTCGGTTTTGGCAGAAGATGCGATCAAGTCGGCTATTAACGACTACCGAGTTAAGAATGGTTTGCCCGAATTGGTTGAAGAAAAAGCGCATTAATTTTTTAATATTATTCAACTATAATGGCAATAGAAGTAGGCGCTATTACGATTAGCGAGAAGGCGAGAGAAAAAGTGTTACAGCTGATAGCAGAAAGTAATCTTTCGGATGAATACTTTTTGCGCGTCGGTGTAGTTGGCGGTGGTTGCTCGGGTTTATCATACAAGCTAGATTTTGACAACGAAATGCAACCCAAAGACCAAGTGTTTGAAGACAATGGCATCAAATTGGTGACCGATTTAAAAAGCTATTTGTACCTCTGTGATACCGTACTCGATTTTACGGATGGGCTCAATGGCAAAGGTTTTCACTTCATCAATCCTAATGCAAGCAGAAGCTGTGGATGCGGCGAAAGTTTTGCTGTATAATCATATTTAAATTCAAGAATAAAAAAACGCTGCTCCATTATGGAGCAGCGTTTTTTGTTTTTCTCAAAAAAACTGCCAAGAAAATTAAAGCCTAGATCCAATAACCTCATAGTCATAACCACCACCAAGGCCTCCACTGCCTATTTCGAAATAAAGATTATTTTCATCTGAAAATTGCCCAATTTGATATTTATGAGTGGGCAGTTGTTTGTCTATTTTCCCATTTTCCTTTACCTCGCTGATTATGTTTGTGTTTTTTGAATAGTAAATGGTCAGCAATCTTTTGTGATAAGTATTTGTCCATTTTTGCTGGAAATAATAATAACTGTAGTCTGTGTATTCAAACTCTTTTATCACCCCTTGATATTCATAAAAGGTATCTACTTTAGGATAGACACCCCCACGAGAAGTTTCATGAATTTTAAAATTGAAATTGCCAAAATACTTTGATCGAAGCTCGTAGGCATTGAGTGTAGCACTATCAACACAAAGAATGACATTATTTTCATCAAGAGCCTCAACATGTATATAATGTATGCCTGGCGCAATAGAAATGTTGGATTGTATAAATTCAAAGGGAGGATATATATCAGAACCAATATACTTTTGGTCAAAATAGAAAGCCAGTTTCTTTATTTTTTTTGCTGCATCCAAATGGCTTACCTCTATCTTCAAAAATGAATCTTCAAGCATTTGGCTGTTTTTGATCGGATTGGTGATGGTAATGCTTGTTTGAGCTGCTGTATCGATTCCTTCAGGTTTTTTTTTGTTACATCCCCATAAGAATAGTAGGCTTAATGTAGTTGTCCATACCACTAGTTGTTTTATACCCATTAGATGTCAATTTGAACAAATGTACACATTTGCTGTGTACCTAAGTTATAGCCGAGCTCCTTTACCTGAAGTGTATTTGTAGCTATTTTGTTTGGCACAAATACCCAGCACTTCATTGCCTTATTGCATAATAGAGCTATAAGGGATTCATAGCTTAAGCAAGGACCAAAGGAATGATAGCCCTGACTGTGCCGCCCGGATGAATCCGTTCGGATAGGTGACCCTTCGATTCCTCAGGGCAGGCTCCACGGATGTCATACGAAAAGAATCAGCCGATCTCATAAAAATAAAAAAAGGGGTTAATCGGCCGAAAGCCATTAACCCCTCATTAAGTATTGAACATTAATCATTCAACATTACTAGTATCCCATATCCATACCACCTGGCATAGCAGGAGCAGCAGCCGATTTTGGTTCTGGTTTGTCGGCAATGACACACTCAGTAGTGAGCAACATACCCGCAATAGAAGCAGCGTTTTCTAAGGCTACGCGGCTTACTTTAGTAGGGTCGATCACACCGGCAGCAAGCATTTTTTCATATACTTCTGTGCGAGCGTTAAAACCGAAATCATCTTTACCTTCTTTTACTTTTTGTACCACGATAGAACCTTCGATACCAGCGTTGGCAACGATTTGGCGCAAGGGCTCTTCAAGTGCACGACGCACGATAGCGATACCTGTTGCTTCGTCGTTGTTGCTGCCTTTCATTTTAGCGATGCTTTCGATAGCGCGAATGAAAGCGATACCACCACCTGCTACGATACCTTCTTCTACCGCAGCGCGTGTAGCATGAAGGGCGTCGTCAACGCGGTCTTTCTTTTCTTTCATTTCCATTTCTGTTGCAGCACCTACATATAGTACCGCTACACCACCAGCTAATTTAGCCAAACGCTCTTGCAATTTCTCGCGGTCGTAGTCTGAAGTAGTGGTTTCGATTTGAGATTTGATTTGGTTTACACGAGCAACGATATTGGCTTTTTTGCCTTTACCACCTACTACCGTTGTGTTGTCTTTGTCGATGCTTACGCTTTCGGCCTGACCCAAGAACTCTAAAGTAGCAGAGCTCAATTGGATGCCTTGTTCTTCGCTAATTACGGTACCACCAGTCAAAGCAGCAATGTCTTGCAACATTTCTTTGCGACGGTCACCAAAACCTGGAGCTTTTACCGCACCGATTTTCAATGAACCACGCAATTTGTTCACTACCAAAGTAGTCAATGCTTCGCCTTCTACATCTTCAGCGATAATCAACAAAGGACGACCGGCCTTCATTGTAGCTTCAAGAATCGGCAAGATGTCTTGTAAAGTGCTGATTTTCTTTTCGCAAATCAAGATGTATGGATTAGCGAACTCGATTTGCATTTTCTCTGTATTGGTTACAAAGTAAGGGCTCAAATAACCGCGATCGAATTGCATACCTTCTACAATATCCACAGTCGTTTCGGTACCTTTTGCTTCTTCAACAGTGATAACACCTTCGTTACCTACTTTAGCCATTGCTTGTGCAATCAACTTACCGATGTTGTTATCGTTGTTGGCAGAGATGGTTGCAACTTGTTCGATTTTTTTGTTGTCTTTACCCACCGTAGTGCTTTGCTTGCGCAAATCGTCAACTACCGCAATTACCGCTTTGTCGATACCGCGTTTCAAATCCATAGGATTAGCGCCAGCGGCAACGTTTTTAAGACCTTCGGAAATAATAGACTGAGCCAAAACGGTAGCTGTAGTTGTACCATCACCCGCCATATCAGCAGTTTTAGATGCTACTTCTTTGACCATTTGAGCGCCCATATTTTCGATAGCGTCTTCTAGTTCGATTTCTTTAGCAACACTCACACCATCTTTAGTGATAGCCGGTGCACCAAATTTTTTCTCGATTACTACGTTACGGCCTTTAGGGCCAAGGGTTACTTTTACCGCATCAGCAAGGATATCAACACCTTTCTTCATTTTGTTGCGGGCTTCAATATTGAAAAACAATTGTTTTGCCAT
>JAIXWS010000132.1 GCA_027491165.1 Sphingobacteriales bacterium | reverse complement strand
TTAAGGTGCCCTACTTCCGAATTGCCCATTTGGCCTTCGGGTAAGCCCACAGCTTCTCCACAAGTAATTAATTCAGCATTGGGATATTGATGATAAAGTGAGTTGACAAATTGAGGTTGTGCAAATGAGATGGCATCTGCTTTGGGGTTTATTCCTTTTCCCCAGCCATCCATAATGATGAGCATTACTTTTTTGGACATAGTGCTGCAAAGGTAAGCAATTCTCAAAGTGATAAAAATCGAGCCTTCAGCTCAATAAAAAACCACTTCAATCATCGTTGAAGTGGTTTTTTTGTTTGTGGAATAAAAAAATTACTTAATCTCTTTTGATCAGTACTTTTTCGGTTTTATGGAATGCTCCATTCGAAATTTTCACAAAATAAAGACCGTTATATAAAGTTTGAACATCAAAATAGGCAATGGTTTGACCTTTGTTGATACGAGAGCTATAAATTTGTTTCCCTGCTAGATCAAAAAGTTCAACCAAATAATCTTTGCTGGCTAAGCCATTTATTTGCACTGCTATTAAATTGCTGGCTGGGTTGGGTACAATATTCAATTCCATTTGCTTCCAATCATTTTCAGTGATACCTGTTGGGGCGTTATACACGTTTGTTGTTTCCGTTACAGTAGCCACTTTTAAGGCGGTCACATTGCCATAATATTTAGGGCCAACTACATAAGGGTAAGCCGAATTGTGATTAGCATCCACAGTAGCAAAATAACAATAAATGCCAGCAGGGTATTCTGGCGTAACACAAAATCTACCATTGCTAGCATCTAGATAATCTTCACTTCCAGGGTGAGCAATAAATTCATAATCTTCTCTAAAATAGCCCAAACGATAAGTAGCGTTTACCGCAGGGCCATCAGCTACATCTGTGCCATCGGCGTGGTGGGTGCGTGCAGTGATGCTGCGCAATTGATAACTTGATTTAATACGAACAATTCCCCCTGTGCCATCAGCATTTCTGTATCCATAGGCACCATATATGGGGAAACCGTCAGCAGCAAAACCTATTAATGGACTATGTGCACTTGTATTGATTGTATATAAGCCATCAGCATCATAAAGGTTGCAGATAGTTGAAACAACCTTAATGTCTAGTTTAAAAGCAGATGGGTTTTGGTGATGGTGGTAATTACCCATTGCTGGGTGCCCTTTGGAACAATCAAAACCACCCATTTCGGCAGGTATGGCATCTCTATTCCAGGCTTGAACGGTCATTGGTCCGCCCGGACAAGGTGGATTGCCAGGTCCGCCACAAAGTGCATTGGTTGCGTTGTTCCATGCTACACCATCTCGAAAATCAAATAGGGCTACACCGTTAATAAACAAGCCAATATTACCGCCACTTGTTGCCGTTAAGGTACCTGTGTTTTTTGTTGGGTTTAAAGGGAATTTAAAAATGCCATTTTGGTCGCTTGCAACAGATGGATTGCCATCAAGGAAAGGGCCAGTAGGGTAGGCGGGTACGCCTTTGGTGTGCACATAAACCCAGTTGCTTGAGTATTCAACTTTTTGACAATTAACCAAGATGCCATTGGGAAGGGCGGTAGAGCTGCCGCTTTTATAATAGGTGCCGGTCACTGTGTTGTTTTGTAACCATTTAAGAATGGCTGGATTGGTTTGTGCCATACTCATGGTAGAGAGTATCATGGCCAACACGCTAAGGGTAGTTTTTTTCATAGAAAAATCATATTTAAATTTATTTGACGATTTTATTTTTTGTTTCCCTCACTTTGGGGCAAAAGAAATTTAGGGAAAGAAAAGTCGGGCTTAGACACAAAACTTGAATCATTGAGCGCAAGTAAAAAGGCTATTAAGTCTATTTGTTCATTTGCATTGAGTTTGATTTTTTGTCGTAGATTTTCAGAAACAACTTGCGAAGAATCCAAACTTATATAATGCTTGATTACTTGGTTCAATGTTCTGAAACGCCCATCATGCATATAAGGAGGGCTATAGTTCAGGTTGCGCAGACTAGGGATTTTGAACAGTAAACTATCTGCTGATCTTTTGCTTATAGCACCTTTCCCAAAATCATTCAAAGTAGTATCCACGCTTAAACCGTTGTTGGCAAAGGCATAGGTCGAGAATAATGGTTCGCGGTGGCAGCTATTGCAATTTTTTAAAAATAATTGATAGCCATTTTGTTCTTGAACCGTAAAAGAATTTTGGCCATTTTTTACTTGGTCATATTTGGTATTGCCCGAAATTAAACTAAGCTGAAATTGGGCAAGTGCTTTCAATAGGCGTGCTCCTGTTATCATACTATCCCGATATGCATTCACAAAGAGCCTTTTGTACAGTCCTTTGTTTTTTAATTTCTCTACCACATGTTCAATCGTTTCGGCCATTTCTTTTGGATGGCTCATGGGCGCTAAGGCTTGCACCTCGATATGGTTAATAGCCCCATCCCACATAAAAGACTTTTGCCAAGCAAGGTTAAACAATGCCGGCGCATTTCTGCTGCCTATTTGGTCGTTGATGCCATGGCTAATTTGGTGGTCGGTATGCGCAAAAGCATTGTAGGGAGAGTGGCAAGAGGCGCAAGAAATGCTGTTGTCTTTTGATAAAATGGGATCGTAAAACAAGGCCCTGCCTAAGGTTATAGAAGCATTGTTTAAAGGATTGTTCTTGAAATTGTATTGCGGAGCAGGAAAGTTTTTAGGGTAGCTAATAGGGTATTCTGTAGCACTTGCAAAAGCCAATAATGCTAGAGCAGAAAGGACAATGATTGTTTTGATCCCCTTCATTATGGTGCCGAAAATAAGGTGGAAAGATAGTTTGCGTATTCTACAGTTTTATTGCTAGGGCTCATTATTTCATAGTTTTTTTGAGGCTGTACAAAAGCCAGAAATTCGTCAATGGGCAATTTGATGCAGATAGTTTTAGCGGAAGGTACAATTAAGACAATATCCTGCCAACAGGCAAAGGGATATTGATAGCCGCCCAAATGGTATTGAAAATGATGATTTCGGCTAGGGCAATTACTTGCAGTGCCTTCTAGTTTAAAATTGATATAGCCGCTTTGCCAAGTCCAATACATGCCTTTTGTAGGGTCGAGATCGCCCCCTAGGGCACCTGAAACTTGGGTGACACTATCTATACCTAAGGTGAATTTTATTTGATTAAAAACTAGGCCTGTATTGATTTTGCTGTCTAGGCCTAAGCTGGTACTATCCTCCAAATCCACCAAGTGAAATGCCTTGTTGATAGGCTTTACTAATTGGTCATTTTGATACAAGGCAATATTCGAAACATAGAATTTCAGCTTTTCGATATTAATCGTGTCTGCCCCGACGACATAATTTTTTTGAAGGCTTAAAGCTTGGTTTTGAAATTCAATTTGGAAGCGCACAACAATAGATTGCCCCAAGATATTGCTGGTGCAAGCCATTATAAAAAAGAGGCTTAATAGAAATCTCATTTTCTTCTTGGGGGTGGGGGCGCTTTGTGGGAAAATATTTTGGTCAATTCTTGTGTCAATGCTTCAAAATTAGGCTGCTGTTCGGGCTTGCACAATTTTTTGATGTCTATAAAATGCGCAAAATGAACCTGCTCTATTTGTTGCTGCACCTTTCCTATTTCGACCGATAAAGAGTCGCTACTAGATTTGCTATTGCTATCTGTCAAATGGCTGTACAACTCATTTTTGAGTGCCAAAATTTGTTGATCTAGCGCTCTAATTTGTCGGCGATGTTCGTTAATCAATACTTGGTAATCGGTCACCTGCTGCTCGTCGAAATGCAGCTGTTCAATCACCATTCGTTTCGGTCTGTCGGGATCGGGTCGTCCATCATTAGGCTTGCCGACAATAAAGATGACCAACAAAATATTAGATAGTGCAAGGCAAATGATGAGGGCAATTTTAAAAGTATTTTTATTCATGATACATCATATTGTTTGGTATGGGTACCAAGGCTTGATAATTATCTTTTTTGGGTTCTAATGCTTTGCTGCACAAATAGGTTTCGATACCGAAAATGCACAGAAAAATAGCGGCAGCTCCTTGTACCCAAACCCACGAAATCTTATTGTGGATTTGGTTTTGATAGTGTTCCCAAATTTTGTCGTACAAATT
>JAIXWS010000049.1 GCA_027491165.1 Sphingobacteriales bacterium | reverse complement strand
GCAAACCTTTGCGTGATAGTGATAACCAAACGGTCATATCAAGAGACAACCAAGTGCCCAATGTAAAGATTGGCGCACATCTTAAGCCTCGCAAACAAAAATTTGACGAAGAGGATGATGACGAAGACGACTTGGTAATGCCTGAGAAAGAGCCGGAAAAAATGCCGCTCAATAAATACATCGCGCATTGTGGCATTTGTAGCCGTAGAGATGCTGTTGAATTCATCAAACAAGGTAAGGTAAAAGTAAATGGCGAATTGGCTATGGAGCCCGGTATGAAAATTGCCAGCGGCGATGCGGTGAGTGTTGCGGGCAAAAAAATTGTTCCGACAAAAAATTTAGCTTATTTATTGCTCAACAAACCCAAAGGATTTATTACCACTACCGAAGATGAAAAAGGTCGAAGGACCATCATGGATTTAGTAGCGAGCTCCGAAATAGACCGTCTTTATCCCATTGGTCGATTAGATAGAAATACCACCGGGCTTATTATATTGACTAACGATGGCGAATTGGCACAAAAACTTTCGCATCCCAAATACAATGTCAAAAAAATATACCAAGTAACATTGGATAAAAATATTAGCAAGGTCGATTTTGAAAAGATATTAGCAGGTGTTAGCCTCGAAGATGGCTTAGCACCAGTAGATTCTTTGGCTATGCTTGAGGAAAAAAATGAATTAGGCATTGAAATTCATAGCGGGAAAAACCGCATTGTCCGCCGCATTTTCGAACATCTAGGCTACCAAGTAGAAAAACTGGATAGGGTGATGTATGCAGGCCTTACGAAGAAAAATCTACCGCGTGGCAAATGGCGTTTGCTCACCGAACGTGAAGTGATTTTACTCAAACATTTTAAAAGTTAATTGCTCCCCAAGGATGTTTTTAAGTGCCGATAAAATACACAATGGCCACCAATTCTTGCCCGAAAATACTCTTCTAGAAATAGACGAATCGGGTGTTATAGTGGCCGTTCTTGAGGGAGGCACCATAGGCGAAATACAGCATTTTGAAGGCATACTTTGTCCTGGTTTTGTGAATGTACATTGCCACCTAGAGCTCAGTCATCTCAAAGGTGCCATCTCTGAAAAGACAGGATTAACCAGCTTTTTGCAGCAAGTAGTAGGCTTAAGAAATCAATTCTCGGAAGAACAGAAACTATGGGCCAGAAATAAGGCCTTTCAGGAAATGTTGGATAATGGGATTGTAGCCTTAGGGGACATTGCCAATACAAGCGATACCCTAAGTTTGCGCGAAAAGGACATGTTGCATTGGCAAACGTTTGTAGAAAGCATTGGATTTGCACCCGAACGTGCGGCGCATAGTTTTGATATTGCACAAAAAATTTTGATTGAATTTGAAGGACAAATTCCGCAAGAAAAGACTTTGCAGCAAAGCATTGTACCGCATGCACCTTATTCGGTTTCTGCAGATTTATTGCAACTTATTTCCAGTCAGTCGGCCGACAAAATTATTTCTATTCACAACCAAGAGTCGGCTGCTGAAAATGAACTATACGATAGCAAAACGGGTCCTTTTATTGAATTTTATACAGCATTAGGTATTGACAACACTTCGTTTGTAGCTAGTGGCCAAAATTCGCTGCCTAGCTATGGGAATCACTTGTCAGACTTGCATACCACTATTTTGGTACACAATACTTTTAGCGAAAAAGAGGATATCGATTTCGCCCAGTCAAAGTTTGAGCAGCTTTTTTGGTGTCTTTGTCCCAATGCCAATCTGTATATTGAAAATCGATTGCCTAATATTAATTTGCTCTTTGATTCAGGTGCAAGTATTTGTATTGGTACAGATAGTTTGGCTTCTAATCATCAATTGTCGGTGATGGCAGAATTAGAAACGATTCATCAATTTTATCCCCAAATAGGTTGGGAGCAATTGTTACAATGGGCCACTTACAATGGTGCATGTGCATTGCAGATGCAACAAAGCATCGGCAGTTTTGAAGTGGGTAAACGGCCAGGAATCGTGCACATAAAAAACGACTACAGTTTTCAAAAACTATACTAATGGATAATTACTTTACGCTTTTTGACCTACCCATGAGCTTGTGCCCCGATGTGGCTAGCGTAAAAAGTCAATTTTATAAACTCAGCAAACAATATCACCCCGACCGCGTAGCCCAAACAGACGAAGCGGCCAAAGCCGATGTATTGCACAAAGCAGCCTTGATTAATGATGCTTACAAGACCTTAAGCGATCCCGATAAAACGATGGCCTATGTATTGCGTATGCACCATTTGCTTGAGGATGAAGAAAAATACAATCTGCCGCCCGATTTTTTGATGGATATGATGGAGTTGAATGAATCGGTTTCGGATTATGAAGATGCTCCAGAAAAGGAAAGTCTCCAAAACCAAGCTCATCAAGCCCTAGTAGCGCAATTGGATCAGTGGAATGCTGCCATCCAGCCTTTGTTGACGGCCTTTGAACAAGCTGAGGATAAAGAGCCTGTATTGTTGAAGATTAAAGATTTTTATTTCAGAAAAAAATACTTGTTGCGAATTAGGGAAAGACTTACTACATTTGCCCTCCGTTAAAGCAAAAAGGCGGTTTTGCAGCTACCAAGTTTTATACTGCAATACATGACAACAAAGAATGCCCAGATGGCGGAATTGGTAGACGCGCTAGACTCAAAATCTTGTATTCGCAAGGATGTGCAGGTTCGATTCCTGTTCTGGGCACAAAACCACCTCTAGTAGGTGGTTTTTTTATG
>JAIXWS010000130.1 GCA_027491165.1 Sphingobacteriales bacterium | reverse complement strand
TGGTTGAGATAGGTAGTAACATCAATCAGTTCAACATATGTAAAACTGATAAAGAATAGCACAGTGGCAATGCGATAAAACAAGCCCAATACAATCATTAAGGAGCTTACCGCTATGCATAAAAAAAGCAAATGCATCCCTATATGTCCCAAGGGCTGCACCCATTCAAATCCTACATAGCTAAAATGAAATTTAGGCTGTACATATAGACTATCTATCCAGCCATTCCACCAAAAACGCACAATACTCAAAAACATTAGTATTCCAAAAACGATCCTAAAGGTGATGAGTGGCGCTATGGATACTGTTTTGTCGAAATTGAGTTTTTGTTGCAATCTTGGAATCACGAAGTATATTATTGTGGATTAGTCCCCATCATTATCAGCATAGCTGATTTGCACGGCTGTTGCCGAGGCGACATCGGTTTTCATTAAAGTCACTAATTTTTGGATCTCTTTGTACGCCTCATCAATTTTGGTAGGGTCTGTCAATAATGTAGTGGACAGTGTTTCGGGAATGGCTTTTAATTTGGCAAGAGCTACATCAAATTGTGCCAATATATCGCTGTTTAATGTTGATTGATTTAGTGCGATTAAATAATCAGAAAGGCCTTTGCCACTAATATTATTACCGGTATAAAGTCTTTTAACGCTATTCAGATTTTCAATAGCTAATGCCATGGAAATGCCTGCGTAGTATGCCTCGCATTTGGTTTCAAAAATCTTGCCGTTCGATTGTTTGCCCAGAGGCCATCCGATTCTTGGGCCTTTCAAAAGGTCTAGTTGGTAAGACAATTGATTGACGATATTGGCTATGGGACTTCCTGAACTGGTTTGTGTATTGCCCACAAATGCGGCGCGGTATCCAAGCCATTCATTGGACACTTGATCAATCAAATTTTTCAATCTGGCCAATAGGTCATTGGTGTATTTTGACCTTTTGCTATCCATTTTTGCGATAGCATCATTGCCAAAATACAAGTAATTCAATGCCGGAAAACCTTGGCTGTAAAAGCTACTTCTTGTCAGCGTTTCAAAACTATAAATGCCCGAACTGATATTGCTGACAATAGTAACCGTATCTATCGAAAAGCCGGTCAGTTCACCATCTGTAGTGAAATTATAGTCTAGTCCACCAGAAAAATTCAAGAAATTGTCCAGTAGGGCATTTTCAGCTGGGCCAAAATTAAATGGGGCAATTCTAATATATTGTAAGTGGGTTTCGGTATAGGCTGTTTTTACTGCAGCTTGTGTACTTGCATTGGGATTGGCAATAAAAGCATCCGAGGCTCTTTGTAGAGCAGCCAATTGTTGTTGCATTGTTGCATAAGCCGGCATGATTAAATTGTCGGCATAGCTAACTAGCATGGCGCTTTTATCAAAACCATTTGCAGTGATATTGTTTTTGTTTTCGGGCTTGTTGCAAGAAATAAAAGCAGTTAGTAAGAAACTTGATGCAATTAATAAAGCGCTAATTTTTTTCATCACAAATGTTTTTCGAGGTGCAAATTAGGTCGGTAGGGGCTTTTATTGTCGAAGCCTTCAACATCTATTTGTATTGAACGCTTCAATAAAATTGATATTATAAGGGGCTATTAAAGTCCGTAAGTGTTTTTCAATATAGTCTGTGCTTTTTTTAAGTCGCTAAATTCAGAGGACTTGATTAGGTCGTACAGATTTTTGTTAAAGATTGTTTTTAGGTTTTCGTAATCTGCTATAGAAAGCTTACTGTTAGCTGGACGGTATTGCAACGAAAATATAAAACCAAATCCTTCGGAAAGGTCATGCAATTGAGCCCCTTTATTGCCGATACTGGTACTTAGTGTAGGGCCAGTAGCATAGTCCAATATAGAAATAGCGGCTAATTGCTCCCATTTCGCAAGGATAATATCAATTTGCTCGTTGCGTACAGTTACATCATAGGCACCTATGGCAGCCCGCCCTTTTAAGAAAGCGTTGAACATAATTGTACCAGCATTGATTTTTTTCCCTCTTTCGGCAAGATAGCCACCCCAAAGTAGAGGCCGAATTGGGTCGGTGCTGGTATAAGTTTTAGCTGGGTCATAATCTGTTGGCACACCAAAAAGTCCAAAAGCAGCATCCCATTTGGCTTGCGCCGATATTGTATCGTCAACTTTTAGTGTTTTGATACTCAACAGAGCATTGACAGCCTCTTTAAACAACAAAGCTCCCATAACCCCTTTGGTATAAGCTTGCCCATATTCCAGTCCTTGTGGGCCTACCACAATCTTGTTGGTGCCGCGTGCCACAAAACCGCCTATACCTTCGCTGGCTTGTACACCATTATTGTACAGGAGTACACTATCCGCGTATGATTGAAACAATGAGGCTTGTGCAGTAAAAGAGTTGACGTTAATGCCAGCACTATTTAAAGCTGCATCTGTAAAGGGATTGCCTGTATTGCTGAACATATTGTTCAAAACAGCCTGGTCGATAGCTACAACATTGGTCAGTGCCCCTGTGTTGGGTTTTTTGAGGTAGGCATCAATTTCTACCACCATTTTTACCAATTGGCTACTCTGTGTATAATTGGCATTGGCAAAATTATAAGTAGCGGGTACGCTATATGTTTTTACTGCAGGGTTTGTATTTTTTTCTTCTTTTTTGCAAGAAGTGAAGGCTAAAATGCTGCCTAAAATGGCTATTGAGTTTAATAACTTATGATTCATCTGATTTGCTTGTTTTTTGAGTCGGGGCAAAAGTAGCCCCACAAGCAGTAAAGACCCTTTCAAAATCGGGAAAAGAATTTGCAACATCGGGAAAATAGGGTTCCGAGCATTGCTTTGTAGCTTTGTTCGCTTCCTTCTTTTTTAGCTATTTGTAAATCGCTCAGCTTTATTGTTTTCTTTTTGTCTGCAAAACAATGTAAATCAATAATTATACAAGTCTATTGCATGTTTGTTCATTTAGAGCAGCCCCCATTTCAACTAAGCACAAAACCCAAAAATTTTTTCACCTGTCTGTATTTTTGGTTTTTGCTCATGGGAATAGGTCAAAAAACTGGTTTTCAGCCTAGTTTATAGTACCCTTAACCGATAGGCTGTTTGGGTACCCAAAAGGAGAAAGGGCCTTAAGGCCCTTTAATCATTTCATTAAAATATAGGTTTCAATGTCTTTTTTCGTAATGACTTGGTCGGCCAAAACAACTAAGCGCTCAACTGCATTTTTGAGTTCGCGAATATTGCCTGTCCAATGATGTTTGGTTAAGAGTTGCATGGCCGCTGGCTCGAATGTTTTGGTGGGTTGATTATATTCTAATGCGAAATGATGTAGAAAATGCTCTGCAAGCACAGGGATATCTTCTTTCCGTTGATTAAGCGAAGGCACATGGATCAGCATGACGCCTAATCTGTGGTATAAGTCTATTCGAAATTTTCTTTCTTCCACTTCTTTCAATAAATCCTTGTTGGTTGCGGCTATTACCCGCACGTTTACTTTTATTTCAGTATCACCACCGACCCGTGTTATTTTGCCTTCTTGTAAGGCGCGTAACATTTTGGCTTGAGCATCTAGGCTCATATCGCCTACTTCATCTAGAAAGAGGGTTCCGCCATGAGCTTGTTCAAATTTTCCAATGCGTGTTTTTACGGCTGAGGTAAATGCGCCTTTTTCGTGACCAAATAACTCACTTTCTATTAGTTCGGCAGGGATAGCGGCACAATTTACTTCTACTAAAGGCCCTTTGCTTCTATTGCTGTTTTTATGTAAACTTCTAGCTACCAATTCTTTGCCTACACCATTTTCTCCAGTGATCAGTACACGTGCTTCTGTTGGTGCGATTTTAGCTAGTATTTTGTGTATTTGCTCTATCTCGGGCGAGCTGCCAATCATATCTGATTGCCCCAAAACTTTTTGCTCTACTGCTTCGTTCAGTTGTTTGGTTTCTATAACGAGTTCTTTTTTCTCCATGGCATTGCGCAGCGTAAGGAGCATTCGGTTAAGGTCGGGTGGTTTGGGTATATAATCGAACGCGCCTTTTTTTACAGCCTTTAATGCGATTTCTATATTGCCATGACCAGAGATAATGATGATTTGTGTTTCGGGTTTTTGGGCCATTACTTTTTCAAGCATTTCGATACCATCCATCCTAGGCATTTTAATATCACAAATAACACAGTCATAGTTATTCGCTAAAATTTTTTTTAGTCCTTCTGCTCCATCCGATGCCCCTTCGACTTGATAACCTTCAAAACTTAAAATTTCTGTAAGGGTACTGCGGATGGAAATTTCATCGTCTATAACTAAAATTCTTTGTGCCATATTTTTACTGGAGTTCTTTGCCGTTTTTGTATTCAATGGTTCTGATGGTTTTACCATTGGTATCGTATTCTTTCCACATTCCATTTTTTTCACCATTAGAATAGTTCCCTTCTGCCTTTATTTTTTTTCCATCATAGTATTCTTTCCAGAGGCCACTTTGTTCATTGTGTTCATAAGTACCTTCTTCAGTTATTTCTTCTTGCTCATTGTATGTTATTGCTTTCCCATGCATTTGACCATTTTTATAGTGGTACAAGGCTGCTTTTTTCCCATTTTCGTAGTACCAATTGGCCACACCCTCTTTTAGTTCCTTAATAAAAGTGCATTGTTCCTGCTTATTGCCATTGTTATACCATTTGGTATATGACCCATTTTTAATTCCATTTTTAAAATAAATTTCTTCTAGGATAAAAGCCCCTTTATTGTACAGGCGGTATGGGCCATTAAGCAAATCGTTCGTGTAAGTAGCCATCTGTTCTACGTAACCATCTGCGCCAGTCTTTACATAAAGGCCGTTTTTTTTACCATTTCGATAAGCCGTTATTTCTTGTGGGAAGCCTGTTTCCCAATAGCTATTCCAAACGCCTTCTTTAAGGTTATTTTTCATTGTTCCTTCGGCAAGAATGGTTTTGTTCCCGAGTATTTGGATAGCTTGCCAACCATTGCCTTGGTCGATACGTATTGTATCAAAAGGTTGTGCCATTAATGCTTGTGCATAGAAAAATAACAGGAACAATAAAATATAAGGAGCTTTGAGCATCAATAATAGTTTGTACAAAAATAGCATAATACAACAAAGCAAAGTTCAATTATCGATTTGTGCTTAATTTGCAAAACAATCCGTTTAAGATTCCATTTTTCACAAAACATAAAACGCAAACGATGAGGCGTACAATAATTGCTTTAGGGGCTTTGATGGCAGCGAGCACTACATTTTCTATGGCACAAAAAATTGAATATCCCCGAACAGAGCGGGTTTCGCAGGTAGATGATTACTTTGGAAAAAAAATTGCCGACCCTTATCGTTGGCTTGAAGATGATACTGCTGCCCATACCGAGGCTTGGGTGAAAGCCCAAAACGCGCTAACGAATACTTATTTTTCCGGCATCCCTTTTAGAGATAAAATAAAAAAGCGATTGACAGCATTATGGGATTATCCCAAAAATTCTGCACCCCAAAAAGAAGGGGAATACTACCTGACCTATAAAAATAATGGACTGCAAAATCAATCTGTTTTGTTTGTTCAAAAGGGATTAAATGGCAAGGCCGAGGTGCTCCTTGATCCTAACAAACTATCCAATGATGGAACGATTGCTTTGCAAGCCACAGCCTTTTCTAAAAAGCAACAATATTTTGCTTATGCTGTATCTGCTTCAGGCTCTGATTGGCAGGAAATCTATATTATGGATTTTTCTAGCAGGAAGCTATTGAATGAAAGGTTGGAGTATGTAAAATTTACCGGTATAAGTTGGGCTGGTGATGATGGCTTTTATTATAGTGGTTATGAAAAACCCAAAAATGAAGCCACTAAATTTTCTGCCAAAACAGAGTTTCAGAAAATATTTTACCATAAAATCGGGACAGCTCAATCTGCAGATATATTGATTTATGAAGATAAAGATCACCCCTTACGCTATGTAGGGGCAAGTCTTACCGAAGACGAACGTTTCTTGGTTTTGGGCATTTCGGAGGGTACCGATGGTAGTGAAATTAAGGTCAAAGATTTGAGAAATCCTTCTGCCAAAAATTTTATAACTCTTGTTCCTGGCTTTGCTACTAATGCTAGTGTAATAGATCATATTGATGGAAAATTATTGGTACAAACTAATGATGGCGCACCCAATTATAAAGTAGTGATGATGGACCCTGCAAACCTCCAATCTGAGCCCAAAATCATCATTCCTGAACAGCATGAAAAGCTTGAAGGAGTGAGTACAGGTGGAGGAAAAATCTTTGCTAGTTATTTGCGCCGTGCTTGTACAAATGTTGTGCAATACGGTACTGACGGCACTTTGGAACGCAAAATAGAATTACCAGGATTGGGCACAGCCTCCGGTTTTGGTTGTTACAAACAAGACGATTTTTTCTTTTACACCTTTACCTCATATGTGTATCCACCCACCGTATATAAGTACGATATCAAAACAGGAAGGTCAACCTTATTTAAAAAATCTGAAGTGCAATTTAATCCCGAAGATTACGAAACCAAACAGGTTTTCTTCCCATCAAAAGACGGCTCAAAGGTATCGATGTTTATGACCTACAAAAAAGGGATCAAGCTTGACGGTACAAACCCAACTTTGCTCTATGGTTATGGTGGTTTTAATATTAGCCTTACTCCTGCATTCTCTGTTGCGAATATGGTTTTTTTAGAAAATGGTGGAGTGTATTGTGTAGCCAATTTGCGTGGTGGTGGCGAGTATGGTGAGGATTGGCATAAGGGAGGTATGCTCGAAAACAAGCAAAATGTTTTTGATGACTTTATTTCGGCGGCAGAATTTTTGATAGAAGAGAAATATACAAATCCTAGGCGGCTTGCTATCCGAGGCGGCTCAAATGGCGGCTTGCTGGTAGCTGCTTGTATGACCCAACGCCCCGAATTGTTTGCTGTAGCGATACCACAAGTAGGTGTCTTGGATATGTTGCGTTATCATAAGTTTACTGTAGGCTGGGGCTGGGCTGTAGAATATGGCAGTAGTGACCAAAAAGATCAGTTTGAATATCTTATACGGTATTCCCCACTCCATAATGTGAAAAAAGAAACGTGTTACCCTGCTACACTCATTACCACTGCCGATCATGATGACCGTGTAGTGCCTGCACATTCTTTTAAGTTTGCCGCTACATTGCAAGCTGCAAGTCACGATTGCCCAAATCCTTTGCTCATTCGTATAGATAGTAAAGCTGGTCATGGCGCCGGTAAGCCCACTTCAAAATTGATAGAAGAAGCTGCTGATATTTGGAGCTTTGTTTTGTATAATATGCGGGTAAAGTTGTAAGGAGTAATATTATTTAAAAGCAGCATTGTCCAAAATACAATGCTGCTTTTTTTTATGCCTACAAAGCAAAAAATATTCTTTGTGCCTCTTTTCATTCAAGTATCTTTGCTGACTTATGGCTAAATTTTTTCTGCGCAAAAAAATAGGAGATAGAATATTACTTGGGCATCCTTGGATATTTGCAACCGAATTGGGTGATAGTGATGGTGAGTATAATCCTGGAGATATTGTAGAGGTTTATTCTTATGGGGGCTCCTTTGTGGGCAAAGGCTATGTAAATCCAGCCTCCCAAATACGTATTCGATTACTCACTCGTGATAAAAATGAACAAATTGACGAGCATTTTTTTCATCGACGCATTGCCGATGCTTGGGCTTATCGCCAGCAAATAGGTTATGTCGAAAACTGTCGCCTTATCTTTGGTGAGGCCGATGGATTACCCGCCTTGATCATTGATAAATTCAATGATTATATCG
This sequence comes from Sphingobacteriales bacterium, assembly GCA_027491165.1. GTDB lineage: Bacteria > Bacteroidota > Bacteroidia > Chitinophagales > Chitinophagaceae > Rurimicrobium. The sequence goes on along the minus strand of JAIXWS010000130.1, from coordinate 8,947 downwards.
TAATTCAAACTTTAGCTTTGGGTATTGAACGCTGGAAAGAAGCTATAGTCAAGGCATTACAAGATATTTTTAAGCCCAAAGGTATTTATGAGCGCAATGATGTTCCTGTGCGTGAATTAGAAGGGATGCAGCAAATCAAAGGCTTCCTTTCAGCCCCTTTCGATACCAATATTATCCTCAACGAAAATGGTTTGAAATTTCATGTGGATATTGAAAATGGGCAAAAGACAGGATATTTTTTAGATCAGCAAGATAATCGTCGTGCGATACAACATATTTGTAAAGATGCCGATGTGCTCGAGGCTTTTTGCTACACGGGCACCTTCTCTATGCATGCAGCAAAATATGGTGCTAAAAGTGTTTTAGGGCTTGATATTTCAGATCATGCTGTAGATACCGCCCGCAAAAATGCTATACTCAACGGTTTTGAAAGAACCTGTACATTTGAATCGGTCAACGCTTTTGATGCACTCAAAAACTGGGTGAAAGAAGGTCGGAAGTATGACGTCGTGATGCTCGATCCACCTGCATTTACAAAAAGCAGAGCCAATATCGACAAGGCCATTACGGGCTACAAAGAAATAAATTTACGGGGGATGAAACTGACTAAGCCTGGGGGTTTTTTAGTGACGGCTTCCTGCACTAATCTTGTGTCTCCCGATCAATTCCTAAAAACAATCGAAGCTGCAGCTAAAGATGCCAAAAGAAAAATCAGACAAGTAACTTGGCAAACACAGGCTTCCGACCATCCCATATTATGGCATGTACCCACTACCCAGTATTTGAAATTTTTGATTGTACAGGTAATGTAATTGTTTGGTATTGACTTCTTTAAATAAAAAAAAGAGATTGCTAGTAGCAATCTCTTTTTTATATGGTTAAAAACCTTTAAAAATTAAAGTTGGTTGTAAATCATTACATCACTACCACGGCTGATACCATAGTATTGGAAAGATTTATGACGGTAACCTTTTTTGAAATAGGCGTCAGTATCAGCTTCTTCGGGAATGGTTACCCAATCTTTGCTCTTAGAAACATACCAACGATACACAGCAACTTGGTTAGCTCCACGACGGGTTGGTGCATAAAACTGAACACGTTTGTCTGAATAACCCATTTTGATCATTTGGTCATCAGTATATTCATCTTCTGCAATACTTGCATAATCTTTAGTTGTAGGATTGTACCAACTATTAACTGCAACACGGTCAGCACCTGGATTGCGATATGCGAAGAACATCAAAGTTTTGTCTTTGTAGTGCCAGTTAAGCATTTGACCATCTTGGTTCTCGCCTTCGGCAACTGTACGGTAGCTAGCATCTGTTGGGCTGTACCAACGATATACTTTTACTATTTCTTTTTCTGCATCTTGTGCTTTTACTTCATTAGCAAAAACAGAAGCTAAAACAGTAGTAAGGAGGATGAAAGTTTTTTTCATAATTGTTGTACGTTTTTCTAAAATCGAACCCAAAGTACATAAAAAATTTATTGTCTTGCAATAGTTTGGCAATATTTTTTTTAAAGAGTTTTTTTTTATCAGCCATTTTTTTGCCGAAATAGCCTATTTTTCATAGTTTTGACATCTTTTTGCGTCATGCTGTCAGTGTTTATTTTTTTGCACAATATTTGACGTAAAAGAGAAATAAGGTACAAATACATCACAATTTGGTTTTTTGCTTTGCAAAGAACTTTGAAAATTATCTATAAAAATGATCGGAATTATCTCCAAATTATTTGGTGGCAACAAGTCAGATAAAGACGTTAAAAAGGTTCAGCCATTTATTACAAATACCAACAGGTATTTTCAAGAATATGCTGTATTAAGTAACGATCAATTGCGAGGCAAAACAACAGAATTTCGCGCACGTATTAAAGACCATTTAATCGCAATAGACAAAGAAATAGCAGATAAAAAGGCTCAAGCTGAGACATTCTCTACAGAAGATGTCCAAGCAAGGGAAACTATCTATAATGATGTAGATAAATTAATTAAGAAGCGCGATGAGCAAATAGAAGTTGTTTTAGAGCAAATTTTGCCTGAAGCTTTTGCTGTGGTAAAGGAAACTGCTCGTCGTTTTAAAGAAAGTGCCGAAATAATTGCTAGCGCTACAGAACAAGATATGCAACTAGCCACCAAGCGTGATTATGTGCGCATTGAGGGTGATAAGGCTATTTATAAAAATAATTGGTTGGCTGCTGGTGTGCCTGTTTCTTGGAATATGGTGCATTATGATGTGCAACTTATTGGTGGTACCATTCTTCATCAAGGTAAAATTGCCGAGATGGCCACTGGTGAGGGTAAAACCTTGGTATCTACTCTGCCTTCCTACCTTAATGCTTTAGCAGGGGAAGGGGTGCATGTTGTTACAGTGAATGATTATTTGGCTCGTCGTGACCAAGAATGGAATGGACCTATTTTTGAATGGTTAGGACTAACAGTAGATTGTATTGATAAACATCAGCCTAATTCACCTCAACGCCGAAATGCCTATCTAGCAGATATTACTTACGGAACCAATAATGAATTTGGTTTCGATTATTTGCGTGATAATATGGTGCATCATCCCGAAGAGAAGGTGCAGCGCAAGCCTCATTTTGCGATGGTGGATGAGGTAGATAGTGTTTTAATTGATGATGCGCGTACACCATTAATCATTTCTGGACCAGTGCCCAAGGGTGATGAACAACAATTTCATCTATTAAAGCCCCGCATTGAATATTTAATAGAACTCCAAAAGAAGGTAGTCAATCAGTCTTTAACAGAAGCAAAAAAATTAATTGCCGAAGGCAAAACGGATAAAGAAAGCGGTGGCTTACAATTGTTCCGTGCTTATAGAGGTTTGCCGAAGAATAGCGCCATCATTAAGTTTTTGAGCGAAGAAGGTAATAAACAAATATTGCAAAAGGCAGAGCATTTTTATATTGCAGAGCAAAATAAAAACATGCCCAAAGTAGATGCTGAATTGTATTTTGCTATCGACGAGAAAAATAATAGCGTAGACCTTACCGATCTAGGTTTGGCAACCATTACCAAAAATGGCGAAGACCCTAACTTTTTTGTGCTTCCAGAAATTTCAACAGAGCTAGACGCCATCGAAAAAAGCGGATTGCCAGCTGAAGAAATCGTTGCACAGAAGGATGCCCTATTGCAAGATTATGCTATTAAGGCCGATCGTATCCATTCTTTACAACAATTATTAAAAGCCTATACGCTATTTGATAAAGATATTGAGTATGTGGTGATGGAGGGTAAAGTGAAGATTGTAGATGAACAAACTGGCCGTATTCTTGATGGTAGACGTTACAGTGACGGCTTGCACCAAGCTATCGAAGCCAAGGAAAATGTAACGGTAGAAGCGGCTACCCAAACTTTTGCTACAATTACTTTACAGAATTTCTTCCGGATGTACCACAAGCTTTGTGGTATGACTGGTACTGCCGAAACAGAGGCAGGCGAGTTTTGGAGCATTTACAAATTAGATGTAGTTACCATCCCCACCAATATTCCGATCTCTCGTAAAGACCAACAAGATTTGGTGTATAAAACGAAGCGTGAAAAATACAAAGCGGTTATCGACGAAATCGAAGCCTTGACAGCGGTTGGACGACCAGTATTGGTCGGTACAACATCTGTAGAAGTTTCGGAATTGTTGGGCAGAATGTTACAACAAAAGAAAATTGCACACCGCGTATTGAATGCCAAGCAGCACCAAAGTGAGGCGCAAATTGTAGCCGAAGCTGGTTTGTCTGGAGCGGTCACCATCGCTACCAACATGGCTGGCCGTGGTACAGATATTAAATTAGGCGAAGGTGTAAAAGCCGCTGGTGGCTTGGCCATTATCGGTACTGAACGACATGAAAGCCGTCGTGTAGATAGGCAATTACGTGGTCGTGCGGGCCGACAAGGAGATCCAGGAACATCACAGTTTTTTGTGTCGCTTGAGGATGAATTGATGCGCTTATTTGGTTCGGAAAGAATCGCTTCTTTGATGGATAAAATGGGGCATAAAGAAGGTGAAATGCTGCAGCATAGCATGATTAGCAATTCTATCGAGCGTGCCCAAAAGAAAGTCGAAGAAAACAACTTTGGTATTCGTAAGCGCTTGCTAGAGTACGATGATGTGATGAATGCACAACGCAATGTCATTTATAAATTCCGCAACCATGCATTGTACGGCGATCGTTTGGCTATTGACTTAGACAATGCCATGTATGATGTATGCCAAGACCTTGCCAAGCAAGCAGTACAAACTAGAGACACTGCTATTATGCGTGTCGAAGTGGCCAAGCATCTTGCCTTTGAACCTCAGATTGATGAGGCGCTAATCGCAAAAGGAAATGCACAGGCTTTTGGTGAGGAGTTGTACCAACAAGCCAAGGAGTTTTATATCCGCAAAATGAACAGTATCCGCGAGCAGATGACGCCACAGCTGCGTGAGGTGTTGGAGCAAAACCGCGGCAAAGTAGAAAACATTGTAGTGCCTTTTACCGATGGTATTCGTGGGCTACAAGTGTATGCCAATCTTGAAGAAACAGTAGCCGCAGATTCTCGCCCGGTTATTCAGGAATTAGAAAAAAACATCACACTTTCTTTAGTTGATGATGCTTGGAAAGACCATTTACGCCGCATGGACGAATTGCGCAACTCGGTACAAATGGCCTCCTACGAACAAAAAGACCCACTGTTGATTTATAAATTCGAAGCAGCAGATTTGTTCAAACAAATGAACCTCGAAATCAACCGAACTATTATCTCTTTCTTGTTCCGTGCGGGCATACCTACGCAAGAGGCGCCTGTCCAAGCTGCACAATTGCCTCAGCAACGCACAGACATGAGCGATTATTATGACAATAAAGCGCAAATAGTGAATGCTGGCGATGATTATGCTGCTAATGAGCGTGATTATTACCAAGAGCCCGTTCCACAACCCAAGCAACAACCCGTAGTGGCTGGTCCTAAAATAGGCCGCAACGACGATTGTCCTTGCGGAAGCGGCAAAAAATACAAGGCTTGCCACGGCAGAGGCTTGTAAAATGAACGTTTAATTTTTAATGCTCAATTTTTAATGGGTGTCGAAGTTTTCTTTCGGCACCCATTATTGTGAGGTGATGTACAATTTGAAAAAACTGGCAATATTTAGCTTTTTCTTGTATTTCATTTTGTGCTTATCAAATTCTGTGCGCCTACATTTGCGCAGCGTTATTATATCCTATGAAAAACCTAAGTGTTCTCTTTCTTTTTTTGCTATTAGGCATAAGTGTAAATGCTCAAAATGTCACCATTTCGGGTACCATTAAAGATAATGCTAATGGTGAGCAACTCATCGGCGTTATAATCCAAATTGCAGAAAACAAAACCATTGGTACTACTACCAATGAATATGGCTTGTATTCTTTGTCATTGAAACCGGGTGATTACACGCTTATTTATAGTTTTTTGGGTTATCAAACGCATGTCGAAAAAATTTCGCTTAAAGCAAATGTGACGAAGAATATTTCTTTGCTTGAGAAAGGTAATGAGCTCAATATGGTAGAGATACGCTCTGTGGCCAAAAATGACAATGTAACCTCTACTAATATGGGCATGGAGCGCCTCAGCATGGCACAAATCAAAGATATTCCTGTGCTATTTGGCGAGCGTGATATTCTTAAAACCTTACAATTATTACCGGGTGTAAAATCAGCTGGTGATGGTAATAGTGGCTTTTTCGTGCGCGGAGGCGCTGCCGACCAAAACCTAATTTTATTGGATGAGGCCACTGTTTATAATGCTTCCCATTTATTAGGTTTCTTCTCCACCTTTAACTCTGATGCACTTAAAGATGTAACCCTGTACAAAGGCAATATGCCTGCACAATATGGTGGGCGCTTGGCTAGTGTGATGGATGTACGGATGAATGATGGTAACAACAAAAATTATGAAGTATCGGGTGGATTAGGTTTGATTGCATCGCGTTTGATGGTGCAAGGGCCTATTAAAAAAGATAAAGGTTCTTTTCTGATCTCAGGGCGCCGCACTTATGCCGATATGTTTTTGAAGCTTTCCCCTAATGAAAGCCAACGCAATAACAAGCTATTTTTTTATGATCTTAACCTTAAAGCTAATTACACTATTGGCGAAAAAGACAGGATTTTCCTTTCGGGATATTTTGGAAAAGATGTATTGAGTGTAGCTAATATTTTTGGTATTGATTGGGGCAATGCAACAGGGACTTTGCGTTGGAACCACGTTTTCAATTCAAAATTATTTTCAAACACTTCTCTTATTTACAGCAATTACAATTACAATATTGGTCTGAAAATTGCTGAAAATGACTTTAAGATTACGTCCATTATTACAGATTGGAATTTGAAGCAAGAATTTCAATATTACCCCAATCCCAAAAACACCATCAAGTTTGGCTTCAATTCGATCTATCATGATATTGTTCCTGGTACAATAAAAGCGTCTTTTACATCGGGTGTCAATAATTTTGCGGTGAGCAAAAGGTATGGTTGGGAAAATGCAGCTTTTGTGAATAATGATTGGAAAGCATCTCCTCATTTTAGTCTTTCTTATGGTTTGCGCTTAAGTATTTACTCAGTCTTGGGTGCAGGCCAATACTATAACTTTGATAAAAACGGTAAAGCAACAGACACTACTAGCTATGCCAATGGTGAATTTGTGAAAACCTATGTAAATCCTGAACCTAGAATTTCTGGTTCTTACATCATTAACGATGCGAACTCTATTAAAGCATCTTATGCACGTAATACCCAGCACATGCACTTATTGTCTAACACCACTTCTACGAGTCCAACCGACCGGTGGATACCCAATAGCAATATTATCAAGCCCGAAATTTCAGACCAAGTTTCTGTAGGCTATTATAAAAACCTAAAGGATGACAAATATGAATCTAGTGTTGAAGCTTATTACAAAGGCATGCAAAACCAAGTAGATTATAAAGATGGTGCAGAAATTAATGTCAATGAATTAGTAGAAGGAGAATTGTTGTTTGGCATCGGTAGGGCCTATGGTGCTGAGTTTTCGGTAAAGAAAAAAGAAGGAAAGTTTACAGGTTGGATCAGCTATACCCTTGCACGCACCGAGCGAAAAATAGAGGGTATCAATAATGGGGAATGGTATGCTGCCCGTCAAGACCAAACACATAATCTAGCGCTTGTGGGCATCTATCATCTCAATAAGAAATGGACTTTCTCCAGCACCTTTGTCTATAATACCGGTAATGCAGTTACTTTTCCAAGCGGAAAATATAGTGTCAATAATCGTGCCTACTTTTTATACTCCGAGCGAAATGGATACCGCATGCCCGCCTACCATCGTTTAGATATTGGCGCTACTTGTAAGCTGCGTGAGCGCAAGCATTTTAGTTCCGAACTCGCATTAAGTGTGTATAATGTTTATGGTAGAGAAAATGCCTTTATCATTAATTTTCGAGAAGACCCTAAAAACCCTAATCTTACACAGGCCGTACAATATAGTTTGTTTCGTTTTGTGCCTTCTATTAGTTGGAATTTTAATTTTAAATAAACGAGAAATAGCCCTTATTTTTGGGTCATCCTTTTACTTAATTTCAGGAAATGAAAAAGCTATTGGCAACCATTTTTTTATCGGTATTGGCCTACCCCAATTTATGGGCTCAAGGCTGCTCTGTATGCACCCAAACGGCCAATCAGCTTGGTGACAAAGGCGCTGACGGCTTGAACAATGGCATCATTTACCTGGCCTTACTGCCCATAACCTTCATATCGGTATTAGGCATTATTTGGTATCGAAATAATCGTAGTGCTAAGTCGTAATTTTTGCTGTTTTATTGGCAATGATGAGGGCTCGCATCTGGAGTACAACGGATAGACATATTAATCCCATACCCGCAAAAAAGCCCGCATTCAAATCTTTATCTTCTCTGAAAAGGAGCACAGCTAATAGAATGCCATAAACAGGTTCCATATTTACCGTAAGAGTGGTGGTGAATGAACTCAGTTTTTGCAGTGCATTTAGGGCCAATGTTTGTGCCCATACGGTGCAGCAAAGGGCTAAAATAATTAGCCAAATCCAATCGTTTTTATACTCTAATAGGCTTTCGGGTAGTTCATGCACTACTTGGCTAAGTTGTTGTTGTGCAGGGATAAAATGGGTCTCAGGTACATAATAAAAGAGCAAAGGCAGCAAGCAGCTCATGATTAAAAAGCCAGTCGTCATTTCATAAAAAACCATAGTGCGCACAGGGTATTCCGCTGCAATTCTTTTGTTGTAAATTGTAAAAATGGAACTCAATAATGCTGCCAAGATACCCAAAGCAATACCTATGCCAAATACTGTTTGGAAATGATAAATCAAAAACATACCCAACAATGCAATCAGGCCAAAGGAAAGCTCTTTCAGGTTAAATTTTGTTTTGTTGAGTAAAGGATCTAGCACCGATGTAAATACACTTGAAGTAGAAAGGCATACTAGTGCTATGGAGGCATTGGCATATTTAATGGCTGCATAAAAGGCTATCCAATGGGCCGCCATCATAGCACCAATGCCCGCTAATTTCTTTACGCCAACTCGATCTACTTTGATCCATTTTTTGCTGACTAATAAAATTGCGAGCGCAAATAGTGCCGTTAGCAACATTCTATACCAAACCAACATAGGGGCATCTAAACTAATGAGCCTACCCAGCACACCTGTAAAACCCCATAACAATACGGCAACATGTAATTGGATGAGCGCCTTTTTCATATCGATAGATTGGTGTACAGAAAAACTGCTGCATTCTCATGAAGAACACAGCAGTAAAAAAGAAAAGCAAGATAGGTGATTTCTTTATTCTTTGGTGATTTGATGATTTTCAATTTCCGTAGATGATTTTAATTGTAACCAATAAATGCCATTCGGCAATTCGCTTAGTTCCAAGCTATTGTTACCCTCTTTTAGGCCTAGCTCCAAAATGCG
>JAIXWS010000041.1 GCA_027491165.1 Sphingobacteriales bacterium | reverse complement strand
TTTGGGATTTTATCAATCATACAATTATGGATTAAGGCGATTAAATGTATTTTGTGTTAATTATTTACTATTCCACATTTATTGACTTTAATCCCCTATATTTGCTTATTAATTAATTTTTTATTTTTATTTACAATGCAAGAAGGTACAGTAAAATTCTTCAACGAAACTAAAGGATTTGGTTTCATTACACCATCAGCAGGTGGTGCGGACATCTTTGTTCACGTTTCTGGTCTATTCGACGAGATTCGCGAAAACGACAAAGTTTCCTTTGAAGTGCAAAATGGTAAAAAAGGTCTAAATGCAGTTAACGTAAAAGTTATCTAATCTTATTCATAATTACATTTGGAAAAGCGAGCTACGGCTCGCTTTTTTTTGTTTGCATGGGCACCAAACAAGGTGCTTTTGATCAGAAAGGCACATGCAAAAGAGCCATAAAGCCTATTATTCTGACCATCATTAATTAGTCGATCTTTTAACAGCCATCAACAACTGCTGTAGGTGTACAAAAGAATAGGTCCATCTGCCCTTGAAAACAGCGTCGATTGAGACATAAAAAAAATCCTTGAAGTGCGATAGGCACAACAAGGATTTTTCTCTACAAAAAAATTTCTTTAGTATTTGTAAGCAATTCCCTTTTTGATCACCTGAGATCCACCCAATTGGTTTGAATTAGCACCAACAGTTGATTTATCTGCAGTCATATACACAAAAGGACAACCTAAAGCAGCAGCGGCCATTTTGAGTTTTTTATCAGATTTTTTATCACCAGTGTTTCCTGTTTGGAAATTGATTAAACCCGTTTTACCTCTAATTTCTTCTACTTTTTTCAAACCTACGATATAAGATTTTTCTTCAAAAATTACCACCTTTTCCCAATCATCCTCACCACGTACATTTATTTTTTCTGTTACTTCTTCTACTCTTCCGCTTTTTCCGTAAGTGATTTTTTCAATCGCATACTTACTAAGCGTATTTTCAGCGTCTTCGCCATCGTAGGTAAATATTATAGTGTACTCATCAATACGTAGTACTTTTCCGTTTACAGATTCGCCATTGTGTTTCTTAATGACATCGGCTTGGGCACTTACCAAAAATGGAATCATTAAGGTAATAAGTGCAAACATGATCTTTTTCATTGAATTTCTTTGTTTTGTTTAGTGAAAAAATTTTGTCAAAAATAAGGGGACTTTTGATACTAAACAACTATTTATTAGGCAATAAGCAATGATTAAAAAAGTAATAAGGGGGCTATAAATATTAAAACATACTGTTATCTACAAGGTTGAAGAAATCCATAGGCTGAAAGGTTCTCCAATTAGGGATATCCATAAGCTTTACATAACGCTCAAGATGCATTTGCTTAAAATCGTATTGGGTAGCAGAAGGCATATTAATTGCCGCCACCCAGCCACCATATTCCTCAATATCGCTTTGCCATTCATCATAATAATCAACATCACTGCTATGAAAATTGAGCACATTTTCTGTAATCAACATAAATTTATGAATGCCCCTTTGCACCATATCATCTATGAGTTCTCGCTTGAGTTGCATGATATCATTCTCAATCGCATCATTCCATTCACCAATCATTTCAATAATGGCAAAGTTGAAATCGTAGTCGGCAAATAAAACTTTGAGATAAAGGGTGCGAGACCCAAATTCGTCCCACTGTGGATGAATGTAATAATTGTAAACCGTATTGGAATATTCAAACTCACTGTAGCTCCGCCCAAAAAATGGCGATCGCTCATCCTCCTCGGCTGTGTACAAATGCCGCCAATTGTAGTATGGTTCAATTTCTTGCATGGGACGAAATCCTTTTTTAACCAGGCATACGAGCAATATACTTTTGCATCTCCTTTACCTGGTCTACAATTTGCGCATTGGTAGCTTTGCACGCTTTTGCTTTCGCAAAATACTGCTTTGAGGCACGAAAATCTCGGCGTTGCATACAAATAGAGCAAAGCTGTAAATAAGCACTGGCTTCATTGTCTTTATCAGGTAATCCTAAAGTAATCGCTTTACGAATATGCTCATAAGCTTCCTTTGTATTACCTTTTTTCTGAGCAATGGCACCTAACTGTAAATAGGCTGTGCCTTCAAAACCTTTCTCTGTAATACCCGCATCAAGGCTTTTACGCAAACTACTTTCTGCTTTGTCAAGGTCGTCGGTCATGGAGTGCATATTAGCTTGTAACATGTGGTAGGACGAACGAACAGGTTTGTATAACAAATTGGGGTACTTTACCTTGGCCAATAATTTTTCGGCACCTTCGAGGTCGCCATTTTCTACATAACCTTGTATGAGTGACATTGGCCCTACTAAAAAATGAGCCAACACCATCAATAAAGCTACTAAGAAAGGAATCCAAGCTACCCACCAAGTAACTTTAAAACCTAATAAAAATCCTAAACCAATCAACAGAATGGACAATGGCAAACGGTTGAACACTAAAAACTGTCTTAATTTGATATTCATTATGTGCAATGTAAAGTTGACTACAAAGGTAGTGGCTAATTTTGAGTAAAACCAAGTCTCTAGAAACGATTTATCGAAGAATACCACAAAGCAATGGGTATTTCGTTTCTTTGCCTACAAATGGTGCTTTTGTTTTACATTTTCATGACTTGTATCTTGATCCAAACTGCCTTTGCAGTATGGATGCTATGGGCTATGCCTTCGTCTAACAACAAGTTGATGTACGAAACCATAGAAAAAGCAGGATTAAGCATCATTATTTGCGCCAAAAACGAGGCTCAAAACCTAGAAAAAAACCTTCCACATATTTTAGACCAAAGGCATCCAAATTTGGAAATTATTGTGGTCAACGATGCATCAGAGGATGAAACGGGGCTTGTTCTGCAACATTTTGCTGCCCAGTATAATCATCTGCACATTATCAACATCCCCCTTGACGAAGAACATCATCTACCTGGTAAAAAATGGGCTCTTAGCAGGGGCCTTGCGGCGGCAAAAAATGAAAACCTATTGCTTTGCGATGCCGACTGTAGACCCACAAGCCCCCATTGGGCAGAACTTATGGCTAAAGGACTACAAGGCCCTGTAGAAATAGTGGCCGGATATGGTGCCTACACACCTAAAAAAAATTGTCTGAATATTTTTATCCGTTGGGAAACCCTCCACACCTTTCTGCAGTACAGTACTTATAGCTATAGCGGCATACCGTACATGGCCGTCGGACGAAATTTGGCCTGTACAAAATCAATATTATTAGAAGCACAAAAAGACCCTTTATGGGCAACAATGCCCTCTGGGGATGATGATTTATTGATACGCCTTAAGGCCAATAAAAGCAATATGAGTATTCTGGCCGATTCGAATGCGTTTACAATGAGTGAAGCCAAGGTGAATCTAAAAGATTGGCTAGCTCAAAAGCAAAGACACCTCTCTACGGGCAAATTATACAAAAAGCCTATTCAGTTTTTATTGGGGATTTATGCTGTTTCGCACGGACTAATGTGGCTCTTGTGGATTACATTATTATTTGCAGGAAAGGGATACCTCATTTCTTCTATGATGATGCTTCGCTTTATATTGGTATGGTCATTATGGGCCATTTCGGCAGAAAATTTGAAAGAGAAAAAATTGATGCTATTCTTACCCCTTTGTGATATCGCTTGGGCCTTTTATAACTTAATTTTGTCGCCGTACATTTTTTACAAAACAAAAAAACAATGGAAGTAATTCTTAAATATTTTGATGACTTTACAGAAACACAACTCCAACAATTTGCTGCGTTGAAGGAATTATACACGGATTGGAATGAGAAAATAAATGTGATTTCACGAAAGGATATTGACAGTCTTTATGAGCGCCATGTGCTGCATTCCTTAGCTATTGCTGCGGCAGCCAATTTTAATGATGGTGCCGAAATCTTAGATATTGGCACCGGAGGAGGATTTCCGGGCATACCTTTAGCTATTTTTTTCCCCGAAGTGAAATTTTTATTAGCCGATAGTATTGGTAAAAAACTAAAGGTAGTACAAGCCGTTGCAGATGCTATAGGCTTAAAAAATGTACAAGTACAGCATACCCGTATTGAAGATATCAAAAACCGAAAGTTTGATTTTGCTGTTTCGCGAGCAGTGGCACCTCTAGCCGATTTATGGAAATGGGCTAAACCCGTTTTGCGCACTGGGCATAACAGCGAAGAATATGGTAATGGATTAATTTGCCTGAAAGGCGGTGACCTTGCAGAAGAATTTGCCACATCTGGCTTAAAGCCAAGAATGTTGCCGATCCTCAAGTTGTTTGAAGAGCCTGTTTTTGATGAAAAATATGTGGTGTATGTGCCCCGCTAAAAAGGGATGTTCCTTTTTGTATGATAATTTTGTAGTTGATTTATTTATATTGAGCAATTATTCAAAGTTTCACCAAAACAATTACCTCTAAAAAATAAAACAGGCAAAAGGATTGATGCGTTTCTTTCTATTATTTATCATTTTTTGTTTAAATATAAGCTCACCCGCTTTGGGGCAGGGGCAGAAAGCTGCACAAAAATTATTGTACAAAGCACAAACCTATAAATCTACAAAGGATACCGCCCGCGCCTACCGCTATGCCACATTGGCTCTTGTAGAAAATCCCAGCTACGACGAAGCTTACACCACCTTAGGCCAATGGTATTATGATGCACACTACTTTCTGCGCTCTGCCCGATTGTTTAAAAATGCATGCCAAAAATGTCTGAATGGCTTTACAAAATTCAGCTTAGCGGCAGCACGTTCTTATTTATATGCACAACAACCCGATTCAGCGCTCTACTTTTTGAATGAAAGCCAAAACCATGGTATAGAGGCTAAAAAAATTGAATCACAAGCCCGAATGCTGCTATCAATGCGTATTCCCAAAGACACAAATGAGGTGAGGAAATTAAGTAGCCGTATTAATTCCAAGTTCTCGGAATTTTTCCCATCCCTTTCGGCCGATGGCCAAACCTTATATTTTACAAGAAGGGTCAATGGTGTAAATGAAGACTTTTTTTATGCACTTCCTGACACTTGTGGAGATTGGTTTACAGCAAAAAACTTAGGATATCCTCCCAATACTGCTGCCCAAGAATCAGCCCAAACCATATCCTCAGACGATCATTACTTGTTTTTTATGCGCAGCGATAACCGGTCGGAAAATGGCTGGGGACGAGGAGGATGTGATTTATATTTGGCCTACCGAAAATCAGTAGACAAACCCTGGTCTATTGCCGAAAGTTTTGGCGCCACCATTAATACACCGGCCTTCGAGGGAATGCCCTCCCTTTCCCCTGATTTAAATGAGCTCTATTTTGTGAGTGATCGCCCTGGGGGATATGGTGGATTAGATATTTGGGTAACCCATTTTAAATTTGGATTGTGGCAATTCCCTATTAACCTTGGCCCTCAAATCAATACTGCTGGCAACGAAACGGCACCTTTTATAAGTTCTGATAATCGAACACTGTATTTTTCTTCTGACGGGCATCTTGGATTAGGCGGCAGTGATTTATTCATGAGTAAAAAAATAGCAGACAGTATTTGGGAGCAACCCCAAAATTTAGGAACACCTATTAATTCTTCTACCGATGACAATTCTATTTTTGTATGTGCCAATGGTAAGAATGCTCTTTTTGCTAGCGATCGGGGTAATGCTGGAGGCAATTTAGATATTTATGAAACCACATTACCCAAAAGATCAGCACCAGAAGTTACCGCATTTGCCCTTTGTTATGTTTTAGATAGCCTTAGTAAAGCACCCGCCACAATGGGTAGTATTACATTGTACGATAGCTTAGGAAATGAAATAGCTCAATACCACGCGAATAAAGGAGATGGTAGTATTTTAATGAGCTTGCCCCTAAATCAAACCTTTAGTTACTCTGTGCGCGCTTATAATTGTACCAGTAACGAAGGCACCATCAATTTTCCGGAAGCTTGCCCTAAATGGTGCGAATTAACCTTTGCGCTTTTACCAAGAGATTATGTAAAACCCACCAAGGACAGTTTAGTACTGACCGTTCAATTTGCAAAGAATGTAATAACACTCAATGACACCCAAATTGTAGCCATCGAATCCACATTAAAAGAATGGATGGGCAAAGAGGATTTAGCCATATTTATCAATAGCTACACTGACAATACAGGTACTCCCTTAATTAATACTGAAAAATCAACCATCAGGGCGAATGTCATAAGTAATATAGTTACTAAAATGGGATTCGAGCCCCAAATCATTACCAGCACTGGATTTGGTGAATCAAATCCTGTTGTACCAAACGATAGTCCCGAAAATCAAAACTTAAATAGACGAGTAGAGATTGTACTGCATTGGAGCTATTAAGTGCTCAATACATAGGTCATTGCTTGTAGGTCTGCTGGAATAATTGCTTTTTGTTTGACCACCTCAGCAAATGGAGTTAAGACCATTTCATTGTTGATTTGCCCCACCATTACTTGATGTTTACCCGCTCGAAGCGCATTAACCGCGGCAAAGCCCAATCGACTCGCTAATACCCTATCGGCAAAACTTGGAGCGCCTCCACGCTGGATATGACCCAATATACATACACGCACATCAGCCTCTGGCAAGTCTTGCAACAAGGCCTTTTTGACATCTTCGGCACCCCCAAAATCATCCCCTTCGGCTACAACCAACAAGTGAACATTTTTTTTGCGTCGAACATCCTCTTTAATCTTTTGAATAACTAAATGGATATCCGTTCTAAGTTCGGGAATCAGAATATCCTCAGCACCACAAGCTATACCACTATTCAAGGCAATATAGCCTGCATCGCGCCCCATCACCTCTACAACAAACATCCTATTGTGCGCATCGGCAGTATCTCGGATTTTATCAATAGCTTCAACAGCTGTATTCACAGCCGTATCAAATCCTATAGTAAAATCGGTGCCTGCCAAATCCTTGTCAATAGTACCCGGCAAACCTACCGCAGGTATAGGGTATTGTTCAAAAAAAACATTGGCTCCCCGAAAAGTACCATCACCACCAATAAGCACTAGGCCCTCAATCCCATTTTGCATTAATTGTGCGTAAGCTTTTGCACGGCCTTCTAGGGTCATAAATTCCTTACTGCGAGCAGTTTTAAGTATAGTACCACCCCGTTGAATAATATTAGAAACATCAGTGGTCTCCATCTTAAAAATATCCCCTTCGATCATCCCTTGGTATCCACGGCGAATACCGAATACTTCCATTTTATTAAAAATAGCGGTGCGCACTACAGCACGGATGGCAGCATTCATTCCTGGGCTATCACCACCTGAGGTCATCACGCCTATTTTGTTCATAACAGTCAATTTTGTTCTTTCAAAAATACGCTTGAATGTGTTGCCAAAATGTAAAATTAAAATGGCTAAATTTGATCAATGAAAAGGATTTTGAAGAACTTGTTCTACAATGGGATAAGGATAAGAAAGTACTTTTTAGCCAATTCCATTTTATTGGGTGTCATTTCTATTTTTTTGTATAGTCAAGAAAGCCAAGCCTACAAGAGCAGTGCCATTGCTTTGGCATGCAATTTGTGTTTGTATCTTTTTTTGAATGCTCAACATAAAAAGTATGTATTGCGCAAAGGCCCTTAAAAAATCCAAAAAACTTAAGCCACAATAGCTTAAAATTAAAATATTGGGAGGGCTTTTTTATAAAAAAATTATCAAACGAAAAGAGCTAATTGCTCCAAATATAATTAACCTTGTACCTGTAAAATGTATACCCAACCATGGAAGAACAAGCATTTGTATCCAGTGATAAAATTCAGTTGTTATCGAAACAAATGGGCAAGGTCATTAGAGGTAAGGAATCCCAAATAGAAATGGTGATTACTTGCTTGCTGGCTGGCGGGCACATCTTAATGGAAGACAATCCTGGAACAGGCAAAACAGTATTGGCGCGCACGCTGGCACAGTCTATAGCCGGCAAAAAAGACACTGACGCAGTAAATTTTAAGCGCGTTCAGTTCACCCCAGATTTATTGCCGATGGACCTAATTGGCACTTATATTTTTGACGATAAAAGCAGTGAATTCATTTTTAAAAAGGGACCACTATTTTGCAATATTTTATTAGCAGATGAAATCAATAGGGCTTCTCCTAAAGTGCAAAGTGCCTTACTAGAATGTATGGCCGAGCACCAAATAACAGTAGGAGATACAACCCATTTATTAGAGCAGCTATTCTTTACTATTGCCACCCAAAATCCCATAGAAATGGAGGGCACCTATCCTTTACCCGCTGCTCAGCTCGACCGTTTTTTTATGAAAATATATTTTGGTTATGTTGACGAAGCAACGGAACTAAACATCTATAAAGATTACCTCAATATTGCCCAAAACTTAGAACAACTCACGCAAGTATTGAGCATGGAGGATGTACTGCAATTACAAAGCGCCACAGAACAGGTATTTGTACACAACGAAATCATTCAAGCTGTAAGCAATATTGTCCGTGAAACCCGCATTCATAGTGACATTTCACTCGGCGCATCTACTCGCAGCGGTATTGCTTTTGTTAAATGTTTGCGCTCCTATGCCTTAGTAAAAGGCAGAGATTATGTAATAGAAGATGATGTAAAAGACATTGCTTTTGCGGTGCTAGATCATCGACTGGTCTATAAAAACAAAGAAGGTAAAAGCAATGCCTTGAAAGGAATTATCCAAAAAGAAACAGAACGCTTAGCCAAAATAAAAATTGCACAATAGCGCCCTAATGAGTGCATTTTTCAAAACGAAATCGCCACAAAGAGTATTGTCCCTATGGACAATGGCTTTGCTCCTGTTTGTACAGATGAGCACTGTCTTTGCACAGTCAAAAGCGATATCAAAAGCAGCACAGCGCTACGAAATAGAGGCTAAAAGAATGGGAGTAGATGCCGCAAGCAATGATGCCCTACCCCGCTCAAGAGAATTTTTACGCATTGACAGCAGCTATTATGTTGGATGGTTTTTTGAGGGGATATATAAGCTTAATCATGCTGCTGACTATTTAGGGTTTAAAAATGCTATTGCACCTTTGGAGCGTGCCCTTTTTTTGTTAGAACGTGACTACCCAAAAGAATTAAGGACACATAGCAAGGATGTACAACAATATTTTCCGGTATATAGTTTTCAAGTAGATTATTCAAGAATTGGTGCTGCATTGCGCGAATGTTATGCCAATACGGAACAGCCAGAAAAGGTGATAAGCCTTATGCGCCGTAGTATACGATGGCAATTTCAGCGAGAATATTATATGGATGCCTACAACTATTTGGCTTGGACAACCCATAGATACCGCTTCAAAACAAGCAAACAGTATTCGTTTTTAAAAAACAGCATTGATGAAAATGAACAATTAGCGATGCGTTATTTGGATACCGCATTAAGCAATATTCAACGCAACAAAAAATATAATGAGGGCCTCTTCCAGCCGGGCTATGAAAGAGCAGACCAATTAGGTGTCTATCATTACAAATGTATTTTGTACAGCTATGCTTTTACTATAGATTCAGCCGAAAAATACTATGGCATCATGCGCAACAACAATGCGCTACCACACAATAATTACGCCAATTTCAAAGCTGTATGTGGACACTTTCGCGAGGCAGAAAAGGAATACCAAATAGCATCAGGACAAGAAAGTGGCGATAAGCGATTACAGGAATGGGCTTATTTCAGCAGCATAATCCATATTGGTAAAGGACAGGCTAAGCAGGGCGCAGATCTCTCAGAAAATATGATAAAAGGCTTCGGATCATCACCTGGATTTGGATGGTATCATATCGCCTTATCGAGAGCGCTTACTTATGATGGACAGGTTACTGCTGCACAAAAAGCAGTAGAAAAAGCAGCGAATTTCAAAGAGGTCCACATTGGAACAACTTTAGGACAAAGCCATTATGACTTCAGTGTACAGTTGCTTCAGTTGATTCAAAAAGAGCAGCAAATCGCAATGCAAAAATTTGAACATAAGGATTGGTGGTACAGTCCAAAACAATTGGGCATTATTGCCCAAAGCACTGCGGAACGCTTAATGCAACAATATCTTATCATCAACCAATTTGCTCAAAATCCTGAACGGGATCGTGTTGTATATACTTTATTTAGCACCGAAAGTACTGTAAGCTGGGATGAAATATGGTATTTAATCAAAGATTTTAGCAGTGCTTTTTTTGTCAAAAGATTCGAAAAAGAACTGAAAGAAAATAAGCGCAAACCCATCAATAAATACTTCAAGCTTTTTATAGCAAGACTCAAAATAAAGCAAGGAAAATTCAATGAGGCAAGGGCTTTACTGAATGACATTATTCAAGATCCTACTATCGACTCGGAATACGAAAAACTCTTTATGGCGCGCTGCTTTCAGGCATTTGCAGAATGTGCCCTAGGCGAAAAAGATATGAACAGTGCTCAAAAATGGACTTATCAATTGCTTAAAACCTATCCACAACTCATTCCTTTTAGCCAACTAAAAGCACCTATTCAATTAAGCATAAAAGGTAGCGATCCTGCAGTAATTAAGGCGCTCAAAAAATGTAATTTTGATTTCGATAATACAAATACAAAGGCTGATGCAGCAAGGGCACAAATTAACTTTCTGAAAAAAGGAGATAAACAAACAATCCAGTATTGTTTGCTAGACAGCAAAGGCAAAATAATCGTACCAGAGCAAAGCTTTACCTACAAAATAGCAGAAAAGGCGGGTATTGAATTGGCATACCGGATTTGCGGCATTGGTGGCAAGATGGGAACCAAATAATTACACCATTCTATCTGCGCAACAAGAACTTGCAAAGGCATCTGGCTTGGCTTTAAAGACAAAGCCCATACCCAATATATACCCCATCGCCTCGCGCAGCGATTCATTACTTTTAAACAATGGATTGGTATTAATATCCGCGTGAACCTCCATGCTAATGTGGTATTGAGCAAACAAATCACACAATTGATACGCAATATCAATACTCATGGCCACCTCTGCTAACATTCGTTCTTTAAGGCTATGTTGTACAGGCCTTTGCTCGTTCTGCACAAACATAAATGCACCAAATTTTTCACGGACAAAAACAATAACGGTAGCGAATTCGGTATGTGTTGCATGAACTTGAGAATCGCTACCAATGCAAATTTTCAATTTATTTCCTGAGGCAATCTCTTTTATAATAGTGCTTTCAACAGCCTCTTTAATGGGCAATTCGATAGTTTGTCCGCCAAATGTTCGCCACATAAAATTGCATTTTATGTTTTAAAATTAGCGAAAAATTGAGGCTTACACATAGAAGGAAAATGAAATTTCTGTTATGTGCAAATAAGCAATTACAATGAAGACACTTACTATTTTAAGAAACGCTTTAAATCCCTGTCTGCCTCCCTATTTTTAATAGACTCCCGTTTGTCGTGCAATTTCTTACCACGCCCTAGGCCTATTTCAATCTTGGCATAACCTTCATCATTGATAAATACCGAAAGGGGCACAATAGTAAAGCCCTTTTCCTTTATTTTAGATTCCCACTTTTTTAGTTCCTTCTTCGTGAGTAAAAGTTTGCGCTCACGGGTTGTAGCATGGCCAGCATAGCCCGCATGAGCATATTCACCAATAAATAGACTTTTCACCCAAAGCTCCCCTTTATAAAAAATGCAATAACTATCATTGAAGCTCACACGCCCATTACGGATGGATTTTATCTCCGACCCGGTCAGTACCATACCCGCTTTAAGCCTGTCTTCTATCGCATATTCGAAAGTAGCGGGCTTGTTTTTGATGTAAATATTTTGAGCCAATGTGTGTGCGGACCTATTAGGCCATTTTTATTTGCTTTCGGTCATAAACCAATGGATGGTTTGACTAAGTGTTGCTTTGAGGTTTTTACGATCTACAATAAAATCGAGAAATCCATGCTCCAATAAAAATTCGGAACGCTGGAAGCCAGGGGGCAAATCTTTTTTAATGGTTTCTTTAATAACCCTTGGACCAGCAAAACCAATCAATGCTTTAGGCTCAGCAATATTGATATCGCCCAACATAGCATAAGAAGCTGTTACACCACCTGTTGTTGGATCGGTCATCAAAGATATATAAGGCAATTTTGCTTTGGCTAGTCGTGTTAACTTAGCAGAAGTCTTAGCCATTTGCATCAGGGAAAAAGCTGATTCCATCATACGGGCACCACCAGATTTAGAAATAATCATAAAAGGCAATTTATGCTCGATTGCATAATCAATACCTCTACTGATTTTTTCGCCCACCACAGAACCCATAGAACCACCAATAAAATTGAAGTTCATACAAGCGATGACCAAACCTTGTCCATTTATTTCCCCAACACCCACAGACAATGCATCTTCTGGAACCTTCTTCAGGGCATCTACTAATCGATCGGCGTAAGGCTTTAGGTCTACAAAGCCTAACTTATCTACTGATACAATGTTACTAAACAGATAGTCTACTTTGCCTTCATCAAAAATGATGCTAAAGTACTCGGGAGAATTAATCCGATTGTGCATATTGCATTTAGGACATACCCAAAGATTCTCAGCCAATTCTTGCTGGGTAATCGTTGTGCGGCATTCCGAACATTTATGCCAAAGTCCATCAGGAGTTTCGCGCTTTTCGTTTGTTTGGGTTACAACACCCTTTTTGATACGCTTAAACCAAGTAGATGACATATAAATAGTACAATTTTTTAATTTAGTTTTAATAAAAGGACCCGAACTGTTAACGTCAGTCGGGTCTGCAAATATACGCTATGTACCGAAAGTACAAGGCAATTTTACTCAGGCATTTCTCTATTGCCACTGAGTAAATACACAACGGCCATTCGAATGGCTACTCCATTTTCTACCTGATCAAGAATAACAGAATGTTTGCCATCGGCAACATCTGAATCAATCTCCACCCCACGATTAATAGGTCCCGGATGAAGTATAAGGATTTCTTTATTCAAGGAATCAAGCATCTGTTTATTAACCCCATAAAACAAAGCGTATTCGCGAAGCGAAGAAAAAAGCGGTTTTTGCTGACGCTCCAATTGAATGCGTAATATATTGGCTATATCGCATTGCTGTAAAGCCTTTTTGACACTATATTCTACGCTAACACCCATTGACTCAATATGTTTTGGAATTAGTGTAGGCGGTCCGCTAACAATGACCTTTGCACCCAATTTTTGTAGACAATAAATATTGCTCATCGCTACGCGCGAATGCATGATATCGCCAACAATAGCAACCGTTTTTCCGCTTAAATCACCAAACTTTTCACGCATAGAAAAGGCATCTAAAAGACCTTGTGTGGGATGCTCGTTCACGCCATCTCCTGCATTAATAATGCTGGCATCAATATGTTGCGCTAAGAACCATGGTGCACCTGATGCTGCATGACGCATCACCACCATATCTACTTTCATCGCCAAAATATTATTTACCGTATCAATCAAGGTTTCGCCCTTCGAAACAGAAGAAGCGGAGGCAGAGAAATTCACTACATCAGCACCAAGTCGCTTTTCGGCCAATTCAAATGATGTACGTGTGCGGGTTGAATTTTCGAAGAAAATATTGGCAATAGTCGTATCGCGCAAAGCAGGTACTTTTTTGATCGGGCGTTGCAAAACCTGCTTGAAATTATCTGCGGTTTTGAAAATAGTTTCAATATCCTGCTGTTGCAGTTCTTTGATACCCAAGAGGTGTTTTACGGATAAGGACATTGTTTGATTATTAATTTTTAATTAGAAAGAAAAGTATTCGCGGTTAATCTACCAATACCACTTCGTCATTAGCTTCTTTTTCCTTCCAATACACTTTTACTTTTTGTTCAAAAAGGGTATCCACACTCAAACCCACATAATCGGGCTGAATGGGTAATTCTCTGCTGAATCTTCGATCGATTAAAGCCATCAATTCTACTTCTTTAGGCCTTCCAAAATCCAACAGAGCATCCATAGCTGCGCGTATGGTGCGACCTGTGTGCAATACATCATCAATTAATATCACACGCTTATCTTCTACCGAAAAATTGATGTCTGTTTGGGCGGGTGTTTGCAAAGCACCGCCTTTATCGAGGTCATCGCGGTAAAAAGTAATATCAAGACGACCATAAGCAATCTTGGCATTACCTGTTATTTGTTGCAACAAGGCGACAATCCTGTCTGAGAACAAAATACCACGGGGCTGCATTCCAATAATGACAGAATCGCTGAAATCCAAATGAGATTCGACCAACTGATGCGCCAATCGGTGTAAGGTAATTTGGAGTTGCGCTTGGTCTAAAAGGGTTTTCAATGTTTGGAATATTTGGTCAAAAATAAAACTTAATACTAATTATAAAAAATCATTTCCGCAATCGGTACAAAACAAGCCGATCGGTATATAAGACATACAATATATTACGGCAATAAGCGGCTTGAACAATAGCACTTTGGGCCAATACGGGGATGGGAATTTGGGTCTCAACAAATTTTTTAAAATCATAGGCTATCAATTGATTAGCCTTTTGATAAATAATCTGACTACCTACAATTTGCATTTTGTGCAGACCAATTAGAGACAAAGTGTTAAGGTATGTACCATATTGGTCGAAGATGAGCAGCCCTAGACTCGTATCGGCCATATATACCCTACGATCGCGTTCAATAAGGTAAGAAGGCTTGGGTAGTTCCGACAATTGTTGGCGCAAATCATTGCCTTGAATCATTACATTGAGCTCCATATCCAATTTACTGAGTGTGGCATTAAATTGGTCGTAAACCCAAAGATTACCTTCAGCACTTGTTGCAATAACATTAGAGTTGAGCTGGTTGAGTTTACGGAGATTCAATTCATTTTTGGGTGCTAACATCCTATCCAGCAGAACCAATTTGGAAAATTCGGCATAATACAACATCACCCGAAGCGGATTGGTTACATCTACCACCGCAATGTCACCATTAGCGATACTAATGTAATTGGCCATACTATCCCCAAATTCATTGAATTTAATTAAGGCATTGTCTTTACGCAACACATAGGCATTGCCTAAATCGTCTACTTGTAAATTATTGGCCTCAATCGGGATGCTCTTCAAAACAGACATAGGGTCTTGTGCTTTTGCAATAGCAAAAGCACACATTAAGAGGCCAATCAAAGTCCATTTTTTCATTATCCCCTTTTTTTCAAACCTAATTTATGACCACTCCAAGCGAAGTACAAAATGAATACATAGCAGGGTATCATCATAGAATAGGCCATTTGGCGCGAGCCTAAAAATTCAGAAAATTTTCCATACAAGGGAGGCAAAACCGCACCACCTACAATACCCATAATCAGCAAAGCAGAGCCCGTTTTGGTGAATTTACCCAATTGATTAATCGCTAATGGCCATATTGCTGGCCACACTACCGAATTAGTAAAGCCCAATACGGCAAAGCTATAAATAGCGATATCACCTTTGGTAAACATCGAGACCAACACAAATACAATACTCAATATAGTCAGAATAGTCAAGGCCTTTTGCTGTGAAATAAATTTAGGAATGGCAATAATCCCTACCACATAACCAATTAACAAACCATAACCCGTATAAGTAGCAAAACTTTTTGCCGTAGCCAATGGATAACCCAAAGCCTCGCCAAAACCGGTAAACGTATCATAGCTAATGACCTCAACCCCTACATAAAAAAAGATAGCCAATGCACCCAAAATCAAATGCGGAAATTGCAAAACACTTGATTTGCCCAAAGCATTTTCAGAATCGCCAGCTTGCTGATCTTCTTCGTTGATTTCTGGGAGCTGAATGAAATAAATAATGAGTGCCAAGATTGCTAATGATGCCGCAATGACGATATAAGGCATAATCACCCTACTCGCCAAGGCGTCTAATTCTAAAGCTTTTTCGGTTGGAGACAAGGTCAATAATTTTACTTTGATGCCATCTGCATTTTCCAGAGTAATCGCACCCAAAACATACACCGCAATAATACCCGCCACTTTATTGCAGATGCCCATGATACTGATGCGTTGCGCAGCACTTTCTATTGGTCCTAATACGGTAGCATAAGGGTTGGCTGCTGTCTGTAACAAGGCCAATCCACTACCAATGATAAATAAGCCAGTGAGGAATAAATTAAAATGGCGCGATTGGGCAGCAGGCACAAATAACAAGGCTCCTAGGGCCATAACCAAAAGACCCAAAGACATTCCCTTTTTGAAACCGGTCATCCGTAACAGCGCTGCAGAAGGAATAGCCATTACAAAATAGGCAGCAAAAAAAGCAGTGGCGACGAGATAAGATTGTGTATCGGTAAGTTC
>JAIXWS010000035.1 GCA_027491165.1 Sphingobacteriales bacterium | reverse complement strand
ATCAATCACCTCGAAGCACTTTGCGGATTTGCACAAAAAGCAGGCTTAGCCAAAGTTGCGGTTCATGCCTTTACCGATGGGCGCGATTGCGACCCCAAAAGCGGAATGGGATTCATTGCCCAGCTGCAACACACCTTGAACAAAACCGGAGCTGTATTAGCGAGTATATGCGGTCGCTACTATGCTATGGATAGAGACAAACGTTGGGAGCGGGTGCAAAAAGCCTACAACGCTATGGTCCATGGTATCGGCATCAAAAGCACTGATGCTATGGCGCGTATGCAAGAATCCTATGATGAGGGCGTGACGGATGAGTTTATTGAACCGATTATTTTGTGCGACAAAGAACAGAACCCTTTGGCTACTATTAAGGAAGGAGATGTGGTTATTTGCTTCAACTTTCGTACCGACCGTTGCCGTGAAATTACAGAAGTACTCACTCAATTTGATGTACCCGAACAAGGAATGAAAACCATACCCCTGCATTATGTAACCCTCACCGAGTACGACAAATCCTATAAAGACGTCCATGTAATTTTCCAAACCGACAACTTAAGCAATACACTTGGTGAGGTATTAGCTGCCCATGGCAAAACCCAAATCCGCATTGCCGAGACGGAAAAATATCCACATGTTACCTTCTTCTTTTCGGGAGGTAGAGAATTGGTTTTTGAAGGCGAAAAACGAATCATGCGCGACTCTCCTAAAGACGTAGCAACCTACGACCTCAAACCGGAAATGAGCGCCTATTTATTGAAGGATGCCATTATACAAGAATTGAACAATCAGAGCGCAGACTTTATCTGCATGAACTTTGCAAATGCTGATATGGTTGGGCACACTGGGGTATGGGAAGCGGTGCTAAAAGCCGTTCAAACAGTGGATGATTGCGTGCGTGAAATCGTGCCAATGGCCTTGCAAAATGGCTATAGCATTTTCCTTACAGCCGACCATGGCAATTCGGACAATATGATCAATGAAGATGGATCACCCAATACCCAACATTCCCTTAATCCGGTACCCTTATTTTTTATCAGCAATGATTACAAAGGTGCGTTGCGTTCGGGCAAGCTAGGCGATATTGCACCAAGCATTTTACAGTATATGGGGATTCCTATTCCAGCAGAAATGACAGGGGATGTATTGATTGATTAATCTTCCAACCCAAAAATCTTTTCAATAACTGCTTTGTTATTCGCTACTATTACCTTGCGGCGAAGACTCAATTTAGGTGTTATTTCTCCGCTTTCTACTGTCCAGTTGGCAGAGATAATTTGTGGTCTTTTTATTTGCTCATAAGGAGCGAGTGTAGCATTGACCTTTTTCACGTGTTGCATGATGATACTGCTCACCTCATCATAATCTGCTCGTTGTTGGTTATGGTCCTGGCGTAGTTGTTTTTGCTCAAAATAATCCTTGAAACGACTGGCCGAAGGGATTATTAATGCAGAAGCAAATTTTTGTCCATCACCAATAACGATACATTGTTCTATAAAGCTAGATTCCTTTAGCTTGTTTTCGATAGAGGCTGGTGAAATATATTTACCTGCATTAGTCTTGAAAATTTCCTTTTTCCGATCGGTAATTTTTAGAAAACCACCCTCTATAAAAGCACCCACATCGCCCGTGTGAAGCCAACCATCAGCATCGATTACTTCGGCTGTTGCTTCAGGATTCTTATAATATCCCAACATCATACTCGGTCCACGCATCAAAATTTCTCCATCTTCTTCGGCAATTCTAACTTCACTATTTTCTACAACCAAACCAACAGTGCCAAACATTCTTTGGGCCTCAGTCCAGCGATTTACCGAGAGTACTACACAAGTTTCTGTAAGCCCGTAACCTTGTAGCATGGGTAATTTGGCACAAGTAAAAATACGTTCTAATTTAGGATTGAGTGCCGCTCCCCCGCTCACAATAACTTGTATTTGACCACCTACAGCGGCCCTCCATTTTTTAAAAACAAGCACATCGCAAATAGCCCTTTGGGATTCGTATAGCCAACCATTCTTGCCTTGCAACTCATAGCCTGCAGCGATACGCATACTCCAATCAAAAATCAACTTTTTAAAACCAGTCAAATTATCACCCGAAATACTGATTCGTTCTAACACGCGCTCCAAAACCCTTGGCACAGCTACGAATAAATGCGGTTTAATCTCACGGCAATTTTCACCAATGGTATCAATACTTTCGGCATAGAAAACACTTACACCATGAAAGAGATAAAGGGTATTGATGAAACGCTCATAAACATGGTTAAGGGGCAAAAAACTAAGCGCACGCCATTGACTGGTAAAAGGTGCAATATCCTTACAAATATGCACGTTGCTCATCATATTTTTATGGGATAACATTACCCCTTTGGGGATACCTGTAGTACCAGATGTATACAACAGCGTATACATATCATCGGGCTTAACGCTTGACTTAATTGCCTCAATAGACGCGATATTCAGATGCGTTTTTCCTAATGCCAATAAAGTATCAAAATGAGACACAGCTTCTATATCGACAAAACTGTAAATA
Organism: Sphingobacteriales bacterium; assembly: GCA_027491165.1. Classification (GTDB taxonomy): domain Bacteria; phylum Bacteroidota; class Bacteroidia; order Chitinophagales; family Chitinophagaceae; genus Rurimicrobium. The sequence continues at coordinate 25,773 of JAIXWS010000035.1, read as the reverse complement.
TGCTCTAGGTATAATAATTTGTCTTGTACAGTTCTTATTTTTTGGTAGATATTTTTATCCGAAATAAAAATGATTTTCGCAGCACAATGATTAAGGATAAAGATCAGATCATCATTGCTGATGGTGGGATAAATAGGTGCTGTGGGCATGGCTACTTGCTGACAAGCAAAATCCACAAAATTCCACTGAGGCATATTGGAAGCCATAATAGCGATATTGTCACCAGGCACAAAACCCAAATGCAACAATGCGGAAGCCAGCTGTTGTGTTGTCTCTGTAAAAACATCCAAACTATAGGATTTCCATTGCTTATTTACTTTAGCATTGAGTAAATCTTGCTTTGGAGCATAGGTTTTAAGATGATCCAAAATATCAAATACACGTTCCAATTTCATAAAGACAAGGTGTACATATTTAGGGAAAAAACAAAATTCTTTTACTATTTTTAGAACGCAAATATTAGGCTAATGTACCAATACCAACTCATACCTGTTGCCCAAATGCACAGCATTATACCGCTACTTCAATTACTCAATAAAGAATTGGAAGTGACGATCATTCAACAAAGGCTGGATGAAATGCTCACTAGAGGTTACGAATGCTTAGGCGTTTATGATGGGGACCAGTTAATTGGCATCTGTGGATTATGGCTGCTGACCAAAATTTATGCAGGCAGGCATATTGAACCAGATAATGTCTGTATTCATCCCGATTACCGCAACAAGGGTGTGGGCGAGGCTATGATGCATTGGGTTGATGAATATGCACGCAGCAAGGGTTGTATCGCCTCAGAATTAAATGCCTATGTGGTTAATAAAAAAGCCCACAAATTCTGGTTGCGTCAAGGATATGAAATAATAGGATTTCATTTTATAAAAAAACTATAACAGTCAACACCGCACATTAAGATGTTATTTCAACAATAGAATGAAAACAATGCTGCTACAAATCTATTATGAATGGATTCTTTAGGAAAATATGGCCTATACTTTGGAATGTCGATAGCCTTAGCTATGTCTAGGGAACATACCCATACACCTACAAAATTAGTTTGAGCACTTTGACCCTAAATGAAATGGGATCGGGCTCCAAAAGATAAAATAGCCAGCCAAAGAGAGCAAAGCTATCTTAAACAAATTCAAGAAGGGATCAACAAAACAGTCTATTCTTTGCATAAAAAATTAAGCCTAAACAAAAACTTTTTATATTATTTTATTTCCGTTTTATTACTAAGTTTGTATATACATTTTCCTTTATGAAAAAAAGAAGCTTAGAAATTAAATGGGCTATTATTTTTTGCCTAATGACTTTATTGTGGATGATTGGCGAAAAATTAGCCGGTTTATATAGCTACAATATTGCCTTACACGAATACATAACCAATCTCATCCTCATCCCTTCGGCACTAATATATGTGCTGGCTTTGAGGGAAAAGAAAAAGAAAGACTTCAATGGGAAAATGTCCTATGTAAAAATATTGATTTCGGGTATGATTTTGTCACTGATGATAAGCTTGCTTTGCCCATTGGTACTATACATTACCTATACGTTTATAAGCCCAGAGTATTTTGGCCATGCGATACAATATGCAGTGTCGACCAAACAAGCTAGCCTTGCTGAAGCCCAAAAATATTTCACCTTTGAGACCTACCTATTTCAAGGTATGTTTTGCGGCCCTATCATTGGATTTATCCAAACTGCCTTAATTGGATTATTCTTGAAAACAAGAGAGGAATCCCATTTTAAAAACACATCCACTATACAATAGGTAAGTGGTTTCTATTGTATAGTCATTTTAATTAATTTCGCAACTCATAAAAAAATCAAACTAAAAGATGAAAAAATTCGTACTTATTTGTGGTACCGTTTTATTAGCCAGCTCTGCGGCCCATGCTCAAAATTGGTCATTAGACAAAGCTCATGCCAAATTGGGCTTTGCGATTACACACATGAAAATTTCAGAGGTTGAAGGCTCTTTCAAAAACTTCGATGTAAATGTAATTTCCTCAAAATCTGATTTTACAGATGCTGTAATCACACTTAGCGCAGATATAAACAGCATCAATACCGATAATGACATGCGTGATGGGCATATAAAGGGGGCAGATTATTTTGATGCTGCAAAATACCCTAGCATGACGTTTAAAAGCACTTCTATTCAAAAAACAAGTGGCAATAACTACAAAGTAAGTGGGATATTAACACTACATGGAGTAAGCAAGCCAGTAATATTGAATGCCAAACTTAATGGTGTAGGCGAAAACCCAATGAGTAAAAAGATAATGGCTGGATTTAAAATTACAGGAAATATTAAACGTTCGGCTTTTGGTGTTGGGGAAGAAAGTGCAATGCTTAGCGATGATGTGGCCCTTAATGCTAACATCGAGCTGATGAAAAACTAACAATTCGCACAACGAATTCATAATTTAAAAATCCCGATTGAGTTATTCAATCGGGATTTTTATAAAATGACCTAATCTATTGGAATTATTTACGCTCTTTATCTACAGCAACTACTGTTTTTAATTGGAGCGCCTTTGCTGAGCGCATCACAGCAACGATATTATCAAATTGTGCTTTTTTATCACCATTAATCACTACAGTTGGATCTGCGTCATGACTTTGAGCAACAGCTCTTTCAATGGCTCTTTGTAACGAATCCGGCTGCACAGATCGTGTACCAACAAAAAATCTTTGTAAAGAATCGACAGTGACCACTACACTTTGCTTAGCCTTACTATCACTGGCTGCACGGGGAACAGATACTTTAACCAAATTGGGGTTAGCAAGGGTCGAAATAATTAAAAAGAAAAAAAGCAGGATAAATAAAATATCGTTGAGCGCCGATGTTTCGGATTCTTTATTTTGACGAAGTGAAGTGCGTAAATTCATGTAAACTATAAAAGTGTTTGCAAGATAAAATAATAAACGCATCCAATGCAATATCTATTGCCGCAATAAGCAAAATATTATCTATTAACGATTAGATCGCCATCTGACTAAAGCGGCACGAGCAATTTAAATTAACTTATATTGACTATATCTCTGAAAAAAGAGGACACCTTTTGGGGCCAGCAGGTACTGCTGAAATAGCAAACAGAGGGAAATACACACATAAAAAAGCTCCCTCTTTAACTAAAGAAATAAGTTGTGATGCCAATGATTCGCAAACTATTGGACATCCCCAACTGCGGCCAAGCCGATATGCCTATGCTGGATAATAGAATAGCCTACATAAGCTGCTCCATACGATACAATAGAACGCTGCCAAGTGGCAGTATTAATCCTTCATCCAGCAAATGGAGATAACGTGATATCTCTGCGCTCTAGTATAAGTACATCCTGTAATATAAAATCCAATGCCATTGTGTTGGGAATTTTCTTTGTTGGAACAATCGGACGCAAAAGCTGCAACAGTAACTTGACCCTATGCAACAAAACTGTTGAATAATACCTTAGAAATGTGAATTAGCAGAACCTTTAACCAAGCACTGCCCAACTATTTAACAATAATATTCGTCTCTGTAAACTAAAAAGTGAGAAATAACGTTAATTTTGATACGGTAAATTTTTTTTATGAAAAAACTACTTTTTGTATTCATCAGTTTTGTTTTTTGGGGTGGGCAGGCATTTGCTCAAGAAAAATTGTACCTCAGAAATCAAAAAGCCCCTATTGATTGTCAAATTACCGAAATCAATACCAGTGAGGTTAAATACAAGCCTAGTGATGCCGAACAATTAACCGTTGGGGTGAGCATAAATGATGTTGAGAAAATTGTATTCAAATCCGGCAGAGTGCAAAGCTTTGGCGACCCTATGCAAGACTTTAGTTTTTATAAAGGGCAAAAAAAATGGATCGCCAAATTTGGATTATTATCGCCAGCGTCTGGTTTTACTGACCTCTATATTGAAAAATCTGTAAAACCGGGTAGAAGCATCGAATTTCAAGCCAACCTAATTGGTTTGGGTAAAAACTCAGTGATTAATGGGCAATATGACACCAGTGGTAAAGAGTTTTTCTACAACCAAAAAGGAGGATCTGTAGGTGTGGGCCTAAAAGTGTTGCGTCTTCCAGATTTTGAATTAGCCAATAGAAAATTAATGCACATCTTACAAGGTGGTTATTTAAAACCTGCAGTTATGCTGGGGTATTATCAAAGAAATATGGTGTACACCGACCCCAACACCTATACTACGATGTCAAAATCAAAAGGCGTTTTTACCTCTTTAATTTCGATGACAGTAGGCAAGCAGTGGATTTTAGACAATACATTTTCAATTGATATTTACGCATTAGTGGGATTGGGTGTCGATAATTTTAGAAGACAGCAAAGCAAAGCAATAAGAGAAGCTTCAAATGGCCTAAATATTGACAATTACAATGATATAATTCCGTATAAAAACTTTGGATATACAAGATTTGGTCGTGGAGATGCAGGAGTAGCTGTAGGTGCAGGAGTTAAAATAGGATACCTATTTAACGTAAAGAAGAAAAAAGATTCAAGTGGCATTAATAAAATGCGCGAACGCTTAAATAAATAAAAAAACTGACGAGTTACTCACATCGCACCGCTACAACCATCTACCCTTGCTACATTCCTGTCCTGGGGGATTTGATAGGAGCTGGTCGTATAAGACTCGTCAGCGGCGCAAAGTTAATCAGTTTGCCAAAACAACCAAAAAAATAATCGTTGAATACGAGCAACTTATTGCAGCACCCCAATTAAGGGGTGCTTTTTTGTTGCGTAATTATTCTTGTTCTTGAAAGGCAAAGAGAATACATTTGTTAACGAATAATTATATCCCTATGAAAAAAATAATACTTGGAAGCATTGTTATCATGTCCAACATTTACTGTAATGCGCAATCTGCCAAGTTAGATTGGGCAAAAGCCCTAGGCGGCAATAACAACGAGCAAGGCAATCATGTCATTAGCGATGGAATGGGATTTGTTTATACCGTTGGCTCATTCATGGGTACAGTGGATTTTGATCCAGGCCCTGGCGTTTTTAATCTTAGCGCAACCGGCTTAACCGATATTTTCTTGATGAAACAAGACCCCACAGGGGCATTTCTTTGGGCTAAAAAATATGGCGGACCATTAGATGATCAAGCCACATCTATAGCCATTGACCCAGCGGACAATCTATATATAACTGGCAATTTTAGGGCAGCAGTTAATTTTTTTCCAACAGGGCCAGGTGGATCCGTTGCCTCAAATGGAGATTACGATATATTTATACTCAAACTTGATCGTGATGGAAATTTTGGATGGATTAGAAATATGGGCGGAAATGCTCCCGATTCTGCAACATCAAATTGTTGGAACAACAGTGGACATACCTATACAACAGGCTTTTTTTGGAATACTGCCGATTTGAATCCCGGCCCATTCACTTCTACCTTTACTTCGGCAGGTTTGTCTGATGTGTACGTAACTAAGCTTGATCAATTTGGAAATTTGATCTGGACAAGGGCTTTTGGCACAGAGGGTGTAGATAAAAGCAATGGCCTAAGCAGCGATATTGCAGGCAATGTATACACGATTGGCACTTTCAGTGGATCAGGAGATTTTAATCCTTCGAGTGGAGGAGTCTTCAAATTAGGAACAAATGGTTTGAATGATATTTTTATTTCAAAATTGAACTCATCAGGTGGATTTGTTTGGGCCAAACAAATTGGAGGAACCCTGAACGATATAGGTAAAGACATTGTGGTTACGGATTCTGGGTACATATACATTACAGGCAGCTTTAGCGGTATTGTTGACTTTAACCCCGATACTGCTATGGCGGACACCTTTTATATGAAGGCCAAAGGTGTTAACGACATGTTTGTTGTAAAACTGAATAGCAATGGGGTTTTTCTATGGGCCAAAAATGTGGGCCAAAGTGGTGCACATTGTGAGGGTGTTTCTGTAGATGTAGATCATAAAGAAAATGTGGTCATTGCAGGCGTTTTTAATGACACCATGGATTTCAACCCAGATACCAGCAGCTATATATTGCATTGTGCTAGTGAAGGTTTGAATGATATTTTTGTAGGCAAATTTGATGTGAATGGCGCCTTTATGTGGGCAAAAAGATGGGGAGGTACCGGTGCGGACTATTGCACCTCAATGAGCATCGATATGCCCAACAACATATACACGACCGGTTATTTTCAGGATAGCGTGGATTTTAACCCTGCAAAAGAAGTATTTAAGTTAGGCAGCAAGGGAAATAACGATGCCTTTATACACAAAATGTCTTATTGCAGCCCCACTTATGTAAATCTTAAAGATACTTTTTGTGGCCCCTATACACTTGATGGCATCACATACGATAAGAGTGGCACCTATACACAAACGGTTACTGGTGCTGGAGGTTGCGAAAGCTTTGTTAGCCTTACCATTGATATACGCAATATTAACGACAGCGTAAGTGTATCTGGAGTAGTATTGACCGCCCAGGCAACAGGAGTAAAATACCAATGGATTGGATGTGATAAGAAAAATGAGATACCCGGTGCTACAGGGAAAAGCTATATTGCTTTAGGTAATGCAGATTATGCCGTAACCTTATTTGATGGCAAATGTAGAGACACTTCAGAATGCCATACGATAAGTAGTTTCCCTCCCCTTTCGGTTGAAGAATATGCCTTTCAAAACGCCATTCACATTTTCCCCAACCCTTCGAAAGGAGTATTTGTCATCGCCATAAAAGAATCAATGTTGGGTGCCAATGCCTCTATTCATAATCTTTTAGGGCAAAATGTAAGAGACATTGCATTAATCGATGTAAACACCGAACAGTCATTGCCGGCAGGATTTTACCTCATCAATATTAACAAAGGGCAACATCGTGTTTCCAAAAGACTCATTGTGGAATAAAAAAAATAGGTTAAAAAATACAATACAAAAAGGCTGCTCCACATGAAGCAGCCTTTTTGTTGTTCAAGCCTAAAAATTTAAAAACCTAAAGCGCCAACATACTACAACCCCTCAAAGCAGCAAAATCCATTCGCCCCAAAACCTCAAAACGCTTGTCTGAATAAACTTTCCCCATATCTTCTGTAGCAATAAATGCACAAGAATAGACATTCGCTAGATCGATGATATTCAACACACCAGAACCTTCTTCCATTGTACCTAGAGGGTCTTGTGGATCACGAACGTAGGCACGCATTGTGGGTATGGGCTCAAAAAGACCCTCAACTTTGGAATAAGCTTGTGACAATAATTCTGTCATTCCATACTCCGAATGCACGGTATCCAGTTGCCACTGGTTTTTCAAATAATGATGTACTTGTTCGCGTGTCCACTCGGCTTGCCTACCCTTCATACCGCCAGTTTCCATCACCACTACCCCAGCTAAATCCATGGGATATTTCATTGCAAAATCTATCAAGGCAAAAGTAACACCGAGTAATAGCACCTTTTTGCCTTGTCGTTTCAATTGCACCAATTTGTCTTGCAGTAAGTCCCATTCGTTTAAATAAAACCCATTTTCAGGATGTCCACCTTTATCCATCATTACTTTGGCCATATGTACCAAAGAAGATGTTTTTCTTTCCAAATAAGAAGGCAATAAAGCCAATATTACCCAGTCTTGTACTAAGCCATAAAGCGCTTCAAAACCAGCCAAAGAAATCGTTTCATAGAGCCTTACATCGTGTACAAAATGCTTGCTCGGTATCATACCTGTTGTGCCACTACTATCAAAGACCACCGAGGATGGGACATGGGGTACAGTGCTTACTTTGTGTGTTTTAAAAAAAGAAATGGGTAAAAAAGGAATTTGAGTAAGCGTTTTTATGGTATCTGTATCTATTTTCAACGCTTGGTGGTAGGACTTGTACAACTCATTATGCTGGTATTGATAACGATAAAGTGCCATTGCAGTGGCTTCAAAATCATCTTTACAATTTTGAAGCCAATCATTTCCATTGATAATATCGAACTGCATTGGTTTTTGGATTATTTTTGAACGAGAAATACTTTTGCAAAACAACAAAAAAAAGCATTGTGCGCAACAAACCAACTTTTATAAAAAAATATCCCCTATTGCATACTTTGGGATTGGGTATCTGTACCAGCCTAATTCTGCTTTCTTGCGGCAAAACAGACAGCCCCAAAAATGGCAAAAATCCACCCAGTATTAGCTATGTAGGCATGTCAGGCAATGTAATGAAGGCCGGGAGCAATGAATACATCAATGTCAATTTTAATTTTTCTGACAAAGATGGTGATTTGGGCAACACAACCTCATCGGGCAATTTTGACATTTATACAATAGATAAAAGGGATACAACTTTGAATAAATATTATTTCCCTAGAGGCATCGCTAAATATATTGACCCCACCCAAGGTGTTTCTGGATCCTGTAGCCTAGGCATCGAAGCTAGCTTTCTATTGCTTCGTCCGAACAGACAAAAAGGAGATACCGTTAAATTGGAGCTCTACATAAAAGACAAAGCAGGCAACGAAAGCAATAGAATCACATTGCCAGAAATATACCTTACACCCTAAAGAAATTTAGGTGTCGAAATTTAATATAAGACACATAGTACCCTTTTCTTAAAAACACTTAATAAATAAGAAGGGATTTGCTATTTTTGGAACTTCAAACTCAACAATAAAACCTCTCGAACAATAATATTTTTATGGCCGAAGTGATAAGAATGCCGCTACTGAGCGATACGATGAAAGAAGGTGTGATAGCAGAATGGCACAAAAAAGTGGGCGACAAAGTAAAGTCGGACGATGTGCTTGCCGATGTAGAAACCGACAAAGCAACAATGGAAGTAATGCCCTTTGTAAGTGGTACTATTTTATATATTGGAGTTGAAAAAGGTAAAGCAGCTAAAGTAAATGACATCATAGCCATTATTGGAAATGAAGGAGAAGAATATGCTTCATTGCTAGATAAAACGACAACAACTGCAAATGAAACACCTTTAACAGCAGCTATTGAACCCTCAACCATTTCAGCAAGTGCTCCACCAGCTGCTATTCCTGATGGTGTAACGGTTATCCGTATGCCCTTGCTTAGTGATACTATGACGGAGGGCAAAATAGTGGTTTGGAACAAACAAGTGGGTGATGTCGTAAAAAGTGATGATGTATTAGCAGATGTAGAAACCGATAAAGCTACAATGGAAGTAATGGGCTATGCCGATGGCACTTTATTACATATTGGAGTGCCTGCTGGTAGTGCCGCCAAAATCAACGAAATCATAGCTATTGTAGGCAAGCCAGGCACAGACATTCAAAGCATATTAAATGCACCTACTACCCATAGCCCAGCAAGCAACACCGCTAGCGCTAGCACAAATAGTGTAGCCCCTGCAATTACAAGCATTGCGCCATCTGTTGCAACAAACCATGACGATAGCCGCGTAAAAATTTCGCCATTAGCTAAAAAAATCGCACAAGAAAAAGGCATTGACTTTAATGCACTTTCGGGCAGCGGCGATGGTGGAAGAATCATTAAAAGAGACCTTGACAATTATACCCCACATGCCGCAAAAGCATCTACTGTAGCCACTCCAAAAATCCCTGCAAGTATTTCTGGTACCGAAAGCTATACCGATACCCCACTCACGCAAATGCGTAAAATCATTGCGTCTCGCCTAGCCGAAAGCAAATTCACTGCGCCCCATTTTTACCTTAAAATTTCGGTAACTATGGACAAGGCTATGGAAGCTCGTAAACAAATCAACGAGATGGCTGGTGTAAAAATTTCTTTCAATGATTTTATTATCAAAGCCTCAGCAATGGCTTTGCGCAAGCATCCTGATGTAAACAGCTCTTGGATGGGCGATTTTATCCGTGCTAATCACCATATCAATATTGGAAGCGCCATAGCCGTGGAAGAAGGATTGATTGTACCCGTAATCAAATTTGCTGACCAATTATCCTTAAGCCAGATTGCTAGCACTGCAAGTGATTTATACAGTAAAGCGCGCAACAAAAAAATACAGCCAAGTGAATTTACCGGCAATACCTTCACCATTTCTAATTTAGGCATGATGGGTATTGATGAATTTACCGCTATTATTAATCCGCCAGATAGCTGCATCTTGGCTGTAGGTAATATAATCCCTACCCCAGTAGTAGAAAATGGTGCTGTAGTAGTACGCAATATTTTAAAACTAACCCTCAGTTGCGACCACCGCGTAGTCGACGGCGCAGTAGGTGCACAATTTTTACAAACACTCAAAACTTATCTCGAAAATCCAGTAACGATGCTGGCCTAATAGTATAGAGAAAGAGCCGATAGGCTCTTTCTTTTTATAACCTAATTTCTATAAAGCAGAATGACCATTTCACACAAGGCAAAATCAACAATCGGCCTAATTCTTCTCCTGGTACTGAGTGGAATCTTTATCTTCTCGGCCCTTACAAAATTCATTGCCATCGAGCCATTTGAATGGACCTTTATGGATATGGGCTTACCCAATATGCTCTCTTTTTTCTTAGCACGATTTTTTATAGGCTTCGAACTGATGTTGGCCTTTTTAATGTTGACGCATATTTACCTAAAGAAAATCACCTACCCGATTACTCTTTTATTTTTGATAATCATGACTATTTATCTAGTCATCGTCTTAATTACAAAAGGGAATCAAGTTGACTGTGGCTGCTTTGGTGATACATTACCGATGTCTCCTGCAGTGAGCATCATCAAGAATATTGCCTTAATTGCACTTACCTTTTTATTGAGCAAAATATACCCTGTAAAGCCTTACCGTTTCCAATGGATAGTTGCCTTAGTAGGTACTGCTGCAATGTTGATGATACCTTTTGTATGGGTTCCCTATGCGCAAAAGCCCCAGCCGATAAATCTAAATCCTTTGTATAGAGACCTGAACTACCAACCATCAGTAGAACTACGTAAAGGCAAACATCTTATAGCCTTTATGAGTCTTGGCTGCCCCCATTGTCGCCATGCTGCTAAGATTTTCAAAGACATTTATACAAAGGATAGTACCCTGCCTATAATGATGATATTCACCGGCTCGCCTACAGATACTAGCGATTTTTTTGCCGCTACGAAAGCCAATAAAGTACCGCATTTTGTGTTTAACAATTCAGATGAGTTTATCAAAATGGCTGGAAAATTTGTACCCCAAATTTATTGGATTAATAATAGTATTAGGGAAAGAACGATTACCTATGTACAATTGAATACTGATTTATTGAGAAACTGGAAAAAATAAAAAAATGGCTGAATACGAAGAAGAAGATTTAGAGGATTATGGTGATGGCGACGAAGTAGAAGCTACGGGCGAAGCTGTGCTTGCTGAAAGAGAACGATTTATTGTTAATAAAGGACAAGAATCAGTGCGCATCGACAAGTTTTTACAAAACAGACTTGAAGGAGCCACCCGCACCAAGGTACAACAAGCAATAGATGATGGATTGATTTTAGTCAATGATAAAATCGTCAAATCAAACCATAAAATAAAACCTGGAGAAGAGATTGTTATTTTTGAAACACGCCCTTCGGAGCTTTATGAAATAGTACCCGAAGACCTACCCCTAGATATTGCCTACGAAGACGATGACATCATGATCATCAATAAAAAAGTGGGTATGGTAGTCCATCCCGGATGTGGTAATCCCCGTGGCACCTTGGTAAACGGACTTTCATTTTACCTCAAAAAAGAAGAAACAGAAGAGCTACCTCGAATTGGATTGGTACACCGAATAGATAAGGATACCAGCGGATTACTGGTGATTGCTAAACATGAAGCTGCCATGCAAAAAATGGGTATTCAGTTTAAAAACCACACGGTACATCGCCGATACATTGCCTTAGTATGGGGTAATATGGAAGAAGATGAAGGAACGGTGGTAGCTCATATTGGTCGGCATCAGCGATTTCGGAAGATAATGGCCGCATTTCCAGATGGCGATTATGGCAAAGAAGCAGTTACGCATTATAAAGTCATTGAGCGATTTAATTATGTAACCCTCATAGAATTAAGACTCGAAACAGGCCGTACACATCAAATACGGGTGCATATGAAACATATTGGTCACCCCCTTTTTAGCGACAGTACCTACGGAGGCGATTATATTGTAAAAGGAACGGTTTTTACTAAGTACAAGCAATTTGTTGAAAATTGTTTCAAACTATTGCCGAGACATGCTTTGCACGCCAAAGAGCTGGGCTTTATACATCCAGGTACAGGCTTACCGGTAATGTACGATTCTGAAATACCGCAAGACATGGTTTCTGTGATTGAGAAATGGCGAACCTATATTAATGGTATGACCAAACAATTAAAAGATAAAATTGACAATGGATAGTTTTTACAAATTGCATTTGTTTTCTGAATAAAATTTTTATCTTTAAGCTTCCTAATCATAATACTTAATTTTTATGAAAATAAACAAGTACATCACAATTGCCTTATTATCCTTAATTACACTTTCTTTGATGGCTGCTAGTTGCAACAAGCGCATATTGCCCCATAAAAAATATAGAGGGCAAGCACCTAGAGGACCTCGAAAATAAGAGGCATACCAAGCGCATAAAAATTAAAAATAACTCAAAGGATATTGAATAAACAACCCGAAGTGTTGCGTTATTTAATATCCTTTTTTATTCAAAACCATCAAAAAAAGCTTTTGAAAAGAATTATAATTCTACTGTTGTTGTTACTGGGCAATGAATACAGCATTGCACAAGCAGGATACGACACGGTAAAAATTCTTTTTCCCATCAATGTTATTGAGCTGGACCATATAGCCCAGAAAAAACTAGATTCAATAGCACACTATTTGGGCAAAACTAGCTTACTCATCTATGGTTATGCCGACTATTTAGGCAATGAACCCGCAAATATGAATTTAGCTAAAGGCCGTGCCTATAATGTAAAGTCGTATTTGTTATCTCGAAAAATTAATGCACAACAAATTTTGATTTGTGAAGGAATTGGAGAAGTAAAAAGAAATCTGCCCAAAACAGAAAATGGATATCCTGAAGACCGAAGAGTAGCCATATTTATTAAAAAAGAGCAGTTGCCTATCACGAAAAAGATCGAGCCCCTGATACAAGTTAAAAAAGGCATCCAGGTTGGAGAGATAAAAGATGATGGAAAAATCATCCCCATAGAAAAGAAAACAAATACTGTAAAAACATCGAATAATGTCAACCACAACTTAATGGTTGGACAAAAAAACACCACAAAAACTTCAGCAATCGTAACCAAAAAATCAATCGAGAAAAGCACTACCAAAAGTAGATTTGAAGAATTGAATGAGCTCAAAGTAAATGAAGTAATGCGTATTGAAGCCATACATTTCCAAGCAACAAGACATTTTATTACCCCAGAAAGTGAAACTATTTTGCAGGAGTTATTAGAAACACTGAAAACCTATCCCGACCTAGCTATCAATATTGAAGGCCATGTTTGCTGCATGCAAGGTGATGGAGATGCTTTAGACACGGACACATACGAACTAAAGCTATCCGAAAATAGAGCAAGATATATCTATCAGTACTTAATAGACAATGGCATTGAATCCAAACGCCTTGGGTATATTGGACATGGAAAACGCCGCCCCATAATACCCAATGAAATAACCGAAGAAGATGCACAAAAAAATAGAAGAGTTGAGTTTAGGGTTGTCCGAAATTAAGAAATGACGAATCAAATAGAAAAATTCAAAACCATAGCTGCAGCTACAACTTCTTTTTTTAAAGACCGCGGCAGCAAATTTTTGGGCTATAGCTTTCCCATACAGAATATTGATGATGTAAAAGCCAAATTAAACGAGGTCAAAAAAGAGCATCCCAAAGCCACACATCATTGCTTCGCTTATCGAATAGGTGTTGACGGTTTATCATTTAGAGCTAGCGATGACGGTGAACCCAGTGGTAGCGCTGGCAGACCCATTTTAGGACAAATAGATAGTGCAGGCTTTACAAATGTATTGGTGGTGATCGTGCGTTATTATGGTGGCACCATGTTGGGAGTACCCGGTTTGATCAATGCCTATAAAACCGCAACTGCAGAGGCTTTGCACCTAACAATACCGATAGAAAAATGGATCTGCCAGAGAATGGAAATTAGCTTCGATTATAACGCTATGAGTGAAGTACTCTATCTACTCAAACAAAATGAAGCTGAAATAATCAAGCAAGAATTGCAATTGTTTTGCAGTATTATTGCCGACATTCCGAAAGTAAATGCAGATACTTGTGCTGCGCAGATACTTAAAATCAGGGGTACAACTATTCAGCCCCTAGCTAACAAATGATTACACGCGCATCAAAATATACCCAACTCATCAAAACTGAAGCCACGCGCTTGGGATTTATGCAATGTGGCATTGCTGCAGCGACTGAACTTACAGAAGATGCCCGCAGATTAGAGTCTTGGCTGAATAAAAATTACCAAGGCAAAATGAGCTATATGGAGCGTCATTTTGACCTTAGAATAGATCCACGAAAATTAGTGCCTGATGCTAAATCAGTCATCACCCTCTTACTCAATTATTATCCCGAAGAAAAACAGAAAGATGAGGCACCCAAAATCGCCAAATACGCATGGGGCGTCGATTATCATTTTGTCATTAGAGAAAAGCTACATGAATTAATGTCCTTTATCCATAAAAATATAGGCGAAGTCGCTGGCCGTGGTTTTGTAGACTCTGCACCCGTTTTGGAGCGCTCTTGGGCACAACAAAGTGGACTTGGTTGGGTGGGTAAAAACGGTAATTTGATTAGCAAACAAGCCGGTTCATACTTTTTTATTGCAACACTAATTTGCGACCTTGACTTAGAGTACGACAACCCCTTTAGCACCGACCACTGTGGCACTTGCACAAGATGTATCGAGGCCTGCCCCACAGAGGCTATAGTGAGCCCCACAGTGATAGACGGAAGCAAATGTATCTCTTACCTTACTATCGAACTAAAGGACGAATTATTGCCCAAAGAGCTACAATCCAAAATGGAAGGATGGGCCTTTGGCTGTGATATCTGTCAAGATGTTTGCCCTTGGAATCGTTTCTCGAAACCCAATACAGAAGAGCATTTCAAACCCATACCTCAGGTACTCAACCTCAGTATTGGCGAATGGGAAGAACTCACTGAATACAGCTTTAAACAATACTTTAAACAATCGCCCATTGCCCGTACTAAATGGAAAGGAATGATGCGCAATATCAAAGCTATAAAAACATAAAAGCTGTTGCCTATAGCGGCAACAGCTTTTATCCTTAAATAAGCTAAGTCGAATTATCTCTAACTACAGACACCCTAGTTTTTAGATGCGGTATCCTGCACAGGCACCGAAGTAGAATCTGCATGCAACTCATTTGACTCTGTCAACATAGGCTCTTCCTCATATTCTTGCATTTTATCTAATTGTACCAACCATTTATCATTGATTTTTACCAAAGTAATGATTTGGTTTTCCTCTAATTTTGAGGTTTTATAGGTTACCACAGCCTTGTCACCATTTTCTTGTGTATTGACAATCGTGATTTTCAAATTTCTGCCTTCTTCTTTTACAGAATCAGGTACCATAGAAAGATAATTGGCTTGATCTAACAACTCCCTTGTATTAGAATCGCAATATTTTTTAGCCTCATCCAAATCGGCCCGAGCAACCGAAAGCAGGAATTGCTCTGCTACTACCTTTGGTGAATCAGAACTACAAGATACAAAGCTAAAGCTTATACAAAGGGCTATAAAAAGAGTGGAGAACTTATTCATTGTGGTATTCATTTAGTTTATTGCGAAGCTACTGTTTATAGGCTATTTCGCCAATTGTTTTGCAATGTTTATGTTCAAAAAGATTATCTATGGCAATGTATTTTTTGCCCGAATGAGCAATGGTAATGGGTATAATTTGAGCATCTTTACTTGCAAAAAGGAATGCTTTATAGAGCATCTCAGAACAATACATTTTATCGTCTGACTGAAGGTTAAATTGCTGATCGAAAGTGATTTTTTGGGTAATATAATCCTGTACTTTAGCCAGCAAATGGGACTGTTTTATGCTATCCAAATTGTAACGAATTATCGCCCATCTTGAATTGATTTTGGAATCGATAAAGGAATCAATGGGTTCGCATAGAATCTTTCCTTCTATATGATTCAATGTAGCCATGATGTGGTAGACATACACACCAGAATCGGTTTGTACTGCGAGGCCGCAATGCGAATATGTTTGATTTCGGGTATTCAATCTTGCAAAAAAATCACTCACTTGATCTCTGCCACGGCGCAGGATAAGATCGGCGGTCTGTATACCCTTTATGGCGCTATCATTTTGGGTAAGGACTATTTTCTGCTTAGGCTGCTTTTCATTGCAAGCACAGACAATAAATAGTAGGCAAAATAGACAATAACGCATGGACAAGAAGACGAAAATTTAATAAATTGAAAAAGGCCAACCAAGAATGTTGGTTAGCCTAAATAATTTTTCATTGCGATTAATGAATTAACTCGCCAAAAAATCTTTCACTTTGTCTTTGTGAATGATATTTTCTTTGAAAGTGTAAGCACCTGTTTTGGGGCTGCGAACGGCTTTAATCACTTTTGTCCAGTTTTTTGCGTCCAACGCCTGTTTAGGGTCTTTTTTAATCGCGGTTTTAGCTGCTTTTGCCATTACTCAAATATTTTAAAAGAATGAAGTAAATTTATTTAATTTCTTTGTGAGTTGTCACACGTTTCATCAACGGGTTGTATTTTTTCAACTCAATACGCTCAGGCGTATTTTTCTTATTCTTGGTAGTAATATAACGGCTGGTTCCCGCTAAGCCGCTGTTTTTATGCTCTGTGCACTCCAAGATTACCTGTACGCGGTTGCCTTTCTTTGCCATTGTTTATTGAATGTTTTATGCTTATTAATTACTAAATTTTATGACCCTCTGCACGCAATTGTTTAACAGTTGCAAGCAAGCCATTTTTGTTGATTGTGCGCAATGCTTCTGTAGATAATTTCAAAGTAATCCATTTATCTTCTTCAGCAAGGTACATGCGTTTTACCTGTAAGTTGGGTAAAAAACGACGTAATGCTTTCTTATTTGAGAAAGAAACTTTGTGACCCACCATTGGGCGCTTTCCAGTTACTTGACAAACTCTTGCCATAATTTTATTTTTTTAAGGACTGCAAAGGTGCAGCATTTTAATGAAACAACAAAAATATTTTTGCACTAATTAGGCCAAAATTGGAAAAATATTTTCTACATGCCCCAAATTGCGGTCAAATCGTCCATTTTCAAGCAGTGAAATTAACTAATTACCGCAAAAGAAAGTGAAAAATATAATCTGTAGGTAAATAATGAAACAAACTTACTTAGACAACGCTGCCGAAACCATGGCCTTCTGGGAGATTAAATCATCAAGCTTTTGTTGTTCGGCCAAGATGATTGCCTTATGCTCTTGAACGATTTCTTTTAGGTTTTCTTCGCTAATTTCCAAAGCCTTGCCATCTTCTGCCAATAGAAACCATGGGCGAGGTTTACCAAAGGGATATTCGCCATAGACAATTACGGGAGTTCCTTTAGCCATTAATTGATGTTCATCATTAAACTTCCACTGTTCGGCCCAATAATACAAAAATTCGGCTTGCTGTGCCCATAGGCGCATACAACTGTGAGAAGCTGGATAACCGGGCAAATCATATTGATGAAAACCAACACCTCCAATATTACTCACATTAAAATTCCATTTTAAAATCCAATCATTATCAACGGTGCTGCGTATTTCTTTCGATTTCCAATTACAAAAAAACAAACCCAATGGCGTTTGAGACAGTTTCTTACCCATATTGGTTGGTCCAGTCAAAATCAAATGCCCCCTTTCGTATGCGGCAAAAGATTGTGTGGGGTAAGAAAAAATGATAATCTTGTTAATGTCGCTCAATATGGCAGATTGTATAGGGAAAGGAAAATAATGCGCCAAAGAATCATCATATTGATGGGGCACCAAAAAACTATCTAAATGTTTCAAATGCTTTTCATCTACCCTATTGATGGCTGCCAGTAGGCGCTGATGGGTATACCCTTCGAAACTGTCTTTTTTGCTCCATATTTTTTTGTATTCGAAATGGTATTGAAAAATAGGCTTTTCAACAACTTGCTTTTTCTCCTTGACAGCATTAAGGCTATCCGTAAATTTACTTGGAATATTATTTTTAGATACCTCTGCCCCGTCTGCGGCTTCTTTGCATGCAGTAAAGGATAGGAACAATATTATTAAGCACAAGCTTGGACATTTCATTTCTTTATTCTGTTTGAATAATTCAATATTTTTCTAATGATGTAATTCACCTTCCCATTTACTCACCACGGCGGTAGCCACACTATTGCCGATAACATTGGTAGCACTGCGCCCCATATCCAAAATAGGGTCAATACCCAATAATAAGGCAAGGCCAGCCTCGGGTATATTAAAGGTACTCAAAGTGCCTGCAATCACTACTAATGAAGCTCTGGGAACGCCTGCTATTCCTTTACTCGTCAACATCAAAATAAGCAACATACTGATTTGGGTAGCAATAGGCAAATGAATACCGTAAGACTGAGCAATAAACAAAGATGCAAAAGTCATGTACATCATCGAGCCATCAAGGTTGAAAGAATAACCCAAAGGCAACACAAAACTGACAATCTTTTTACCACAGCCAAAACGCTCCAATTCCATCATCATTTTCGGGAAAGCCGCTTCGCTACTGCTCGTACTAAATGCCAATAAAGCGGGATCTTTCATTCGTTTGATTAGGGTAATAACTCGCCCACCAATAAATAAAAATGCTGCAAGAATAAGTAGAACCCATAGCATACCCAATCCTAAATAGAACTCACCGATAAAAATGGAATAGGTAGCCAATATACCTGCACCTTGCTTGGCGATAACAGCCGTCATAGCCCCAAAGACAGCTATGGGTGCTAAATTCATGACATAGCCCGTAATCTTCAAAATGACATCGGCCACTACTTCAAAAAAATCAATTAATATTTTTCCGTGCTCGCCAATGGCCGCAGTGGCGGTGCCAAAAAGCAAAGAGAAAACCACGATTTGCAGGATTTCATTATTGGCCAATGACTCGAAAATACTGGTCGGAAAAATATGGTATAGAAAGGATTTCAAAGAAAAGGCCGTTTTTTGCAAACCCAATTCGGCATTAGCATCTGGCAAAGGTAAATTCATATGCGCACCTGGTTCAAATAAATTAACCAAAAACATGCCCAAAGCCAAACTGAGCAAGGATGCACTAAAAAACCATAGTAAGGTTTTGCCCCCAATACGACCTACTGCTTTGATATCGCCTAGCTTAGCTACACCAACTACCAAAGTACTGAAAACCAAGGGTGCCACAATCATTTTTATGAGCCTCAAAAAAATATCGGCCATCAGCGAAAAGGGCTCTAGTTTGGCATCCCTACTTTTCAATACTGCTGTCTTCTTTTCATTAAGCGACTGAATAGAGGTGGCAATATCAGCAGAGCCCATAGCCGCATTCGCCGCTTTGAAGGTTTTTATCTCCGCATCGATCTGGGCTATTTGCACATTATCTACCTGCACATAATAAGCGTTAAGGACAAAACCCAAACCTATACCCAAGGCAAGTGCTATAAAAATATAGAGTGTTAATTTGTTTTTCTTGGAGGATTGGGGATGTTGGCTCATAAAAATTATGTTTTGAAAAGGTACAATATCTACATCAAATTCTTCTTGATCCAATGCCTTATGTGCATCGAGTCGCGATAATGCTTCATACTGTCTTCGTATTTTTTCCGGTATTGTTTCCGCTCCCAAATCATCCTATCTCTAAGCCTTGTAGCAGAGTCAATAATGTAGGTATATTTAGGAATCACCTTGGCATTGTACATTTTTTCTTCAAGGGCTTTTCTACTTGTTGCCACAGTGTCTTTCAAATATTTTTCAATCATCAAACTAGCGACTGGACCAGCCCATGTGGCTCCAAAACCAGAGTTTTCGACTACTACCGCGATACAAATTTTAGGATTTATCCGTGGTGCATAGGCCACAAACATAGAGTGATTTTGAAGCTTCAATGCTTGACCATTTACTACCGCTTTATTTTCTACTGTTCCTGTTTTGGCGCAGACCTCAACCCCTGGCAAACGAGCTACAGTACCGGTTCCTTTTTCAACCACATCCATCATCCCAAGCCCTACTATTGCAAAGGCAGAATCAGGGATATGGGTTACAATATGTTTTTGCAAAAAAGGAATCAGCACTGGATCTTTAGGATTTTTAGCCACTGATTTCACAAAGTGAGGGGTATAATAAAAACCCTTATTGGCAATAATACACATGGCATTGGCCATCTGCAAAGGCGTACTAGCAATCTCTCCTTGCCCCATACCCACAAATAAGTTGGTACAAGAATTCCATGAACCATTGTACATTTTATCATAGTCCTTCGTATCAAATAAGGTACCCCCCTTTTCCCCTGGCAAATCCACCCCAAGAGGGTGCCCAAGACCAAATGCATACATGTGCTCGTAAAACTTATGCAATCCTTCTTTCACAGTTTTATAAGCCTTTTTGTCTACAGACAAACGATAAATGTGAACAAAATAAGAGTTGCAGGAATTAGCCATAGCTAAGCGCAAATTGGCGGCATGCCCACCACCAGTATGGGTACAACCCACTCGCTTGCCACAAGCATAATAACCACCACCACATGGGTATCCATAAGATGGGGTAATAACACCTTCATCAAGTGCAACCAGCGCTGTAAGTGGCTTTTGCGTAGATCCCGGATTATAAGAACCCTTCATTGCCCGGTTAAATAAGGGCTTGGTGGCATCTAGAAATAGTTTACCGAAATTCTTTGAACGTTCTTTTCCGCGTAATAAATTAGGGTCGTAAGAAGGACTGCTGACCATGGCCAAGATACCGCCAGTAGCTGGATCAATGGCCACAACACTACCTAATTTATTGGCCATTAATTTTTCGCCATATGCCTGCAATTCGGCATCAAGGTATAATTCAATACTGCGACCTGCAACTGCTGGTGTGTCTAATACGCCCCCTTTATAAGAATCGCGTGGACGATTAAAATTGTCTTTTTCGATAAAATAAATACCACGCTGGCCTCGTAAAACCTCTTCATAAGCAAGCTCCAAACCATCGACACCCACATAATCACCCTGGTTATAACTTTTAAAACGATCTCTTTTGAGCATAGCAGGAGATACTTCACCGATATATCCCAATACCACGCCTGCGTGCGGACTAGGATAAGAACGAATATTGCGTTCTACCATCTGGAAGCCATTAAACAAGAATATATTTTCCTGAAAACGAGCGGCCTGTGCAGGTGATAATTCCTCTAAAAAAACCGTTTGGCGAACCCAACCACTTTTATTTACTGCACGTTTGATCAGCTTATTATACATGGGAGTATCAATGCCTAATGCTTCGCAAAATCGAAGGGTATCTTGGTTTTTTTTGGCCTCAATGGGTGTTACCACAAGATCATAAACTACTTCATTGTTCAACATCACCTTACCCTTGCGATCGTAAATAACGCCACGAGGAGGATAGACAACCTTGCGCATAATAGCTATATCATTGGCCATTACCTTGTATTTATCCTCAAATAGTTGCAGAAAAAACAGGCGCGACAGTATGACTACTGCTACGGAAACAAAAATAATTTTGAGGACTAACTCGCGCGAATTTGCCGCTAATGGCATTGAAAAGGGTTGTTTAACGAAAATAAAAACTTAATGCAAATCTACTCGAAAATTAAAGAGATTGAAATGGAAAAACTAAACACCGAATTGCGTGAGGTGATGATTAAGGTGTTTGTACATCATATTATTCCACTCGATGGTAGTTAATTTCCCAAAGGAATGAGACTCCATTTGGTCGAAATGCTCACCACCAAGGGCTTGTGTCTTGTTGACGTAGGCAATCAATCTTTGCTTTTCCTCTTCAAAAAACTTTTGGTCTGCCATTACAAAGGCTGGTGCAGTTCTACTGTTTTTGGGATAAGTTGTTTCATTGACCACTTTGGGCTTTACCAACATTTTTAAGACAAACTTCATGAAAGCGCCATTTGGGGGATGCTTCTTTTCGTACATCATTTCGTAGGTCACGTTGCAATGCGCTAGCATCTGGGCTACATTCATTTTGCCCCATTGTGCTACACTATTTGGATTTAAGCGGTTTATCCTATCAATAATTTGGTCGGATACCTCTTGAGTAAATACATTAGGCAATGCCATAAATGGTAGATTTTGAAAATAGTAGAAACTTAAAACGGTATTTTATTGAGCAAAATAAAAAACTTTACAATATTTCTAGAATAGTGTTGAGCCTATGTATTTCGTGAGTAGGATTTTGACTGTGGGGTATTTGATGGGGGTTAAAATAGATAGCATCCCATCCGGCATTGAGGGCTCCAACAATATCAATGTCTAAAGCATCGCCAATCATGATACAAGGACTATCATTGGCGCCACTTGCTGCTTTTGCAAAATCAAATATCTCTTTATTGGGCTTGATGCTATTGCTTTTTTCGGAGCTTATGATTTGATTGAAATAAGTATGCAAACCGCAATTATAGAGCTTTTGTCTTTGTGTGGCATCAAATCCATTAGTAATGATGTGGAGCGTATACTTGCTGGAACAATAAGCTACTACTTCGGCCGCATCGGGTATTAAAAAACGTTGCGTAGGCAGTATTTCGAGATAGGCCGCACTCAACTCATTGGCTAATTGGGTGTCGGCTACACTAAAGTCGAGCAAGGTGTGCCACATTCTTTTCCAACGCAGTTCTTCACGCCTAATAAATCCTTTTCGAAATCGAGACCATAATTTTTCATTATGTTGATGAAAAACTTCATAAAAGGCATCAAAATCCGATATTCCTCGCCCGCTTAATCGAAAACGTTGAAACAATTGCCACATCGTGTCTTTTGAATTCTTTTCAAAATCCCAAAGTGTGTGGTCGAGGTCAAAAAATACGTGCTGATACAAGGGAATAACCTATAAATGGGAAAGAAATGCTCATCAAAAAGCGCAGCAATCGATAAAATTGCTGCGCTTTTTCAAATATGATAACCCTGAAAAACTATTTTTTTCTGTGGTAAATCTTATCGTCGTTGAATTCTGTAAGCGATTGCAAGGCAGGATTAGCCAAACGCTCGTACATACGCGAAATTTCGATTTGCTCTTTGTTTTCGTGGATTTCTTCAAGATTATCGGTATGGCTACCAAATTCTTCTAATTTTTTATGAAGCTCCTCTTTTACAGCTACAGATATTTGACCTGCACGACGAGACATCACAACGATACTTTCGTAAAGATTGCCTGTTTTGTTTTTGATAGCAGTCACATCGCGAGTTTCGATAAGTGGATTAACCGCGGCAAGGGCTTTTTTGTTTATGCTCATTTCTTTAATTTTTTAATGTTAGTACTGGCAAGCGTAAAATATTTCTCAGCCTCTTTTATAAAAGGTGATTTTGGGTAATTATCAACTAATTCTTGGTATGCGCTTAAAACATTGACATAACGTTCTTCTTGCTTTTCCTTAATGCTTGCTTGAGCAAATTTATAATTAGCTTTTACAATCATATATTGATACTCATCCATTTTGGTTGAGGCTGGGTAATCCGTTTGAAGATTTTTGTATACAACAGTAGCCGAACGATATTGGTTGATATTGTAATATAATTTGGCAGCAATAGCAGCTTTTTCCTCTAGTTTTGCCTGTGCTTCAGCAATGTATTTATTGGCCTCGTCTACATGTTTGCTATTGGGGTTGTTGTTTACAAAGGTTTGCAAAACCTCCAAAGCCTTTTCGGTATTGGATTGCATCACCGTTATTTTGGGTGACATTTTGTAGATAGAATAGGCGTGTAAAAAATCTGCCTCATCTACATTGGGCGAATTGGGAAAAGAATTGGTGTAATTCTTAAAATGATAGGACGAAGAATTGTAATCTTTGGTACTAAAGCAAGCCATGGCATATTTGTAATACATGGGCTCAAAATTTTTGGTACCCTTCATCACCGGCATTAAAGCCTCATACATTTCCCGAGCACGATAATAATCCTTTTTATCAAAATACTTATTGGCCATGGATAATTTATAGTTTACATCATTACTACGCTTTATTTTCTCATATCCACTACAAGACATGAGCATGATACATGCGAGCAAGATTAAACAAACTATTTGGGCACAAAAACGCATAAGGCTGGCAAAGATAAGGAACGACAAAAAAAATTCCTAATCTGATTTGAAAATGCTTGTTAAAAATGAATGTGGAACTTTCATTTTTCAATATTCCCCCAATTGCCGAATTAACTATATTTGCAGCATATGCAAGATTTACAGCAAAAAATTGCCGCCTACGAAGCCGAAATTAATGCTTTCCAACCCACTAATGCTGCCGAATTGGAAGCCTTCCGCATTCAGTTTTTAGGCACAAAAGGCATTGTAAAAGAGATATTTGGCGAGATGAAAAATGTTGCTGGCCCTCAAAAAAAGGAAGCTGGCCTTTTACTCAATGCTTTTAAAATAGCCGCAGAATCTAAATATGAAGCCTTTGTCCATTTACAGGGCAATAGCCAAAATAAAGAGGCAAAAATAGATCTTACTTTACCCGGAACGAGTATTCCCCTGGGCACACGCCACCCACTCAAAATGGTAGAAAACAAAATGGTTTCCATCTTTGAAAAACTGGGATTTAGTGTGGCTACAGGCCCCGAGGTGGAGGACGATTGGCATAATTTTACCTCATTAAATATGCCCGAAAACCATACTGCACGTGATATGCAGGATACCTTTTATGTTGCGTCAAACCCTGATTGGGTGCTGCGCACACATACATCCTCTGTTCAGGCACGAATGCTCGAAAAAGGCGAATTACCTTTGCGTGTCATTTGTCCTGGTCGGGTGTATCGTAATGAAACAATAAGTGCGCGAGCCCATTGTTTCTTTCACCAATGCGAAGGTTTATATATTGACAAGGGCGTTTCCTTTGCCGACCTTAAACAAACTTTATATCATTTTGTAACCGAAATGTTTGGTGCAGATACCAAAGTTCGTTTCCGACCTTCCTATTTCCCCTTTACCGAGCCTAGTGCCGAAATGGATATTTCGTGCACTGTATGTGGTGGTAGTGGCTGCAATCTGTGCAAGCATACGGGTTGGGTAGAAATTTTGGGTTGTGGCATGGTCCATCCCAATATGCTACGTAATTTTGGTATAGACCCCGAGGTATACTCTGGATTTGCTTTTGGAATGGGTGTAGAACGCATTACCCAGATAAAATATCAGGTAAACGACCTTCGTTTATACTCACAAAATGACCTGCGCTTTTTAAGGCAATTTCAATCAATAGAATAAATGAACAGGGAAAAATGAAAATTGAACATGACTAATGTGCAGTTCATTTTTGATGAGTGACACTATAATTTTCAATGATTCATTATCAATTTTCAATATCATAAATGGTTCTTGTAACAGGTGCAAGTGGTTTTTTAGGGCAACATCTCGTGCGTCAATTGGCCACCCAGAACATACCCATTAGAGCATTGTACCACAATAATAGTCCTTGTGAAGAATTGCTCCAATTACCCAATGTAAGTTGGGTTCAATGCGACCTACTCGATGTGGTTGAAGTTGAACAGGCATTCTCTAACATACAAGAAGTATACCATTGTGCGGCTAAAGTATCCTTTGATGCTGCAGACAAATATCTCATTCAAAAAACAAACGCCCATAGCACAGCCAATGTGGTGAATGCCGCATTAGAAGCTAATATCCGCAAATT
>JAIXWS010000058.1 GCA_027491165.1 Sphingobacteriales bacterium | reverse complement strand
CTTTGTGGAAAACTAATCCCTACTTTTCCCTGCAGATTTGTGTTATTTTGCTATCCCCTTTTTGTGGGGATTTACTATTTGCGTTTATGAAGTTTTCTCACCTCCACAATCATACCCAATATTCACTCCTCGATGGAGCGTCGAGTATTTCACGCTTGTATGCCAAAGCCATCAAAGATGAAATGCCCGCGCTGGCTATTACCGACCATGGCAATATGTTTGGGGTATTCGATTTTGTGGCCCAAGCCTGGAAAAAGACCAAGGTAGTGGGCAAAACAGAGGATGGAAAAGATATCGTAGAACCCGTCGTAAAGCCCATTGTAGGCTGCGAATTTTATATGGTGGAGAACCGCCACAAGCGCCAATTTACCAAAGAAGAAAAAGATAAACGATACCACCAATTGTTGCTCGCCAAAGATGAAGTGGGCTATAAAAATTTAGTAAAGCTTTGCTCCATCGGATATATGGAAGGGCTCTATGGTAAGTATCCGCGTATCGATAAAGAAATATTGCTGCAACACCACGAAGGCTTGATTGCCACTACTTGTTGCCTCGGTGCTGAGGTGCCACGCACTATCCTAGAGCAGGGTGAAGAAGCGGGAGAAAAGGTTTTCAAATGGTGGCTAGATTTGTTTGGCGAAGATTATTATGTAGAATTTCAACGCCACGAAATCCCCGACCAACTAAAGGTGAACGAAGTGTTGGTAAAATTTGCGCGTAAATATCGTGTACCCATTATCGCCTCCAACGATTCGCACTATGTAGATGTAGAAGACTACAATGCCCACGACATCTTACTCTGCATCAATACAGGCGAAAAGCAAGCCACCGAAAAGATGAAAGATTTTGGGGATGATGATGGCGGTATGCGCAATAAACGCTTTGCTTTTTACAACGACCAATTCTATTTCAAGACAACGGACGAGATGTCCAACCTTTTTCACGACCTGCCCGAGGCCATCGATAACACGGGCATGATAGTAGATAAGGTAAAGCCCTTAAAATTGGAGCGCGATATTTTATTGCCCCATTTTAAAGTACCCCAAAAATTTAATGACGACCAAGATGCCTATCTAGAGCACATCACTTGGGAAGGTGCCAAAGAGCGTTATAAAGAGATTACAGCAGAGGTAGAAGAGCGCATCAAATTTGAGCTGTTTACTATCCGCACCATGGGTTTTGCAGGTTACTTCCTCATCGTGTCCGACTTTATCAAAGCAGGCCGCGATATGGGCGTATTCATTGGCCCAGGGCGTGGTTCGGCGGCAGGTTCGGCAGTGGCTTATTGCATTGGCATCACCAATATCGACCCTATCAAATACAATTTGCTATTTGAGCGTTTCCTCAATCCCGATCGTAAATCGATGCCCGATATTGATACAGATTTTGACGATTCGGGTAGACAAAAAGTAATCGATTATGTAGTCGATAAATACGGTAAAAATCAGGTAGCGCATATTGTGACTTATGGTACCATGGCCGCTAAAAGCAGTATCAAAGATGTGGCTCGGGTGATGGATTTACCCTTGTCGGAAGCCAATGCTTTGGCCAAATTGATTCCAGAAAAACCAGGCATTTCTTTGAAACGCATGCTGCATGCCCCATTCGATGTTTCGACAAAAGACGAGAAAAGTCTGAAGGAAAAAGAAGATTTGAGTGAGGAATTTCTGGTAGGTGTTCGTCAACTCAGAGAAATTTATGCCGACGATAGTACACCCATGGGCGCTATCCTGCACGAAGCCGAAAAGCTGGAAGGTTCGGTGCGCAATACAGGCATCCACGCCGCCGGTATCATCATTGCCCCTAGCGACTTGAGTGATTTGTTGCCGGTAAGTACCTCCAAAGAAGTGAACCTACTCATTACCCAATATGAAGGAACCGTTATTGAAAATGCTGGGGTAATTAAGATGGACTTTTTGGGATTAAAAACCCTTTCTATCCTGAAAGATGCCCTGGAATTGATCAAGCTCAATTACAACATCATTATCAATATTGATGACATCCCGCTCGATGATACAAAGACCTATGAGCTGTATCAACGCGGCGATACCAATGGTACTTTTCAGTTTGAAAGCCCTGGCATGCAAAAGCATTTGCGCGACCTAAAGCCCGATAAATTTGCAGACCTTATTGCCATGAATGCCTTGTATCGTCCGGGCCCTATTCAATACATCCCCAACTTTATTAAACGTAAGCATGGACTAGAAGAGATCACCTATGATTTACCTGAAATGGAAGAGTATCTCGCCGATACTTATGGCATTACAGTGTACCAAGAACAGGTGATGTTGCTGTCGCAAAAAATTGCAGGCTTCTCCAAAGGTGATGCCGATGTATTGCGTAAAGCAATGGGTAAAAAGGATCGCAAGACCTTGGATAAAATGAAAAGTCAATTTGTAGATGGCGCTACCCAAAAAGGTCATCCTGCTGATAAGTTAGAGAAAATTTGGACCGACTGGGAAGCCTTTGCGCAATACGCTTTCAACAAATCGCATTCCACCTGTTATGCGATGGTGGCTTATCAAACGGCTTACCTCAAAGCCCATTACCCCTCCGAATTTATGGCCGCTGTGCTCAATAATGCCAGCAGTATTGATAAGATTACCTTCTTCATGGAAGAATGTCGCAGCATGGGTTTGAAAGTTTTAGGTCCAGATATAAATGAATCCTTAAAAGGTTTTGCGGTAAATAAAGAAGGTATTGTTCGGTTTGGAATGGGCGCTATCAAAGGTGTGGGCGAAGCAGCTGTAGAAGATATTTTAAGCGAACGAAAAGCGAACGGCCCATTTACTAATATTTTTGATTTGGTAAAACGCGTTAACCAAAGAACCGTCAATAAAAAATCCATTGAGAATTTAATTCTTGCTGGAGGATTTGATAGCTTTAAAGAATTACACCGAGCACAATATTTTCATACCAGTGCAGGCGAACAAATGAACAATTTGGAACGCATTATTCGTTTTGGCAACCAATACCAAGCCGATGCACAAATGAATACCAATAGCCTTTTTGGCGCCATGGCAATGCCCGATGTAAAGCCACCTGAAATACCCAATTGTGAGCCATGGCTGCTACCTGAATTACTAGAGAAAGAAAAAGAAGTAGTCGGTATCTACATCAGTGCACACCCGCTGGATGGCTATAAATTCGAGATGGAAAATTATGGATTTTCACCCATCAACGACTTAGAAAATCGTAAGAATCGAACGATAAGAATAGCCGGATTTGTATCTGATGCCAAAGAATTGTACACCAAAAAAGGTGACCTCTATAGCCGCTGTGTACTGAATGACTATAGTGGCAAAATGGAATTGACTTTTTGGAAGGAAAACCACGTTAAGTATGGCGACTACCTGAAGGACAACCAAAAAATAATGATCACAGGATCTTATGCCGAAAACCGATTCCGACCTGGTGTTTGGGAGTTTCAAGTTCAGAGTATCGTATTGCTCGAACAAGTACGCAAACTATTGACGAAAAAAATTGCTATGCGCATGCCCCTGCATAAACTAACCCCTGAAACAGTACAGTTTTTTATAAACAATTTTCAGCAAAACCCAGGCAGCACAGAATTTAGCATTCAGGTGGCCGACCTAACAACCATGCAAAATATTGGTTTACGCAGTGGCGCCGCCAAATTACAATTGAATGACGAACTGGTGAGCTATTTAACAGAGCACGATTACATTGAATACTCAGTGGAAGTAAACTAATTATGAAAAACGAATCACCAATATTTTTTTCACTAAGATTTCACAACATATCTAATACAAGGCTATAGAAATGCTCAATGTGAATATTAACGAAAGAAAAAGAAAAGCATTGAACAAAAACATTAATTTTACATTCTCAAATTTTTCCTTTTAATACTAAAAACAACCTAAAAAATGGCAGCTGTATATACTGATGCAAATTTCCAAACAGAAGTGTTGAACGCCAACCGTCTTACGGTGGTAGATTTTTGGGCTCCTTGGTGTGGTCCATGTTTGGCGCTTGGCCCAACAATAGATGCTTTGAGCATTGAGTACGCCGACAAAATAAATGTGGGTAAAGTAAACGTGGATGAAAATCCAAACACATCAATGGAATATGGTATTACCAGCATCCCTTGTGTACTCTTTATCAAAGATGGTAAAGTAGTGGATAAACAAGTAGGCGCAGCACAAAAATCTGCTTATATCAAAAAAATTGAACAACACGCTTAATGCGGTTTCAACAATAAGCATCCTTAAAGGCAATTCTATTTGAATTGCCTTTTTTTATTTCGATTGAATAATTGAAAAAATTCACATGCTTTAACAAAGCGAAATCGAGTAACAGCAATTATCTTTGCGGCATAAAAAAGTACTTTTTAAAACTAACATAAAACATCTCAATGGAATTTCGTATCGAAAAAGACACCATGGGCGAAGTAAAAGTGCCAGCCACAGCATATTACGGCGCACAAACACAACGCTCAATTGACAATTTTAAAATTGCCCAAGACATCAACAAAATGCCTAAGGAAATTATTAGGGCATTTGCCTACCTTAAAAAAGCTGCGGCTTTGACCAATACGGAGTTAGCAGGTTTGGCTCCAGAAAAGTCACAACTGATTGGACAAGTTTGTGATGAAATTTTAGAGGGTAAATTAGATGATGAATTTCCTTTAGTAGTGTGGCAAACGGGTTCGGGTACACAAAGCAACATGAACGTGAACGAAGTAGTGGCCTATCGCGCACATGTACTTCAAGGAGGCTCTTTGAGCGATAAAGAAAAATTTATTCACCCTAATGATGACGTGAATAAATCACAATCGTCCAACGATACCTTCCCAACAGCCATGCACATTGCGGCCTATAAAATACTCATCGAAACCACCATTCCAGGGATCAAAAAACTACGGGATACCCTTGCTGCCAAATCGAAAGAATATATGCAGGTGGTGAAGATTGGACGTACCCATTTTATGGATGCTACGCCCATTACCCTTGGGCAAGAAATCAGTGGCTATGTTTCGCAGCTCGATCACGGATTAAAAGCAATCAACAACACTTTGGCACATTTGAGTGAACTAGCATTGGGTGGAACGGCTGTAGGTACCGGTATCAATACACCTGAAGGATATGATAAAAATGTAGCCGCTAAAATTGCACAACTAACTGGCCTACCATTTGTCACTGCCGAAAATAAATTCGAAAGTTTAGCCGCTCACGATGCTATCGTAGAAGCACATGGTGCTCTAAAGACTGTTGCGGTAAGTTTGATGAAAATCGCCAATGATGTGCGTATGCTCAGCTCTGGTCCACGCAGCGGTATTGGAGAAATCATGATCCCAGACAACGAACCAGGATCTTCTATTATGCCCGGCAAAGTAAACCCTACACAATGCGAAGCTTTAACCATGATTGCGGCACAAGTAATGGGTAATGATGTGGCGATTTCTATCGGTGGTTCAAACGGACATTTTGAATTGAATGTTTTCAAACCTGTGATGATTTATAACTTCTTGCATAGTGCCCGTTTGATTGGCGATGGCTGCGTTTCCTTTAACGATAAATGCGCTGTAGGCATTGAACCGATTGATAAAAATATACAAGCCCATCTTAATAATTCATTGATGTTGGTGACCTCATTGAATACTAAAATTGGCTATTACAAAGCGGCCGAAATAGCTCAAACCGCGCACAAAAAAGGACAGACTTTAAAAGAAACAGCTGTGGAATTGGGTTATGTAACACCCGAAGAATTTGATGCTTGGGTAGACCCTAAAACAATGGTGGGTAAGATCGGATAAAGGAATAAGCAAAAAATAAAAAGACCATTTACAGCCAATTTGTAAATGGTCTTTTTTTTTTGGGGGGGGGGATTTAATTAATAATTATTGTGTTGTTTCTGGTAATTGCGCAGCGCTCCATCCCGACATTCCTCCATCCATTTCATACACCATTTTAAATCCATCAGCTCGCATTTTATTCGCTGCGGATGCGCTTCTACGACCACTTAGGCAATACACAAATACGGGTTTGGATTGATCCAGTGAAGCAATTTGTTGCGCAAATTGTGCCCCATTCCACTCATAATTTAAGGCATTGGCCACATGTCCCGAGGCATATTCATCGGCGCTGCGCACATCCAATATCACGGCCTTAGGAGCTGCTTTAATTTTGGCAGCAAAAGCTGTAGGGCTAAGCTTGTTTTGCCCAGACAGCCCATTACTACAACTGCTCAAGAGTATAACCGCTAAGGCAATTGAATATAGTTTTTTCATTTTTTCTATAAATTTTGTTTGATGATTTGTTGAAGATTTTGAGCCGAAACCACACCCGACTGTCGCCATATTATTTGCCCATTTTTAAATAAAATCAAGGTAGGAACACCTTGAATCTGATAGGCGGAAGCCACGTTGGGGTTTTTATCGACATCAATTTTTAAAATTTTTGCTTGGTCGCCGACCTTTGATTTCAAATCTTCCAAAATCGGTTTCATCATTTTACAG
>JAIXWS010000085.1 GCA_027491165.1 Sphingobacteriales bacterium | reverse complement strand
TATGAAAAAAATATTTACCTCCATTCTTTTATTAGTGCTATTCTTGGGTCTTGAGGCGAAAGCCCAACCTCCTTTGTCTGGCCTAGTTAATTTGCCTCGATTGGGATCATTTCCGATACCCGATTTAGATTCTGCGGTTAAGTATTTAAATAAGCATGGGATATCAGGCACTACCATAATCAACTGTTCTGCAAGTGAGACTGCGCCGAGCGGAGGTTATGTATTGGGCTCTTCTACATTAAATAAATCCTTGAGTGCGACGCAAACCTTAACGATTAATGGTGCTAAGCGAGTGTTTACTGCTCAAGCGGGAAGTGGAGCTAATGATGCTATTTTTACTATTCAGGGAGCCAATTATGTAACCCTTCAGAACTTTGATTTTAGGGAGTCTGCGTTCAATACTACGGCAACCGCTATGATGGAGCGAGGTATATCTATAGTTAAGTTCAACAAAGACACGGGATCGAAGAAAGACAATATTTTGAACACCTCTATCACGCTTAACAATACCAATACTACATCAGCATCGGGTATTGCTCCCAATGGTGCTACCGGTATTTTCATAGGTAATTGCACTTATTTAAGCAATTCGCCTTTGGCTTTAGCGGCTTCTGAAGATGGAACGAATGATGGTATTTTTATTTCAGGATGTGTTATCAGAAACGTAACCCATGGTATTTATGCTGCAGGTATTCAAGTAATTGCAGATGGTACTAGCTTTAATGACAAGAACCTAACGATTCTATCTGATACGATTGAAAATTTTACCCATAATGGTATTTTCTTGTCTTATTCTAATGGTGACTTGGTGAATGCCTGCCGCATCAATAATATGTCTAGCGGTGGCGTAGCACCCACGACCAATAATATTTTTGGTATCCGCTATGCGAATAATCCATCCAATTTTGTAACCAATAATAACTGGGATTGTACCAATAATAACATTAACCTTACGATTAATAGTGCAGGTTCCTTTGCGGCTACCGGTATTGCTAGCCAAATCAATGGTTCTGGATCTACCATCATTGAGAATGATACGATTCAGCTAACATCATCAGGCGTCAGCGCTCAACTAAACGGTGTGTTTTGCCAGAACAATTTGGGTACACAAAGAATAGCGAACAACCTGATACAGAATTTGAGCACCCAAACAACGAATATTCAGCCAGTGCTTGGTGTTTTTGCTGGTGGTTATAATACAACTCCAGGCTTAGGCGTATCAACGATAGCCTCTTACCCTACCACATCGAATGTGGTATCTAATCGATTCCTAAACTGGAATGTATGTAGCGGTACCGGTACGGCTCAACAACAAGTTATTGTCTGCCAAGACGATAATCTTACGGCCAACACCTCTAATTTCAGCAACAATACAGTAAACAATATTGTAATTAACAATAATAGCCAACAATTTATGGGTTATGGCGGTATTTGGCGCTATGGTATTATTACCCTTAATAGAACAACAACCGTATCGGGCAATACCTTTTCCAACATCAGCACGAGCGATATCACCAACACAACCCCATTCTTTATTGTTAACCCAGCTGGTCCCTATCCTAATGGCCACACCCTAACGTGCTCTAAGAATAAATTTCTGAACATGAATAGTTCCTTGGGTTTGATTGCTTGCTACAACCTATTTGATGGCAAATTGGCCACCATCGATAAAGACACGATGAGCGGTTTGACCAGTGCGGCATGGCATGTTATCGGTGTTGTGAGTGGATTTAACAGTGCAAACTATTCTACAACCTCCATTGGCATTACAAACAGCTCAATGAGTAATTTCAAAAGCAATAGCCCCGCTGGTGGTGCCATTGTTGCGGGATTGCAATTGCAGCAAACGACGCCAAACAAAACAACTAGTTTTAATGTAGCGACTAACCTCATTCAAAACCTAAGCAACACGGATACAGCCGGCGTAGCTTTTGGTATCAATACCACCGGTTCTGGCGCTGCAGTATACTCCATCACCAACAATATGATTTCTGATATTGTAGCAAGCGCAGATACCACATTGTTTAATTCTTCGATAGGCATTAATTTAAACGCTACAGGTACAAACAACGTATTGTACAATACGGTAAGAATGGTATCGAGCACCACTGCGGGTAGAGGATATGGTGCAACAGGCTTGCGCTACAACCCTTCGAGCACAAATACGATTCAGAACAACATCTTGCATGTAAATGTATTGGCAGGAACAGCAAACAATGTATCGGCTATACGCAGTAGTGCAGGAGCCGCATCCTCTGCACCATCTACTTCTGCATTTACGGCGAGTGGCAATATTTACTATAGCCCTACAGGTGTGAACAACTATTTGTATGTAGATGGTACCATCAATAGTAGCTTAGTAAATGGTTTTCATGAAAGTGGTCTTAGCACCAGTGCTGCCAGAAACATAAGAAACGATACATTTTTCAATAGTGAGTGTAACAAGAGTAGCTACCATAGATTTATGCAAACATCTTCGGCTACACGCGAAGTAAGAACCTTTACCGAAAACAATTTGAGCGGTACAGGAGGCGTATTTGCACCAAGCGGTATGAGTTTTGCAGAAGGATCTGCCACAGATGGCGCGATAAGTGTTGACTTTTTAGGCAACCCACGCCCCTTTGGTAGTTCGGATATCGGAGCATTACAATTTGCGGGTACTACACGCCCACAGATGCTGATCACGATTACATCCAGCACAGGCTTTGATACAGCATGTACCTTTAATTTGCCGAGCCTTAGCGCGAGTATCCCCTCTTATTTTACAAGAGTGTCTTACCAATGGTACCGCGATACGACGAAGTTAATTGGCAAAACCTTGAGCAGCATCGTAGTAACCGCCTTGAGTGGTAATTACATTGTAAGAGTATATGATTCGGTAACGGGTTGTGAGTATCCCTCATCCCCCTATAAAATGACGATTGTTCCCCCTCCCCCTGCACAAGTTAGCTATTACGATTCACTAACCTTTTGCGAAAGCAGTGCGATAGTGCTGAATGCCAATAAGGGTTATAATTATATATATCAGTGGGCGCGCAACGGCATAGACTTGCCTGGCGAAAACAAGGATCATTTAGTGGTGGATAAGTCGGGTAATTATACGGTACAAGTAAACACTCCATTAGGCTGTCCTACATTTTCAACACCTACCCGCGTAAAGGTATATCCACTCCCAAAACCAACGGTAGTGTATGGCGGTCCGGGCAAATTAAGCACGCAGAAATACTTCTTATACCAATGGTACAAGAACAATGTGAAGATAGATTCATTTGCGCGCAACAGAGATTTTTACACGTTGTTTGAAGGTGATGGCGCCTACACGGTAGAGGTAACGGATAGTAATGGTTGTACCGCAAAGTCGAATGTATATTTATATGCAGCAGGCATTGAGGAGTCACAAGTGATGCAAATCAAAGTGTATCCCAATCCGACTACAGAGCTACTGCAGATCAGCAGTCCGATAATGATAAGTGCAAGTTTGATGGATCTAACGGGGCGCATCTTGCAGACGCAAGCTGCGGCAAG
>JAIXWS010000065.1 GCA_027491165.1 Sphingobacteriales bacterium | reverse complement strand
TATAAAAACACCTTATTTTTAAAATAAAAAAAGTCTCAACTTGTTCGGTTGAGACTTTTTTATTCTTTTTTCTTTACCAGCATTAGCCAGTCGTTTTCTAGCGGTAAAAAACCATATTCATAGCAAAAGACATATAAGCCTTTTTGGGTTTGTAATTGGTTGGTATGGTAATTAAAATCATAGGCCTTATCCCGTAATTTTTGCTTGGGGACATTCATGGTTCGCTCGCCTTGGGGCAATAGCTCTTCTAAAATCCTCCTGTTTTTTCGAAGTATAGTATTTACGCTACGCACATAATTATTGCGGTCGCTATTTTGTACATTATTATAATTGTTTCTGCAATTATCGTCGCAGAACTTCTTGTCTATCCTGCCTTTTAGTGCTTTTTGGCAACAGAGGCATAGTCGTTCATTTCGCTCCATAACGTAAATGTACGAAATATAATTATCCGAAAACAAACGCTTACAAGCACTTACATCCGTAGTTAAATGCTTAAATACCGAGTATCCCTTTCAAGCCATAGCATCTTTGCACCGGCAATATCGCCAAACAACAAACTTTTTTTCTAACAATTTAAATCTAAACAAGATGATGAATGCAAGCATGATGAAAAACCGAGTACAATTGATCGGGCACCTCGGCCAAGCACCAGAGATTAAAAACCTCGATAACGGCAACAAAATGGCCCGAATGAGTATCGCTACCAATGAGACCTATAAAAATGCTCAAGGCGAGTATGTAACCGAAACCCAATGGCATAATGTGATTGCCTGGGGCAAAGTAGCAGAAGTGGCCGAAAAGATCCTCCAAAAAGGTAGCGAGGTAGTTGTAGAAGGAAAATTGATTCACCGTAATTATGCCGATAAAGACGGCGTAAAAAAGTATGTTACCGAAGTGCAACTACATAACATATTACTGATGGATAAAAAAGAAGCTAGTCACTAGACGCGCCTTCTTTTTCAATGTTCAATGATTGTAGAATAGGCTATTTGCTATTCTAAGGTCATTGAACATTTTTTTATGTACGATATTTCCCTATTAAGCTTGTTTTTTTATCCACAAAAAAGGATAAAAAAGCTGTGGAAAAACCCCTCGAAAAAAGCTATATTTGCGTTACTTAAAATTAAGTTCAAGCGTCGAACATTATGTCAGAAAATACAACAGACAATAACGAATACCAACAACCTGAAAAATTACGGATTCAACCCGTCAATATCGAAGAACAAATGAAGACCGCCTATATCGATTATTCGATGTCGGTAATTGTAGGTCGTGCTCTGCCCGATGCACGCGATGGTCTAAAGCCTGTACATCGTCGCGTATTATTTGCGATGCACGAACTAGGCAACAATAGCAACAAACCCTATAAAAAATCTGCCCGTATTGTGGGTGAGGTTTTGGGTAAATATCACCCTCACGGAGATACATCAGTTTATGATGCCATGGTGCGTATGGCACAGCCCTGGAGTATGCGCTACTTGATGGTGGATGGCCAAGGTAACTTTGGCTCGCAAGATGGTGATGGTCCGGCCGCAATGCGTTATACCGAAGCTCGTTTGCAAAAACTAGCCGAAAGTATGCTCGATGATTTGGAAAAAGATACGGTAGATTTTTCCTTGAACTTTGACGATTCTTTGAAAGAACCCACCGTAATGCCCACACGTGTTCCTACACTTTTGGTCAATGGTTCTTCGGGTATCGCTGTAGGTATGGCGACTAATATGATGCCGCATAACCTTAGTGAAGTTATTGATGGTTGTGTTGCCTATATCGACGATAATGACATCACGATTGACGAGCTCATGAAGCACGTTAAAGCGCCCGATTTCCCTACCGGAGGTATCATTTATGGTATCGATGGCATTAAAGCAGGTTTTCATACTGGTCGCGGTCGTGTAGTATTACGCGGTAAAGTAAACGTAGAAACACTGAAAAATGGTAAAGAGCAAATCGTGATTACCGAAGTGCCTTACCAAGTCAACCGTGATGCCCTTGCTGAGAAAATCGGCCATCTAGTCAACAATAAAATCATTGAAGGGGTAACCCATGTAGCCAACGAATCCAACAAGGAAGGTACACGTCTTGTGGTTGAAATTCGTAAAGATGCCGTTGCCCAAGTGGTGATCAATATGCTGTACAAATACAGCGAATTACAAACTTCTTATGGTATCAACAACGTAGCCTTAGTTGGCGGTCGCCCAAAAACCTTAAACCTAAAAGAACTGATTGTTGAGTTTATCCGTTTCCGTCACGAAGTAGTGGTGCGTCGTACCGAGTTCGAACTGCGGGAAGCGGAAAAACGTGCCCATATTTTGGAAGGCTATATCATTGCCTTGAATAATTTGGATGCGGTCATCAAATTGATTCGCGAAAGCAATACGCCAGAAATAGCCCGTACAGGCTTGATGGAGAACTTTGCCATGAGCGAGATTCAAGCAAGAGCGGTATTGGAATTGCGTTTGCAAAGCCTTACTGGTATGCAAATCGAAAAGGTGCGTGAAGAATTTGCCGAAATCATGAAAACCATCGGTGATTTGAAAGACATTCTGGCTAATGAAGGTCGTCGTTTCCAAATTATCAAAGATGAGTTGCAGGAAGTGAAAAAGAAATTTGGCGACGAGCGTAAATCAGAAATTGATTATGGTGCGAGCGAAATGGATATGCTGGATATGATTGCCGATGAAGATGTGGTGATTACCATTTCTCATTTGGGTTATATCAAACGCACCAGCCAAGCCGAATACCGTGCCCAACGCCGTGGTGGCCGTGGTGCACGTGGTGGCAAAACCCGTGAAGAAGATTTTATCGAGCATTTATTTATTGCCTCTACGCATCATACCTTGCTCATCTTTACCGAAAAAGGAAGATGCTTCTGGCTGCGTGTGTATAAAATCCCTGAAACGGATAAAAATGCCAAAGGACGCGCGATTCAAAACCTCATTCAATTACCACCGGATGATAAAATCCGTACGATTTTGAATGTGCCCGATTTGGAGAAAGAAGAATACACCAGCAAGCACTTTATTGTATTGTGTACCAAAGAAGGTATTATCAAGAAAACGTCTCTTGAAGATTTCTCCCGCCCACGTAGCAATGGTGTGAATGCGATTACGATTCGCGAAGACGACCAATTGTTAGAAGCGCGCCTTACTGATGGCAACAGCTATATTATGATGGCAGTTAATAGTGGCCGAGCCATTTGCTTCCCCGAAGAGAAAGTACGCCCAACTGGTCGCGGTGCGATAGGGGTGTATGGTATTGATATGGCCGATGGCAAAGATTATGTGATTGGTATGGTTTGTGTCAACAAATTTGATACCGGTAAACAAATCCTTGTGGTATCTGAAAAAGGCCTGGGTAAACGTACTCCATTCCTCGAAAAATTGGAAGATGGAACCAATACCGATGACCTGTCTAACACCGTGATGATTAAAAATGCAGAAGGTGGTGAAGAGCAATATCAGTTGGCTTATCGTGTAACCAACCGTGGTGGTAAAGGCGTGAAAACCATTAATATTACAGAGAAAACGGGTTCCTTAGTTGGTTTGTTGGCGGTTGAAGAGAAGGATGATTTGATGATTACTTGTAAATCGGGTATGACCATCCGCATGAAAGTGCGCAATATCCGTGAAGCGGGTAGAGCCACACAAGGGGTTAAATTGATCAACTTGGACAACAACGACGAAATCGCCGCATTGGCCAGCATCGACGAGCAAGAAGAAGAAGATGAAAGCCTCTCCCCAGCCCTCTCCGAAGGAGAGGGAGATAGCGGATTCATAGCTCCTGAAGGAACAGAAACTTCAGAAGCTAGCGAAGAAGACGCTCCTGCTGAAGAATAGTTAAGTGTAATTTCATGTAAAAAAACCACCCATTGGCCGCAGCTGATGGGTGGTTTTTTAATTTTATCAACCTCTATTGATTAAAACAGTACACCAACTTTGAACTGAAGCGTTTATGTTCTAATTTTCGCCCAAACTTTACCTTCATCATGTTCAAAAACCTCTATCTCATTACCTTGCTATTGCTTGCACTATGTAATGCAGCCTCAGCAAAAGTGGATACCACTGTGGGTATCAAAGCACCCAATAGCGTCAGTACCGATGCGAAAAAATTGGCTCATTATCTATGCGATACGCTAGAGGGTGATTACATGAAAGCCAACGCTATTTATAATTGGATCACCCATAACATCAAATATGATGTTGCAGCCTTTAAACGGGGCGACCTGAAAAGACCAACGATAAAAGAAGTTTTGAAAAAGAAAAAAGCGCTATGTGATGGCTATTCCGACTTGTTTACAGCAATGTGCCAAGAAATAGGGATTAGAGCATTAACACTTAGTGGATATGGCCGCGATTGGATGTTTGATGATAGTAATAAATTATACATGCCGCGGCATGCTTGGAATGCAGTGTATATGGCTAATAATTGGCATTTGGTGGATGCCACCTGGGGTGCAGGGGTGATAGGACAGTTTCCCAATGCCATTCAGAAGACGATTAAAAAAGTCAAAAACAATCCTGCACAACAAATTGGAAAACTGAAATTTAAATTTCGATATGACCCTGATTTCTTTATGACGCCGCCAGCAGCCTTTCGGATAAAGCATTTGCCCTACGACCCCATTTGGCAACTCACCGATTCCTTGATGCCATTGGCTATTTTTGAGTCCGGAGTAGCAGCAATTACTCAGTTTAATGAGATCTATGGTCGTCAAGGCATCAACACCAAAGAGCTGAATCGATTTTATGATTTAGAGGAACATATCAAAACAATTGAAGAAGCCGATCGGGCTTATGCCTATAATCCTCGATTCCATGT
Organism: Sphingobacteriales bacterium; assembly: GCA_027491165.1. Taxonomy (GTDB): domain Bacteria; phylum Bacteroidota; class Bacteroidia; order Chitinophagales; family Chitinophagaceae; genus Rurimicrobium. The sequence goes on along the minus strand of JAIXWS010000065.1, from coordinate 10,891 downwards.
GAGTATGGCCTTAAAGCATCAGGCAAGGGCTATGGATAGCCTAAAAAAATTAGATAAGCATGCTCCACCCATCAAAAGAAATGCACTGGTCGAAACGGTAAAGCAAGAATTAAAATCGGCCGAAAAGTATGTAGCCCTCCAAAAAGAAAGTATTAGTGTAGAATACTCAGAGCTTAAGCGGAAAAACCAGAAGAAAAACACTTTGGCAAAGACCTATATCTCAAGTATCAAGAACAACAACAAACAGGCCATTGCTAAATGTAAAAGCAAAATAAGTAGCGGTGAAAGGAAATATAGAAGGTTGATGCAAAGGGCTGGCGATGCCATTGCTAAGCACAAAAAATCAAATCCCCAAACATTTGATGCCATAAAAACCGCTTCGCCCGAAGATAAGCTGAATACAGCCCGATTGACAACGCTGGTAGATTCGGTAAGTAGAAGGAATGAAAAGTTGGATCTGAAGCAAGCGGAGCTCAGTGGGGAACAGCAATGGCTAAATAAGCTAGTAGAAGCGAATAAAATACGTTTGGACACATTGGTACAATATTTGTCTATTGCTGATTCGGCCTTGATTCAAGAAACAATTGGTAGAATCAACCTACACGACAACTATGATGTTGAAGTCAAAAAATGGTCGGCCATTTATAAAGAGGCACGTACCCAAAATGCCGACTCGGTTCAAAAAAGGTATTTTGCCGATTATGATAGCATCTTGCTGCATTATGAAACACTGCGCAATGCCTATGTTCAATATGTTTCTCTTTTTTACAAAAATTTTAAAGACTTAGAACAATACAAAAGCAGAAATCGGAGCAATGTTTCCTTTTTGATGCAGTATGAGCAGCAAAGAAAAGTCTATGCCTTGGCCTATGAGGCACAGCAAAAGATGCTATATGATTATGCTGCTTATATCAAAGGGAATAAGGGATTGTTAGAAAGTTTGCTCAAGCATTACGAACAGCAACAAAAGTTGGGTGACTATATGAAGAAGTCAGAAACACAAAGACAAAAATTAGAGGAATCGGCACTAAACAAAAAGAAGGCCTTCGATAAAAAAGAAAATAAAGAGCAAAAGAAATTGCTTGAGGAGGCTGGGGCCAAATCAGAGCGTTTTGCAAAAAAGTAAGGGCACTTTCAGAATAAAAATAAGTATCAAAACCTAGGCTTGTTATAATGTTGCTCGCAACTATACGAATAAAGTTGCAGCCCTAATGCTGCAAGAAATCAACGCAACAATCGTTCTATTTCTTTTTCGTTTTGGATCAGTTGACGGCGCAAAGGCGAAAATATCCATTTGCTCTTGAGCCCTGAAAGTCTATCGGGTGCGGGTGTAAATAGGATGTTGCTCAACCAATGTAGTCCTACATTTTGTTTGAAAATCTGCGAGAGTGGTACATAAAATATTTGAAGACTATTGTCCGCCTCGTCCATTATTTGGGCAATGTCATTGGCTTTGCATAAAGAACTGATGACCAAAACCGTTCCTTTTTTTGTCGAAAAATAATGACTTGTTGGGTATTCATTTTGCCATTGACTATTGCTGATGATTCTTTCGTTGCGTTCTTGCTCAGCCAAGGTTTCGGATAATTGAAAAGTTTGGTCGGGGATGTATTTTACTTGCCATTCTTTTTGTTGCAGTGCGTTATAAATGCTCCAAACATTGTGTTTGTAGGTATTGAGCATTTCGGCAAAATACTTGCTGTATAAAGTTTCTTTACCTATACTATTGTAAAAACTGGCATAGAAATTGAGCTTAGAGGCATAGGGTTCCATACGCTCGGGGATGCGCACCACTAATGCTCTGTTTTTGGCAAATACCTTCCACACGATGCGGCGTACATCATCGCCAGCTTCAAAACTTTTGTACTGCAATAGGTCGCCTTCTACTTTGCGGAGTTGCTCAATGCGCACATCCATAGAGTTGCTTTGCTTGGGTGAAAATTCACTTGATGTTTGCGCTAATGTGTCGGGAGCTTGGTAAAAGTTGCCACCCAGATTTTGCTGTACAGGCAGCGAAACAATATTCAAAAGGTCTTCGAAAAAAATCATCCCACCTTTTATTTGGTACTCCTTAATATCGGGTAATTCTATTCGACTCTTACCCATAATAGCCTCCCGTAGTAAAGACTTTTTTTTGAGCTTTGAAGAGTGCATCGCAAATTTATCTGTGAGTTGTCCATCATCATAATACAGTCTTGCTTTGACAAAACCTAATATGGGGCGAAGGCTATGCGGTAGGCTGGCCTCGAGGAATTGTTGTTTTGTTTCTTTTTTTGTTTCGGTGTAAAAATGTATTTGTAAACTGCTCTTGTTTTTTTGGCGCAGCCATAAGAAATGGAGCCAAGCGATCAAACTACTGAGCACTGACAAAAGCACAAGGCCAATAAACAACCAAGCAACAAAGGCACCCATAAGCCGAACAAAAGGAAGTTGCGCATCTGAGGTATTTTCTTTGGTGATTGGCTGATGCAAAAAACGAAATAATGCCCAATAAATGATGGCAAAAATGAGCGTATTCCCAGTAAATGGAATCCACTGAGCATAAATACGGACACGTTTTTTGAGCTGTTGGAGCTTCATAGTTGTATTGGAAAAATGACCTTACAAAAGTATAAAGTTTGGCTTCTATACTTTGCTATTTTGCATAATGTTAATGACGAGGATATACAATCAAACTAACAGCAACCGTGTAATCAACCGCTCCTCCTAGCCCCAAGCCTTCATATTCTTTCGGGTCGAAATGGGTGGAAGCAGTAAGGGTGTTTATTTGAATATCCGATACCACATATTCATCGCCATAGAGCAAGATGATGCCATCTACCGAAATGGTGCTTTCTTCGCCACCGGCAATGTGTTCTAATATTTTGGTTTCGCCTGTAATGGCAATGAGTTCGTTAGTTTCTTCGTTGATAAAGGAAAATAATGCAGCTGTAGGTAATGACATATCTTGAATAGGATAATTGAATTGTTGTAGTGACTATTTTAGGATGCGGGTTTTACATTTTGCTGAAAATATTTACAAGCTTCTGTAATCTTGCATTCGGCACATTTGGGATTGCGTGCTATACAAGTGTATCGCCCATGCAGTATCAACCAATGATGGGCAATATGCACTAATTCTTTAGGGATATTTTTAATTAATTGTAATTCGGCTTGTAATGGGTTTTTGGCATTAGTCGTCAAACCTATCCGTGCCGAAACCCTGAATACATGGGTATCTACGGCCATATTGGGTTGTGCATCAATTACAGAAGTGATGACATTGGCTGTCTTTCTGCCCACACCGGGTAATTGCACTAATTCGGCAACAGTATGGGGTACTTCGCCTTCGAATTTTTCCATCAACATTTGGGCCATTCCAATTAGGTGTTTGGTCTTATTGTTGGGATAACTAATGCTTCGGATGATCGGAAATAAATCATCAAAAGTGGCTTTTGCTAAGCTTGGTGCATCGGGGTATTGGGCAAAAATATAGGGTGTCGTGAGGTTCACTCTTTTGTCGGTGCATTGTGCCGACAGGATAACTGCTACTAAAAGCTGAAAGGAATTGTCGTACAACAATTCCGTTTCTGCTTCGGGTACATTTTCCTGAAACCAATTTAAAATATATTCGTAACGCTGTTTTTTCGTCATTTGGCTTTGGCGTCGTCGGGAACAAAATCGAGTACAGCACTATTCATGCAAAAACGTTTGTAAGTTGGTGCCGGACCATCATCAAAAATATGTCCAAGATGCGAATCGCAGCGGTTACAAAGTACTTCTTCGCGTCTCATGCCATAAGAATTATCAGCTTGATAACGCACCGCATCGGCTTTTAAGGATTCATAAAAACTGGGCCATCCGCAACCACTAGCAAATTTGGCACCCGAGCGAAATAAAGGATTGCCGCAAACAGCGCAATAGTAGGTTCCTTTGGTATCGGTTTCATAATACTTACCCGAGAAGGCATATTCAGTGCCTTTATTACGGGCAATTTCATAAACTTCTTTGCTTAAAATTTTTTTCCATTCTTCGTTCGGTACCTGTAGCTTTTTGCTATCGGTACGCGAGTAATAAGGATTGTTATTGGTCATATTGCTTTCTTTTTTTTGTGCGTTGCTGCATTGGCTAAAACCAATCAGGATGAAGCATCCGAGTATTGTTTTGGTAATCAGTTGAAGCATTTCTTTTTTCATAAAAAATCAAATTTTACTGGATGCTTAATGCCATTATTTACGCTACTTTTTTACCTCAGTTTTTTAATGAAATGTTGTCTTCAAATCACCAATTACATAACTGAAATCAAAAATCCAACATTCACCATTAATCATCTACCATTCAACATTCAATTTAGCATTCTGGCAAGCTAATTGGGATATTCGTTGCTAAACCTCCTTCGGCTGTTTCTTTGTATTTATGATTCATATCCAGTGCGGTTTCCCACATGGTGTTGACTACTGCATCTAGCGATACTCGTGCATGATCAGGATTGCTTTGTAAGGCTAGTTGCGAAGCCGTAATGGCTTTTATAGATCCCATGGTGTTCCGCTCGATACAAGGTACTTGTACTAGTCCACCTATTGGGTCGCAGGTAAGTCCTAAATGGTGCTCCATCGCTATTTCTGCTGCCATCAAACATTGGCGAACAGTGCCACCTAAAACAGCGGTGAGCCCTGCTGCTGCCATAGCTGATGACACACCGATTTCGGCTTGGCAGCCACCCATTGCTGCCGATATAGTTGCTCCTTTTTTGAAGATGCTGCCGATTTCGGATGCCGTGAGCATGTACTGTAAAATTTTATCTTCGTCATAGCCATCACAGAAGGCTACGAAATATTGCAATACAGCAGGAATAACGCCAGCAGCGCCATTTGTCGGTGCTGTTACTACTCGACTAAAGGCCGCATTTTCTTCGTTTACGGCTAAGGCAAAACAACTCACCCAATCGAGCGTGTATTGAAATCCCGAGCCACCTTCACGAATAGCCATTATCCATTCTCTGTAATTGTTGTAGCTTTTACCGTTCAATAATTTTTTGTTGAGCGCCGCTGCTCGTCGCGTAACATGCAGTCCACCGGGCAATTCACCTCCAATATGGCATCCACGATAAGTACAATCGCGCATGGTTTCCCATATTTTCATCGCACCTGCTTTGGTTTCGGCCTCGCTGCGCCAAGCATTTTCATTCTCCATCACCACCTCGGCAATACTCAATCCCGACTTCATACACCAATGCAATAAATCAGCAGATTTTTCGATAGGGAAGGGTAGATCACTATTATAATTTCCGGCATTGTCTTCGCCTTCTTTCACCACAAAACCACCACCAATAGAATAATAGGTTTCGGCTATTTCTTGGCCATTTTCGAGGCTGCATAAAAAAGTAAGTGCATTGGGGTGAAAAGGGAGGCTTTCTGTCATTAAAAATGTTACCGAAACATTGTCTGGGTTGAAGGGAACAACTTTTTTACCACCCAAATTGATTTGCTTTTCTTGGTTGATTTGGGCAATGCGTGGCGTGATTTGATTCACATCAAAAGTTACGGGGTCTTCACCGCAGAGACCTAGAATTACGGCAATATCCGTGCCATGTCCTTTACCTGTTTTAGCTAAGGAACCATACAATAAAACCCTTGCCGAGCTTACTTTATCGAGACCAAACTGTTGGTCGATGCTCTCCAAAAAACGAAGTGCTGCCCGCCAAGGACCAAGCGTGTGGGAGCTGCTGGGGCCTATGCCTATTTTAAAAATGTCGAATACCGAAATGCTTTCTTTATTCACTGTATGTGTTGATTGCTATAATTAAAAGGGTCAATTGCATTGCAAGATAAATCAAAGATGGGCTTCAAATTACTTTACTGCCAAATAATTAAGAATTGTTTAGACTGAGTGCCAAATGCTGATGAGCTACAATACGAGTGTTATAGAAATGTAAAAAGTAATAATAAAAACGAAGGAAACGTTTTTATGTAACAAATGTTTCCATAGTTTTGCCGTCTAATGACAGAATTAACTACAAAAAATATGGATGTTCGAATAAAGATAATGCAAAGTGCATTGGAATTATTTCGGCAATACGGTTTCAAATCCGTTACCATGGACGATGTAGCCCATCGTTCTGGCATTTCGAAAAAGACTTTATACCAACATTTTGACAATAAAAATGCCATTGTTGGAGACACCATGCTTTTTTACAAAGAGGGTATGCGTTGCCAATGTGATTCGATTATGCAGGCTGCCAGTAATGCTGTTGAAGCCTTTGTGAAGATTAAAGTGCATTTTGATAATGTGTACAAAGAACTAAACCCCATTGCCCTGCACGAGTTGCAGCGCTTTTATCCCGAAGGTTATCAGCAGTTCAGATTGAATATGGAATCGGATGTCGCTGCCATAAAGGCCAATTTAGATCAAGGTGTAGCTGAGGGGCTTTATCGTCCCGAGATGAATACCGAGGTTATGGCGCTTTTCCATATGGAAAGTTTGATGATGATTATGTTGCCCAATATGATTGTCAAAGACCGTTTCGACCTGTATACGGTAAGCCGTGAAATAATGGAACATTATATCTACGGCATTGTTACTCCCAAAGGCGAAAAATTATACAAAAAATATAAAGAACAGTATTTAACGAAGTAAAACTCACATATGAAACGAATAGTACCCTTTTTATTCTGCTCGCTAGCCCTAATGACACCCAAGGCCAAAGCCCAAGTGGTTTCGCTGAGCCTTAAAGATTGTATTGATTATGCGCTAAAAAATAGCATTTCTGCTAAGAATGCACGATTAGATGTACAATTACAAAAGGCAGTGAATGATGAAGTAAGCGGTAGAACATTACCCCAAATTAGTGCAGAGGGTAAATACACGCAGTTTTTTGATGTGCAGCAACAATTTTTACCGAGTCAGTTTGCTGGCTTGCCTCCTGGAGATTATGTGCCCTTGGCCTTCTCACCCAAATTAAGCAGTACGGGTTCTTTAACGGCCTCTCAGCTTTTATTTAATGGCAGTGTTTTTGTAGCCCTCCAAGCGCGTAATACCTTAATGCAATTGGCCCGCCAAAAGGCAGAAATGACCAATGAAGATATTCGTTACAATGTTCAAAAAGCTTATGCTGGATTACTGATTGCCCACAAACAATTCGCTGTCATGAAAGGCAGTTTGGATTTGATGCGCAGCTCCACGCAGGATATGGGCATCATTTATGAAAATGGCTTGGTTGAAAAGATTGAAGTAAACCGATTGGAAGTTCAGTTAAGCAATTTGCAATCGGATAGTTTAGGCCTTGCCAACATTATAGAAGTAAGCGAGAAAATGCTCAAATACACCATCGGTATGGATATGAACACGCAAATTGTTTTGACAGATGAATCAATTGTGGATAATATAAATGATGCCTCTAGCCTTTTATTACAACAAACAAATGTGGAAAACAATATTGGCTACCAATTAGCTTATACGGGCCTTAAACTGCAAGAATATGATTTGAAACGATACCGTTTTGAAGGATTGCCCACTTTAGCTGCATTTGGTAGTGCTGGTTACAATCGTTCTTCTGATAAATTGGGTGATTTAATCAATAAATCTTACCCTGGTTTTTCTTTGGCAGGCTTACAATTGAATGTACCCCTATTCGATGGTTTACAACGTAGAAACAGGGTAAAATCAGCACAATTAAAATTAGAAAAGGCCGAAAATGATGTCGATAATGCAAAACGTGGTATTGAATTCCAAACCAAATCGGCACAATCCATATTAGCCAATGCCCTTAAAACCACTGAAAGTCGCAAGCGTACAATGGAATTGGCCAACACGGTTTTGGATTTAGCCCAGAAAAAATACAAAGCAGGTGTTGGTAGCAACCAAGACGTGATGATTGCTCAAGGCGACTTCTTAAGATCACAAAACGGATATTTTGAAGCTCTACTTTCAGTGGTAAACGCCAAAGCCGATCTGCAAAAAGCATTAGGTCTATTAAAATAAAATCAAGCTAAACATATATATCAACATACATCCTTCTCTCTCAAAATAATAATTAATGAAACAAATCACTACCATCCTTGCAGCAACTCTTATCCTCGCATCTTGCGGTGGCGAAAAGAAAGGCGACAATAGCGCTGAACTAGCCAAATTGAAAAGTGAACGCGCAGCGCTCGATATCAAAATAAAAGCTTTAGAAGCTGTAGAAGGAAAAAACAATCCGCGTAAAGCCACACCCGTGGCGGTGATCGAAGTAGCGAATACCGTATTTAATTCCTACATCGAAGTACAATCACAGATATTAGGCGACGAAAACGTTTTGGCTACACCACAAGCACCAGGCGTTGTATCGCATGTACATGTAAAAGCTGGTCAGCAAGTAAGTCGTGGACAGGTTTTAGCAAGCTTAGATGCTGCTGCAATTGAGCAACAAATTAAAGGACTTGATGTGCAATTGACCTTGACCAAATCTTTGTACGAAAAACAAAAGAACTTGTACGCTCAAAATATTGGTTCGGAAATTCAATTGATGCAAGCGAAGGCCACCTACGAAGGTGCTCAAAAACAAAAAGAAGCCTTGCAAGCGCAGCGCAATATGTACCGAATTGTTTCGCCTATTTCGGGTACTGTTGATAATGTTTCTTTGAAGCCTGGAGACATGGCTAATCCTGGAATGTCTGGCATTCGTGTAGTAAGCTTTGATGATTTAAAAGCAGAAGCTAATCTTGGTGAAAACTATATTGGTAAAGTCAAACAAGGTGATCCGGTAAACATTATTTTCCCTGACCTTAACGATTCTATTCAAACGAAAGTAAGTTTTGTGGCGCGTCAAGTAGACCCCATGTCTCGTGCCTTTTTGGTACAAATACGCTTAGGCAATAATAAAAAGATTTACCCCAATATGTCTTGTAAGTTGCGCATCACCAACTACGAAAACAAAAATGCATTGGTAGTACCAGTGCAGGTTATTCAAAAAACAGCTGATGGCGATATGTTGTATGTCGTGGATGGCAATAAAGCCAAATCTGTTATTGTAACGGTTGGACGCAACTCTAATGGTTTGGTGGAGATTTTGAGTGGACTTAAGGCCGGCGATAAAGTCATTACCGAAGGTTTTGGTGATATCGACAATGGCGAAAGCATCACTGTACAATAAGCTAAGGTTCCAACAGATTTTCTACTTCCATAATCGATAATTATACACTTTCCAATGAAAGATAAATTTAAAGAATTTAAGCCATCCAGTTGGGCTATAGACAACCGGACGGCCATTTATATCCTCACCATCATCATTACCCTTGTAGGTTTGATGGCTTATATTAGTTTGCCTAAAGAGCAATTTCCAGAAATTAAATTGCCACAGATTATTGTGCAAACTATTTATCCGGGTACCTCGCCCGATAATATGGAAAACTTAGTAACCAAGCCTATTGAAAAGCAGGTGAAGAACCTTACTGGTGTCAAAAAAGTAACGAGTAATTCTTTCCAAGATTATTCTGTTGTCATTGTAGAATTTAATACCGATGTACAAGTTGATAAGGCCAAGCAAGATGTAAAAGATGCCGTGGATAAAGCACGTGTTGATTTACCCAACAACTTGCCCAATGAGCCAGAGGTAAAGGATATCGACCTTTCGGAAATGCCCATTTTGTATGTAAATATTTCGGGTAATTATGACCTCAACCGATTGAAAAAATATGCCGATCGTGTACAGGATGAAATTGAGGAATTGAAAGAAGTGAAGCGCGTAGATATGGTGGGTGCTTTGGAGCGCGAAATCCAAATCAATGTAGACTTGTTTAAAATGCAAGGTGCAGGTATGACCTTTACCGATATTGAGCAAACTGTGGGTTATGAGAATTTCTCCGCTACAGCGGGTGAGGTTTCGATGAATAAGCAAAAGCGTATTGTCAGCATCCGTAATGAGTTTAAAACGGCAGAGCAAATCGCCAACTTGGTGGTGCGCAATGGTCAAGGCAAGTCTATTTATTTAAAAGACATTGCTGATGTGCGCGATAATTTTGAAGAACAAAAAAGTTATGCCCGTTTAGATGGTAAAAATGTAATTACCCTCAATGTCATTAAAGCTAAAGGTCAAAACTTGATTGATGCCTCCGAAAAGATTGAAAAATTGATGGAGGAACTGCACGAAAATGAATTGCCCAAAGATTTGAGCATTGTCATTACAGGCGACCAGTCAGAATCAACCAAGACTACCTTGCATGATTTGATCAATACCATCATCATCGGTTTTATCTTGGTAACGATTATTTTGATGTTCTTTATGGGGGTTACCAATGCCTTGTTTGTGGCAATGTCTGTGCCCTTGTCTTGTGCCATTGCCTTCTTAGTATTGCCTGGTATTGGTTTTACCTTGAACATGATTGTATTGTTCTCCTTCCTGCTGGCATTGGGGATAGTTGTCGATGATGCCATTGTGGTGATTGAGAATACACACAGGATATTTGATAATGGTAAAATGCCTATTAAGAAAGCGGCAAAACTGGCTACGGGCGAGGTTTTTCTTCCTGTATTGTCGGGTACAGTAACTACTTTAATCCCCTTTATTCCGCTAGCATTTTGGAAAGGTGTCATTGGTAGTTTCATGTTCTTCTTGCCCATTACCTTAATCATCACCCTTGTAGCGTCTTTGTTGGTAGCCTATATCATCAACCCTGTTTTTGCAGTAGACTTTATGAAGCCACATGATGCAAAAGATACGGGCAAACGCACATGGAGTAAGAAAGACAAAGTAGTGATGATTATTTTCTTGTCGGTAATTGCTATTGCCTACGTATTCCAATCTTGGGGCTTTGGTAATTTTATTGTGTTCTTGTATGGCTTTGTGTTGTTGGAAAAATTTGTCTTCGAAAAATGGATTCATACGTTCCAAAACAAGACTTGGCCTTCCTTCCAAAATTGGTACACCAAATGG
>JAIXWS010000007.1 GCA_027491165.1 Sphingobacteriales bacterium | reverse complement strand
ATTTAACCCTATCCAAAAAAATTATAACGACAGCGATATTTTAATCACCAATACCGCACTCAACAATACATTTTATATCAACCGAAGTAGCGCTAAATGGGGATTGGATTATAATTATCTGAACAATTCTAGCGAACAGCTGCTGAGCTATGGACTCCATACTACGAGTAGTAAACAACAGTTGGGCAAAGTGCGTGCAGCCTTTTCAAAATCACTTAGCGCCAATTTTATAGGACGATTCGGCGAACGCAGCAACCAATCGGGTGTGGCAGACGGCAATTCCTTCCTTCAAAAATATTGGGCAACAGAACCGGTATTGATTTGGATAAATCGCTCCCTCTTGCGCATTACCACATCAGTAAAATATGAGCAACGCCGCAATGCACCAGAATTTGGTGGAGAGAAGGCTGCAATACAATCGCTCAATTTTGAAGGACGTTATAGTCAAAATACTACGGGTATCGTGCAACTTAAGGTCACGTACAGTAAAATTACCTACGATGGATTAATGAGTGCACCAATTAGTTATAGCATGCTAGACGGACTACGCCAAGGGGATAATTTATTGTGGTATATTAACTGGCAAAGGCGCTTGGGTAAAGGCATTGAGCTATTGATGGAATACGAAGGCCGTAGGGCAGGAACAGACAAAATAATCAACACTGGACGGATGAGTCTAAGAGCCATTTTGTAATCATTATTCTGATTTTCCTATTCTATTCTTTTTGTTTTTTTCCATCCAGGCATATACATGGCCTACGACAACACTAAAGGACTTACCATTAAATACAGCCGTTTCATCTCCAAACTTTGTACTTAAATACACTTCATAATGTTGTTCATTATCTAATGTAAAAGTGCAATCGAATTGTTCTAATATGCGCCGAAGCTTTATGGTTGATTTCATATATCCCTAGATTTAGGCCAATTCTGGATAAATGAGTTGATCTAGTGAAGCAATACCAGGTGTATTAACGGAAATAAACCCTTCGCCATATTGGGTGCCAATTCTTTTACCAAACAAAGAATCCTTATACCTAAGTTGTTCCGCAAAGCTTTGTGTGGCTATATAAGTTGTTGGTTCGTCTGATTTGGCATTGAAAAACTGACTGCTATATGCCATAATCGCTTTCATTTTTGTTTCAAATTCTTGGCTAATATCCACTATAAATGTGGGTTCTAATTGCCTGTCTTGTATTAAAGAAAAGACACGCTTTGGTCGCCAAGCCTCTTGTGGACTTCCATCTTCATTAAAGGTTTCAATCTTTCTTAATCCGGCTAAAAAACAAGCATCACTTACTAATTGAAAACCTCTTCCATGATCGGGATGACGATCTTCGGGAGCATTTGTAATCACTATTTCGGGCTGAAATTTTCGAATAAAATAAATGATGCGCTTTTGATGCTCTTCATCATTTTTAAAAAACCCATCCCGAAACATTGCATTCTCACGCACGGCCAATCCAATAATAGAAGCTGCTTTTGCTGCTTCGGCATAGCGATCAGCTACAGAGCCACGTGTACCCAATTCTCCTTCGGTTAAATCCACAACCCCAACGCGCTGCCCCATGGTAACATGCTTAATTAAGGTACCTCCGCAACCCAATTCAATATCATCGGGATGTGCGGCGATGGCTAATAGGTGAAGTTTATTAAGGTTCATTGTAATTTCATTTGTAGGATTTGAAAACAAAAACGCAAAGCTAGTAGATATAGGCTTTGCGTTTTTCACTATTCAATATTATCAACATTATTGAGCAAAAGACAAAGCTTTCTCTACCATTTTTTTGGAGCCGATATAAATGGGTGTGCGCTGATGAAGCTCTACAGGCTCAATGTCCAAAATACGTCCGGCACCAAAATCAGCAACACCGCCTGCTGCTTCAACTATAAGCGCCATTGGATTGCATTCATACTGCAAACGCAATTTTCCAGCAGTATTTTTCTTATCGGCAGGATATATAAAAATACCACCTTTGATAAGGGTCCGATGCAAATCGGCTACCATAGAGCCAATGTAACGATGAGAATAGGGGCGACCCTCTTCCTTATTTTCTTCCATGCAATAGTTCAAGAAATCTTTTACCCCTTGCTCATATTTGTTGGTATTTCCTTGGTTAAGCGAGTAAATTTTACCGTTCTCGCTGCATTTCATATCGGGATGAGAAAGACAAAATTCTCCAATCGATGTTTCGAGTGTAAAGCCATTGACACCAATTTTTGTGGCATAAACCAACATCGTACTTGAACCATAAATCACATATCCAGCGGCCATCAATTTATTCCCAGCTTGTAAAAAATCGGCCTCAGTACATGGACTACCCAATGGGCTTAAGCGGCGATAAATCGAAAAAATAGTTCCGATAGATGCATTTACATCAATATTACTAGAACCATCTAAAGGATCAAATAAAACAACATATTTAGAATTGACAGAATACGCATCATCGAATGAAACAAACTCGTCATTTTCTTCAGATGCAATTCCAGCACACTCAGCGCTATTTTGCAACACATTAATCAGGGTTTCATTAGCAAAAATATCCAATTTCATTTGCTCTTCACCTTGTACATTAGTTGCACCATGCTTACCTAAAATATCCACCAAACCGGCTTTATTGACTTGCTTGTTGATGATTTTACAAGCCAAAGCGATATCGCGCAAAAGCGAGGACAATTCGCCAGTCGCATTGGGGAACTTCCGTGTTTCTTGAATAGTAAATTCATCTAAGGTAATGAGCTTTCTCTTTTTCGTTTCCATAATTGATTTCAATAAAATGCTGGCAAAAGTAATTAAAAGAAAATTGTAATGTAGCATTAAGATATAAAAAAGGACATAGACAAAACTTGAATTAACTTTACTGCCAATAATGTGTTTTCAAATTTAATTCCAAGAGCATTTAGCACACAAAAAATAAGGAAAAATACTATGGACTTTAATACCCAAATAGCACCCAATAAAATAAGGCAAGCATTGTTTTTGTGCTCCATCCTTTTGTTGGGTGTTTTATTGTTTCTACAGATGACTTTTATGCTGAGTTCCTTTTTGGGTGCCATTACATTATTCATGATATTACGGAAACCAATGTACCGGCTGGTATATGAAAAAGCTTGGAAAAAATGGGCTGCAGCGATTATTTTAATGACTATATCCTTTTTAGTGATTGTTATTCCATTTGCTTGGGTGGGCTATATTCTAGCCGATAGGATCAGTCCCCTTTTTAGCAATCCACAAATCTTAACGGATGTTGCGCACAAAATTCAGTCTTATATCAACACACGTTTTGGAATGGATATTTTATCGGCTAGAAATCTGGAAAAAGCTACTTCTACCATTAGTGAGATTGTGCCGCCCTTGATCAGCTCAACAGCCAATGCATTCATGAACATTGTTATTGCCTATTTCCTGCTTTGGTTTATGTTGATAAACGCAGGTGATATAGAAAGGTGGTTATTGAGAAAACTGCCCTTTAAGCCCGAAAACAGGAGCATTGTTTTGGGAGAAGTGAAAAAATCAGTGATGAGCAATGCTATTGGATTACCGATAATGGGCGTAATACAAGGCATATTAGCTGGTATAGGTTTTTGGATATTCCATGTACAAGATCCTTTAATCTGGGGCATTGTAACCGGTATCTGTTCATTCATTCCCTTTGTGGGCACTATGGCAGCCTGGGTACCTATTGCCTTACTGACATTTGCCAATGGAGCTATAGATAACGGTATTGGAATCACCCTTTGGGGGCTCCTTGTCATCGGCTTGAGTGATAATGTGATTCGTATGATATTGCAAAAGCACCTTGGTGACGCTCATCCTTTACTCACCGTATTTGGCGTAATCGTCGGCTTAAATATGTTTGGCTTTTTGGGTTTAATTTTTGGGCCCTTGATTATTTCTTTGTTCTTGCTCTTGGTCAAAATTTATGTCAAAGAATTTGCGATTGAAACCGAATAAAGAAAGGGTTTCGAATATATCGAAACCCTTTACTCCATTAAAATAGTGCCATTTACGCTTTTGCCAAAGAACCTTTCAAAAAGTCAATGACTTTTACTTCAGTAGGATCGAGTTGGCGCAACTTAGCTAGTTCGGTAGAAATATAATCGGTAAGGTGAATAAAGTAAAAAATACGCTCCCAATACGTTGCGCCTTTTGAGTATATTTCTATAAGGTTGGGCGTATATTGTTTAATTACTTTTTTATTGATTTCCATGCGCATTTGCACACGTTCATAGTCATTTTCATTGCGCAATATCAACACTACCTTATGTGGATCCTTATCCTTCCATCCTACCAATTCGTTGTGGTTCATCTCAGGAATAACGTGATGCCAGCAAAGGATTTTGCTATTTTCATTTAATTGTTGGCGAAAGCGAATGGCCATACCTTCATATTCGGATGCGGAATAAATAACAGGTGTTTTTCCGAATAATTTAGCCGCAATCGTTTTTGCTTTTTTACGAATATTCTTTTCCTCGGCATCAAGTAATGCCACAGCAGGTTTTACCTCGTGAGCAATCGCGTTTTTAATACAACTAAAATGCTCCAAAATATTAATGACTTGCAGCATAGAATAACCAATACATGAGCGAGGAGGCATACCTGCTGGCAACAAAATACAATCGATATTTTTCTTTTTGGCGATGTCGGCAATTTTTCCACCCGAAGTAATGCATACAATAGTCGCCTTTGCCTTGATAGCTTTTTGAAAAGCAGCAATAGTTTCTTCGGTATCACCCGAATTAGAGGAAACAATAACTAAAGAATCTTTGTTGACAAAAGCAGGAAGAAAATAATCTTTATTAACGATGAAGGGTAATGGACATTTATCAAAAACATAGTTTTGAACAATCGAACCGCCAATACCACTACCACCAAGACCAGTAAGGACTATATTTTTAAACTGCGTTTTTTTCGGAGCAATGAATTTGTAATTTTGGATAATCTCCAAAGATTCACGCATTTGGGTTGTAAAGCGAATAATTAATTCTTCCATATTATTATTAGATGCTCAAACATACTGAAATAGGCACAAAAGGCGAACTTTTAGCTGCTAATTTTTTAATAAATAAAGGATACGCTATACTTGAAACCAATTGGCGAACAGGCAAAAAGGAAGTAGACATTATAGCCGAAAGCAGCGACAGTATTGTCTTTGTAGAGGTCAAGACTAGAAGTAATTTTGATTTTGGATTTCCCGAAGAAGCCGTTACAGAAACTAAAAAAAAATTACTCAAACAAGCTGCTGAGGAATATTTTGATCAAAAAAAATCGCTAAAAAATCTCCGATTTGACATTATCAGCATTTTACAAAAAGGCAGCAATACAATTGAAATCATCCATCTCGTCGATGCTTTTTACTAAAAAAACTAACTAACGTTTGTTAGTTTCGGAAATTGTATTATTTTTGAATCCTCAATGACCAGTGTACAAAAAATAACCAAACGAGCCATAATTCTTAAAGAAGCAGCAAAGCTTTTTAAGGAAAAAGGTTTTGGTGGTGCCACCATGAGGGATTTAGCAGAAAGAGTAGGTATTGAAGCAGCCAGCATGTACAATCATATTCGCTCGAAAGATGAACTATTAGAAGAAATTTGTTTTGGAATTGGCCGAAAATACGATGAACAACTCAGTCAAATAGACCAAAAAAAAATTACCTATCCTGAAAAAATAGAAGCCGTAATTGCTTTTCATATTCAAATGATTATTGAAGATGCTAATGCCGTTTCGGTATTAAATAATGATTGGAAATTTTTAAATAGTGGGCAAATGATCGAATTCAAAGCCATGCGAAATGAATATGAAAAACATTTAGCAGCATTGATTTCAAAAGGAATAGAACAGGGTGCCTTTAAAAAAATAAATGTTTCAGTTGCTTTGTTTACCATCCTTTCTTCCCTGCGTTGGGTAGAACTTTGGTACAAGCCCAGCAGAGGCATCAGTAAAGAAGATTTAGCAAAAGACATTAGTGCCATTTTAATGAATGGTGTAAAAGCATAAAACAACATATGAGTACAAATTTCTACCCCCTGCAAGTAAAAAATATCCGACGTGAAACGCAAGACTGTGTTTCCGTATCCTTTCATGTGCCCGAAAACATAGCAGCAGATTTTGCTTTTAAACAAGGACAATATTTGACCTTCAAAAAAGAGCTAAACGGAGCCGAGGTTCGCCGTTCTTATTCTCTATGCAGTAGCCCGCTCGATGGAGAATTACGCGTGGCGATTAAGCAAGTTGAAGAGGGTGTATTTTCTACCTACATCAACAAGGAATTGAAAGAAGGTGATGTATTAGAGTCCATGACGCCGCAAGGTTTATTTACCAGCCCGATCGAAGAACATGCTAGTAAAAACTATTTCTTAGTGGCAGCGGGAAGCGGCATTACGCCGATATTATCGATAATCAAAACGGTTTTACAAAGCGAGCCTAAAAGCAATATCACATTGCTGTATGGCAATAAAAATAGAAGTACCATTATTTTTAAATCTGATCTTGAAGCACTCAAGAACAAATACATGGAGCGCTTAAGTGTGTATCATATTCTGAGCCGCGAACAAGCGGATACAGATTTGATGTGTGGTAGAATTGACGCCTCTAAGTGCAATTATTTCCTACAAAAAATCATTGACCCCAAAAATATCCATGAAGCATTTTTATGCGGCCCAGAGGAAATGATTCTAACGGCAAAAGAAAGTTTAATCGCCGCAGGAGTGCCAGAAAACAATGTTCACTATGAACTTTTCTATTCGGCAGTGGCAGCACAAAAGCAACAAGAACGTAAAGAAAAAAGTGTGAACACGGATACCATGAGTACCGTTTCCGTAACCCTAGATGGCACAACCACCATTATTAGCCTAGGCTATAATGGCGAGAGCATATTGGATGCAGCCCTTGAAAATGGCGCAGACCTTCCTTTTGCCTGCAAAGGGGGCGTTTGCGCTACTTGTCGTTGCAAAATAGAATCCGGTGTGGTAGAAATGGACGTCAATTATTCTTTAGAAAAAGACGAAATAGAAAGAGGATTTGTTTTGGCCTGCCAAGCCCATCCACGTAGCGAACATGTAGTAGTCAATTTTGACGCTCGATAAATAATGATTCAAAAAGTATTATAAACCTTACAAAAAACATAGTTTTATGAGTCCTCAAATCAATCTCGAAGAAGAGTTTCAGGCCAAAATTGATGCCGAAATAAAAATCGAACCCAAAGACTGGATGCCGGATGCTTACCGTAAAACGCTGATCCGTCAAATATCGCAGCACGCGCATTCTGAAATTGTGGGCATGCTGCCCGAAGGGAATTGGCTGACCCGTGCCCCATCGTTAAAGCGCAAAGCAACGCTATTGGCCAAAGTGCAAGACGAAGCTGGTCATGGATTGTATTTGTACAGTGCGGTGGAAACCCTTGGCGTGAGCCGCTTACAAACCATTGAAGATTTACTCTCGGGTAAAGCAAAATACTCCAGCATCTTCAACTACCCCACCCTTACATGGGCCGATATGGGCGCTATTGGCTGGTTAGTAGATGGTGCTGCTATTATGAACCAAGTACCTCTTTGTCGTACATCATACGGACCCTATGCCCGTGCAATGGTACGTGTATGTAAAGAAGAGAGTTTTCACCAACGCCAAGGCTATGAGATTATGATGACATTGATGAATGGTTCGGCCGAACAAAAAGAAATGGCACAGGATGCCATGAACCGTTGGTGGTGGCCTGCCATAATGATGTTTGGACCAACTGATGCAGAATCATCGAATACAGAACAATCAGTGAAATGGAAAATCAAACGCCATACCAATGATGAGTTGCGTCAGAAATTTATAGATGCCACCGTACCCCAAGCAGAATATATTGGATTGACCATACCCGATAAAGATTTAAAATGGAATGAAGACAAAAAATCTTATGATTTCGGTGCCATTAACTGGGATGAGTTTTGGAATGTAGTGAAGGGTAATGGTCCCTGCAACAAACAAAGATTAGAAGCGCGTAACAATGCCCATAACAATGGCGCTTGGGTACGCGAAGCTGCAAGTGCTTATGCCGAAAAAAGAGCGAAACGCATGGCTGCAAAAGCTGAAGTAGCTTAATT
>JAIXWS010000120.1 GCA_027491165.1 Sphingobacteriales bacterium | reverse complement strand
TTAAGCTCCTTTTCTACAACAGGCACTATTTCATTTTTTCTTTGTCCATTTGCAGCTAATGTGTATTGTTGGAGATCATAATCTTCCACCATTTTAATCAACTTTTGGGCATAAGCCGGATTGGTAGCATAACCGCATTTTTTAAGACCTTTAGCCCAAGCCATATAATTACTCACATCAAAAGAAAAAAGCTCGGCATAGCGCACAGAGTTTTTCAAATAGTCAGAATGGTCCTTATAAGAATCTTTGGCACTTTTGTATTTTCGGAAACATTCATTGGGTGCATCATCTGTATGTGCAAAAGTTTCTCCACGCCATTCTTTTTTACATTTAATTCCAAAATGATTATTGGCCTGGGTGGCCAATACACTTTCACCTGCACCTGTTTCATAAATACCTTGTGCTAGTGTAATTGATGCGGGAATACCAACTCTTTGCTGCTCTTCGATAGCCCAAGATGCATATTGACTTATATAAGCACGTGCTTTTTCATCAAAGGAACTATTTTGTGCAATGGAACTAAAAGTGATAGAGCACAAACAAAAAAGGAATAGTCTTTTCTTCATAAAATAATATTTATAGTACAATCTTTCTAATAACAGATATACCATCACGAATTGGCAATACTAAAACCTCTACTCTATTATCTGATTTGATTTTTTGATTAAATTGATGCATGGCCTTTTCATTTTTGCCTTGCTCTTCTTCAGGCAATAAGACCCTACCTTCAAACAATACATTGTCGGCAACAATAATGCCTCCAATTTTCAAATGCTCAAAAACTAAATCATAATAAAGACCATAATTAGGCTTGTCTGCATCAATGAATACCAAATCCCAGGGTTCTTTGAGCTCTTTTAAAATTATACTGGCGTCGCCATAATGAGCAATAATCTGACCACTATAACCTGAATCTTCAAAATATTTTTGTGCAATATCCTTGCGCTCTTCCTCCAATTCAATGGTGTGAACCAATCCATAATCATCTAAACCCTGTGCTAAACAAATAGCCGAATAGCCCGTAAAAGTACCAATATCGAGTATCCTTGAAGGACGCAACATTTTACTCAGCAATTGTAACAAGCTGCCTTGCAAATGGCCCGAAAGCATCACTGGCTGCATTTCTTTGCGATAGGTCTCCCGTTCTAATGCTGTTAAAATGGGCAATTCATCAGTGCTCATTTTTGTAGCGTATCGATTCAGTTGTTCGTCAAAAAGTATAGAAGTCATCAGAAATTGGGTTGCAATTTATTGTGGGTATAAAATTCACGGATATACGAAACAACCTCATCGGCAGTGTCAAATATTTTAATCATTTCCAAATCACCAATGCTTATGTTATGTTCTTCTATCAACATGGTTTCACGCATCCAATCAAACAAACCTTTCCAATAAGCACTACCCACACAGATCATTGGTGTTTGGGTAAATTTTCTTGTTTGAATTAATGTAGCCACCTCAAAAAACTCATCCATGGTTCCCCAGCCACCAGGCATCATTACAAAACCCTGAGAATATTTAGTAAACATTACTTTGCGCACAAAGAAATAATCAAAATTTAAATTTTTATCAGGGTCAATAAACTGATTTGCAGATTGTTCAAATGGCAATTCAATATTCAATCCTACAGAGCGACCACCGGCTAGCTTCGCACCGCGATTGGCCGCCTCCATAATACCAGGACCGCCACCAGAGATGACCCCAAAACCCTCTTGAGATAGGCTTTTAGCGATATCTACGGCCAACTGATAATACTTGCTTTCAGGAGCAGTACGTGCAGAACCAAAAATGGAGACGCAAGGACCAACTTTGGCTAACTCCTCGAATCCTTGCACAAATTCAGCCATTATTTTAAAAATCTGCCAACTCGAATGCGCCTTGGTCTCTGTCCAATCCCTGAGCTTTAAACCACTTTTAAAATTTGTCATAGTTTATGAATTACCCTTTTTTAAATCTTCTTTTTGCGATGAAAACAAAAATAAAAGTCCAAACGTCAAGGCAGCGTTAATAATCAATAATTCATTTCCAATTTTATACCCAGCAAATATCGACTCAGAAAGGGATTCTAAACTTTGAGCAGCCATATCATTTAAGCCCACTAATTTTATATAAAATGCGGGATTATTGAATACATCAATACCAAATGTACAGGCTAGTGCCGTTAAGCATAGCAAAAGAGGATGCACCTTTTGTAGATGTCTTTTGGTAAAAATTCCGAATGCGAAAAGACCTAATAAAGGACCATAAGTAAAATTGGCTATTTTAAATAAAATATCAACCAAAGAACCACTGTCAATCACCCGAAAGAAAAAGACACATAAAAGAAATAAGAGGGCAAAGGAATAATGAACAGCATAACGAATAGTAGATTTCTTTTTTTCTGTCCAAATTTCATTCCTTTTTATGCCTATAATGTCGATACAAAAAGAGGAAGTAAGTGCAGTAAGTGCACCATCTGCACTTGGAAATAAAGCAGAAATTAAGCCTACTAAAAAGATAATCGTCACAAAAATGGGCAAGCCACTTTGTACCGCAATAGTGGGAAATAAAGCATCACCACTAGCCGAAATACCTTGTGCGGCTGCATAAAGCGATAATAGGCCACCTAGCATAAGAAAAATAAAAACAACCAGCATTTGAACAAATCCAAATACCAACATGTTTTTTTGTGCATCTTCAAGTTTGCTTACACTGATGTTTTTTTGCATCATCTCTTGGTCAAGTCCTGTCATAGAAATGGTGATAAATGCCCCTCCAATAATTTGCTTTAGAAAATGATTGCTTTCCAGAATATGCGTATTAAAGGTATGGGTATAATGATGTGCTGACATGGCAGCCCAAGCAGTATTCACATTAAGATTTAATTGCCCCAACATATACACAACACAAATCACCAATGCCAAGAGCATAAATGTGGTTTGTAAAGTATCGGTCCAAACAATGGTTTTTACCCCTCCACGCAAGGTGTATAGCAAAATCAAAACCATAATCAACACAGCAGTCCATTCAAATGAAATACCAATTTCTTTCAAGACAAACTGCTCTAAAACTTTGATAACTAAATACAATCTTAAGGTAGCCCCCATTGTGCGCGACAGGATAAAAAACATCGAGCCCGTTTTATATGCTCCCGTACCCAAACGATTATCGAGATAGGTGTAAATAGAGGTTAACTGCATTTTGTAGTAAAGTGGTAATAACACATAGGCGACAACAAAATAACCTAACCAAAACCCAATTGCTAATTGAAAATATTCGAAGCCACTACCGCCTACTTTTCCAGGCACCGAAATAAAGGTCATGCCAGAAAGCGAAGTACCTATCATCCCAAAAGAGACAAGCATCCAATTGGACTTCCGATTTCCGATAAAAAAAGATTCGTTATTTGAATCACGTGAAGTATAAAATGCAATGCCTAACAATAAAGCAAAATAGGCGAGGATAATAGCAATAAGCATTAAATCAAAATAAAAAAATGAAAAATAAAGATGAATGGCTTGGCTTTTATATCAACGAATCAAAAAGACTTTGTTCGGTATTTTACATCCCCAGAACAAAGCTATTTGAAAGAGAAAAATGTTGTTTTAAAACCCAATCAACACCCCAATTCTATAATCAAATCCTCCTTTACCACTTAAGGTGTAATAGCTATTGGGATCATTTAAAACATCAAATAAAATCGTGGCATTAAAACTGATTCTATCAGAAACGGGCTGTCGAAAACCTACGCCCAATAAAGCACTAGGCGATTCAACATTTTTTTTCTCCAATAAGCCAGTAAGGTCATTAAAAAAATAATTGTCAAAAATATTGTACTCCAATTCGGCATGTACAAAAATGCTCTCTATAAAGAGGTATCTAGCCCATATGCCCCCACTATAGGTGTTATAGGTCAACAAATTAGACTCAGAACCCGCAGGGAGTATACTAGGATCTACCCTATATCGGTCATAACTATAACCTATTTTTACGCCTGCATAAAAATCAGTAAAGAGTTTATAGCCGATGGTAGGTGCTAATCCTGCACTTAAATAGCCTGTTCCACCATTAAAGCGAAAGTCACCACCCAAAACAAGATTATCCCTATCAAAACCTTTTTGTTTAACAGGTTTTTTAGCTACGATTCTACCACTGCTGTTATAGGTGTTTTGGGCTTGAACCACAGCAACTGAACAAAACAAACACAAAAGAAAAAATATTTTTTTCATGGGTTTCAATTTAATGATTAAAGTACCTTAACGAAGTTAAAGAAATTTGGGCAAAAGGGAAACGCGCTACACTCATTTACCAAACTTTTGCTTTAATGCACTAAGTGCATCATTTAGATTCATTTCTTTGGGTACAGCTTTGTTTTGTGCCTTTTTAAAATTAGCCTGTTGTGGCTGACTACTGCGCAAAGGTGCTTCTTCTGTTTGCTTAATAGATAAGGCAATACGTTTGCGAGCAATGTCCACTTCCGTAACTTTTACCCTCACGGCTTGGTTGAGTTTCAGTACTTCATTGGGGTCGCTGATATACTTATGGGCAATTTCCGAAACATGCACCAGACCGTCTTGTTTCACCCCGATATCTACGAAGGCACCAAATCGAGTGATGTTGGTGACCATACCAGGCACTATCATGCCCACATAAACATCTTCAATACCAAAAATTGCAGCAAATTCAAAGGCCTGAGCCTCACTCCTCGGATCTAGTCCTGGCTTCTTTAATTCTTTAAGGATATCTTGTACCCCAAGTGCACCAAGACTTTCGTTCACATATTTTTGAGCTGCAATATTTTGCAATAAACTTTCATTAGCCATCAAATCCTGCACCGTAACATTCAAATCTTTGGCCATCTGCTCTACAACCGCATAAGATTCGGGGTGCACAGCACTAGCATCTAGTGGATGTTCGCCACCTTTTACACGTAAAAATCCAGCACATTGTTCATAAGCTTTAGCGCCTAGGCGGGGCACTTTTAATAGCTGTTTTCGATTTTTAAACACACCAATTTCATTGCGATACTGTACAATATTTTCGGCAATCGAAGGGCCAATTCCACTAACATAACTCAACAAATGCTTGCTCGCCGTATTTACATTGACACCAACCAAATTAACACAACTCACTACTGTTTGATCCAGTTTTTCCTTTAAACGGGTTTGATTGACATCGTGCTGATATTGTCCTACACCAATACTCTTGGGATCTATCTTAACTAATTCTGCTAAAGGATCCATCAATCTACGACCAATACTTACCGAACCACGAACAGTAATATCCTGCTCAGGAAATTCATCACGTGCAATTTCAGAAGCACTATAAATAGAAGCGCCATCTTCATTGACCAAATAAACAGGTAAATTCAGTTGAAGGCCTTTAATAAATTGCTCTGTTTCGCGTCCAGCAGTTCCATCACCAATAGCGAACGCTTCAATGGAAAATTGTTGTACTAGGGTGCGAATTTTATGCTCAGCATCCAACAACTTGTTATTTTTTTCGTGGATATAAATGAGCTCTGTTTTTTTCAAGGCACCGGTATCATCTAGGCACACCACCTTGCAGCCGGTACGATAACCTGGGTCTATCGCTAATATTTTTTTACTACCTACAGGTGATGAAAGTAATAACTGGCGGAGGTTTTCGGCAAATACATTAATGGCCTCTTCGTCTGCTTTTGTTTTCAATGCCATCCGAAATTCACTTTCGAGACTGGGTTGTAATAGGCGTCGATAGGCATCTTTAATCGCTTTTTGCAGCTGCCCCTTAGTGGCATTTTGATGATGAATAAAATGTGCTTCTAGTTTTTCTAATGCCCCCTCCTCTTGGGGAGCAATATCCATTTTTAAATATCCTTCCATAAACCCACGAAGAATGGCCAACATTCGGTGCGAGGGGATTTTAGATATGGGTTCCGAAAATTCAAAATAATCCTTGAATTTTGCAGCTTCTACCTCTTTATCCGCTAGCACTTTACTTTGCACGGTAGCAGTATCTTCAAAAAACTTTCGCATTTTAGCTCGGGCATTTGCATCTTCGTTTACCAGTTCGGCAATAATATCGCGTGCTCCTTGTAAAGCTTCATCAGCAGTCTTAACCAATTCTGTAATATAGGCTTGAGCTTCAGTAATCGGGTCAATTTGTTCCTGTGTAAAAATCTTTAGGGCCAAAGGCTCTAGGCCATTTTCTCTAGCCGTTTGCGCTTTCGTTTTACGCTTTGGTTTGTAAGGCAAATAAATATCTTCGAGCACGGCAATGGTCAATGCCGCATTAATTTTAACTTGTAATGCTTCAGTCATCTTCCCTTGATCCTCTATAGTCTTTTCAATAAAGGCTTTACGCTCGGCAAATTCTTTTTGCAATTTAGCTTCATCTTCGATTGCTTGAATTTGCACCTCGTCTAAATTACCTGTTTTATCTTTTCGGTATCGAGCAATAAAAGGAATGGTGGCCCCTTCTGCTAAAAGTTCGAGGACGCTGTTAACGTCATTACTTTTTAATTGTAATGTTGCCGCAACAGATTGTGCGTAGGGTAAAAAACTCATTGAATGGTATTGCTTATTTTTATTTTGGAAAGGAAGGCGAAAATACTGAAAATTGCCTTTGTATTGTGCTTTTAAAATACCCCAAAGTTTATGAATCTTCGTGAGCAAATATTAAGTGAACATTCCAAATCTAATGCAGTGCTCATTGCCGATTGGATAGGCAATAATCCTCAACGCTTCGGAGCTTTAATGCAATTGCTCTTAAAAGACGAGCAGAAGGTGGTACAACGCAGTGCATGGGTTTTAAGTTTAGTTACAGATAAAAACTCTGAACTGATTACACCTTATATCGAAGATATGCTTGCCCTAAGTGCGCGTGCAAATGTACATGTGGCAGTGAGGCGAAACCTAACTCGAATATTGCACAAATTCCCCATTCCCCAAAACCAGCACGAAGCAATTATGAATTTGTGCTTTAAGTGGTTAATGAACCCTAAGGAAACAGTAGCTGTTCGTTGCTTTTCAATGGAGATATTATGCAATTTGAGTCACACATACCCTGAACTAAAAAACGAATTGATCCATATTATCAAAGATGCTTTAGAGCATCAAGTAGTAAGTGCAGGATTTATTGCCACGGCTAAACGAAGTTTAAAAAGTTTGGAATAAAAAAACCGACAAGTCAACATGTCGGTTTCAATAACTAATTCATAGTGCTCTGTTCGGTGTTCTTTTCAGGAACTAAGCTCATTTTTCCCTTGGGGACCCTACCCGCACCAGCATAATATTTTCGCCAGTAAGTGTCACTCAACTTGCTAATCATTACCCCATTACTTACAGATGAGTGCACAAAATAGTCGTTGATAAGATATATGCCTACATGCGAAATGCGCTTAGACCGAATATTAAAAAAAACCAAATCCCCCTCATTTAATTCTTCTTTATTCCAAATAGAATGGCAAACTTTAAACTGTTCGGCGGCCGTACGAAATAAACCAATATTAAACACCCGAGCATACAATCGTTGCGCAAAAGCACTGCAGTCTATACCTGATTTATCAGTACCTCCGAGCCTGTACCTTGTGCCATACCACTCATCAATGAAACTATACAAAAGGTCATTGGTAATGACTTGGGGCAATACCCCCAACATATTAGCATACTTTAGGTTCAAAAATTTATTAAGGGAGGTAACAAAGTTTTTCTCTATAGGAGCTTTTTTGTTTCCCAAATTACTTTTTGCAATGAGATCTGCACTCAAGGGGGTTTCCATCCTCGTTCTATTTACAGATAGAGAGATGGGCTCCATTAATTCATGTGCCGAATTACAACTACTAACTAAGACCACAAGCCAAGTGATCAGCAAGGTGTACCATTTTTTTTTCTTCGTCATTATACGCATTGCTGTTTTTAAGTGAAAAGAAAATTAACCTTGTTATTATTTCTAATCTTGAACACTTGCGAAGATAAACAACAAGCCCTAAAAAGACAATTGCCTAAATGTAGATTTAACATTTAGGCAATTGGGCCATCAGACCAGAATACAATATGGGACCCTTATTTTTTAGCTTCAATATCTTTCAAAACACTGACCGCTTCCGACAAAACAATGTCTTTTTTAAGCAATCGAAGCCAATTTTTATTTCTTTCGGCACGAGCTGTATCCGCAGCGATAACAAGCTTATCTTTTCCTAAATTATCAATATTTAAAAGTGTACTTAACTTATCTAATTCTTCCATTTTTTTAGATAAGGCCATATTTTCATCTTGTTGTTTTTTAAATTTTGCTTCATTTAAAAAAACAATATTTTCTTCCTCCAATTTCTTTAATCTTTTGGCATTTTCTTTGATGATTTCAAATGATTTACTGCTAGAAATTCTTTGTTGACTAGCCGCTTTCAATTGAGCAATATCAAAAGAACCTGCCCAAAAAGAGGCTGCAGCCATATTTGATTTAAAAGCTTGGGCATTTTCTGCAATCGGTAAATTGGGCAATTGTGCAGGCTTTATCTCGTCATATGGCAATGCGGCTTTATCCTTGCGCTCACCAATTTCGATCTCACTATACAAATCAGGAATAACAATATCTGGCGTTACCCCTTTCAGTTGTGTACTTCCTCCGTTGACCCGATAAAATTTTTGAATGGTCAATTTCAAGGAACCAATTTCGGGTTGATTTTCATTCATCATTTTTAAACGAATAACTTGATCAATAAACTCATCAACAGGGATTTGTTTCTGTACAGTACCCTTACCAAAAGTAGGACTCCCCACAATAACAGCACGTTTATAATCTTGCATAGCTGCTGCCAAAATCTCAGATGCAGAGGCACTACCTTGATTAACCATAATCACAAATGGTCCGTCATAACTAACGGGAATTCTGCTCTTCAAAATCATGGGTTGTGCTTCACTAGTTTTTACTTGCACCACCGGACCAGGACCAACAAATATACCTGCCATATCGACTACGTCATTGAGCGAACCACCTCCATTGTATCGAAGATCCAGAATGATTCCTTTAACGCCTTCTTCTTTCAATTTAGCTACCTCTTTAGCCACATCTTCGCCAGAGCGACGGCCATCTGCACTATTAAAATTGCTGTAAAATTCACTGAGATAAATATAACCCATCTTGCCTTTTTCGGTAGTAATAATAGCCGATTTGGCAAAAGTTTCTTCGAGAGCTACCTTACCCCTAATAATGGGAATAACTTTTATAGAACCATCCACTCGACGAACGGTTAAGCGAACCTCAGTGCCTTTTTCTCCACGAATTTTTTGTACTACATCTTCTAGCTCATAACCCTGAATATCCTCAGGCTCTGCACTTCCCTGCCCTACTTTTATAATTTCATCATTGGCTTTAAGTTCACCTTGTTTCCAACTAGGGCTGCCGGGCACAATTGACGCAACTTTTATTTTATCATCCTCTGGTTTTAACTGAGCACCAATGCCATAAAACTCACCAGACATTTGCACATCAAAATTCTTCTTTTCACGAGGGGGGAAAAAATCAGTATGTGGGTCTTCGCAAAGTGTGATGGCATTTATGTACAAAGCAAAGCGATCATCATCTTTACTTTTATTGAGTTTGGTAAAATATTTTTGCAAATTGGTGTCTACCTTACCTCTAGCCGAAGCTCTCAATTCGGCATCCGACTTCATTACGAATTTTGTGGTGTCTTTGGTCGTGAGCGTATCTCGTCTTGCCTTTTCGTCCTCTTGAATTTTTTTCAATTCCATGTATTTTGCTAACACTCGGTATTTGATGTACTTTGTCCAACGCTCTTTCAAATCTTTTTCATTAGCTGCAAAATCTATCTTATCAGCATTAAGCATGATTTCTTCATGGCCGTCAAATGTAAAATTCGTCTTGATAATTTCTTTAAAAAACTGCTCGATTTGCACACTTCTCTTCGAATAGGTTTTACTAAACAAATCGTAACATTCAAAGGATGAGGCCTTTATTTGATCATCTATTTTAAAACGATATTGTTCAAGCGTTTTTATATCTTCTTTCGTAAATATTTTTTTCTCAAAATCTGATGTTTCAACAAGCTTGTTAAAAACTCTATTCGAAAAACTATCATCTATAGCTCGAGGAGAAAAGTGCCCTTCTTGGATAATACCCATTACCGTGTTCAAAATCAAAGCTTTTCTTTCTGAACCGCTGCGTACGTCCTCGTTGATGTATTTAAATGAAAAAAAAGCAGCCAATGCCGCAATAACTAATAGAGGTATGCCAATTTTGTATTTCATGAAATGTAACATAAACGCGCTGTAAATAATGATAAGTCTGACAAATGTAATGGTAAAACGGTTAATGAAATATGAAAAATAAAAAGCCAAAATAGAGGATTCTTATCGACTCTCAGGGCTATGGACAACAACAAGTTTTGTCGCAATTGCTTTATAATTCTGACAATTTGTCCCCAATAACTAATTTGGCAATATTTTTGCACTTATAGTAGCTAGTATGATATTCAAAAAAAAGAAAGTTATGAATGAGCAAGAAGTAAAACAAGACTTACCGAACGAAGACAATTTGGCACCAAGCAACAGTGAGGAAACTACCGAAACCGCTGTAGAAGATACCTTAGTGGAAGAAATATCAGAAGAGGAAAAACTGCGCAAAGAGCTGAATAATTCTAAAGATCAATATTTGCGCCTTGTGGCAGAATTTGACAATTTCAGAAAACGAAGCGCTAAAGAGCGCATTGAAACCATACAAACCGCTACAAAAGACCTGATGCAAAGTCTTATCGCTGTGCTAGATGATAGTGAGCGCGCAAGCAAAACCATGGAAACCGCTACAGACTTACAAGCTGTAAAAGAAGGGGTAGCTTTGGTACTGGGCAAGCTCAATTCGATTTTGACAGCCAAAGGACTCAAAGCAATGGAAACAGGAGCGGGTTCGGAATTTGATGCAGAACTGCACGAAGCGATTACAGAAATACCAGCACCTACACCTGCATTAGAAGGCAAAGTGGTAGATGTCATAGAAAGAGGATATTACCTAAACGAAAAACTAATCCGCCACGCCAAAGTAGTGGTGGGTAAATAATATATTTTAATCAATGTCAAAAAGAGATTATTACGAAATACTAGGCGTAGGCAAACAAGCTAGTGCTGATGAAATTAAAAAAGCTTATCGCAAAATAGCGATGCAACATCACCCTGACCGCAACCCAGGTGATAAAGCTGCAGAAGAAAAATTTAAAGAAGCTGCTGAAGCTTATGAAGTACTCAGTAGCCCTGATAAAAAAGCTCAATACGACCGATTTGGGCACAGCATGGGCAATGCAGGAAGACCAGGCGGTGGGGGTGGCCAAGGCGGTTTTGGCGGCATGAATATGGATGACATTTTCTCCAATTTTGGCGACATTTTTGGCGATGGATTTGGTGGAGGCGGTGGCCGTGGTGGCCGCAGGCAAGGTGGTGGCACGCGGGGTGCCAACTTACGTGTAAAACTGAAAATGAATTTTTCAGAAATAGCCAATGGTGCCACTAAAAAAATCAAAGTAAAAAAATATGTCACTTGCCAGCCCTGCGGTGGCAATGGCGCTAAAGATAAAAGCTCTATAAAAACCTGCGGAACTTGCGGGGGTAGTGGCCAAGTACGCCGTGTGCAAAACACCTTTTTGGGTCAGATGCAAACAGTTACCACCTGCCCTACCTGTAATGGAGATGGTACGAGTATATCCGCTAAATGTACCAGTTGCAAAGGCGAAGGTCGCGTTTATGGAGAAGAAACAATTAGCTTGGACATACCTGCCGGAGTGCAAGATAGCATGCAATTAAGCATGAGCGGTAATGGCAATATGGGCGAACGTGGCGGACCCGCAGGCGATTTGCTTATTCTAATCGAAGAAGAAAAACATCCGCAATTAATGCGCCGCGACTTAGATGTAATTTTCCCCTTATTCGTCACCTTCCCCGATGTGGTATTGGGCACTCAGGTAGAGGTACCCACCATCGATGGACGTGCCAAAATTAAAATACCTGCCGGCACCCAAAGTGGTAAAATTTTCCGACTCAAAGGAAAAGGATTCCCTGCATTTCAGAGTTACGAAAAGGGAGATCAATTAGTAGAAATCAACACTTGGTCGCCACAAACCCTTACAAAAGAAGAACGCGAAATGTTAGAAAAGCTTCAAAATTCACCCAACTTTAAACCCGCGGAAGATGCGGCTTCTGAAAAAGACGACAAGGGTTTTTTTGATAAAATAAAAGACGCCTTTAGTTAATTAAAAATAGATAAATGAACGTTGAAAATGCTGTACGAAAGTGCAGCATTTTTTTTGTGTAAACATTTACATAGATGCCGCTTAGCCTGCATGCCGCAATCAAAAATTCTGGACTGCATGTTCATCATCATAATAGCCAATAAAGGACTGTGTGAATTGTACAAAAAATCAATTGTATTGTGTAATGATAGCCATAGCTAAATGAACCACCTTTGCCTTATACATTACCTTCATAAGCTTTGAATAGGCAATGTCTTGACAAAAAATACAAGAAATGAAACTAAGCAACTTGATGAATTTTAGCATTCAAAAAAAGAAAAATACTACACCGAAAGTGTTGCATCGAAACTGCCTATTAGCAGCAGAGCCAATCATCCTGCATCACAAGCAAATGCTGCTTCAATACCATATGGAACAGCTACAAGGAATGGAATTACTAATCAACTAAAAATGAAAAAAAATGAAACAAAGAAAAATCTAGGCATCTGGATGGATCATACCAATGCACATTTAATTGAGTACACAAGCGAGGGTGTACAGAATCAAAAATTGAATAATGATTTGAGCCATCAAGACATGCAAGCCCATTTGCAGCAGGCAAAACATACTGCCCATAATAAAGAACAACAACAACAGGCCAACTTTTACAACAAAATGGCTGATGTTATGGAACAGTATCATCATGTGCTATTGTTTGGACCTACCGATGCCAAAAAGAATTGATGAATGTCTTAAAGGATAACCACAAGTTTGAAAACATACACATGGTAGCCGAAACAACCGATACAATGACGACGCCACAAATGAATGCCTATGTTTTAGATTATTTCAAAAAATACTAAAAAAACACATTGCCATTCAAGCAAAAACTCAATTTGAAAAGTAATGAAAAAGTCTAACCGTATTGCGCGCATTACCGCTGTCCATAAAATGGATTATTTAGAGGAAAATGATTGCCTTTTGGCGCTTCCAAGGCTCTAGACGGAAAAGAGATGAAGTGGATCTATTGTAGGTAGCTAACAAAAAATTGAAGAACATAATTTCTTGGAATCCTACAAGATTTGGTCATCTTCCTATAACAATTCGATAACCTTGGTATCGCATCTTTGCCTTGCAGTATGCTTCAATATCGACTAAGCTCATTCATAAAATGTATTGCACAAATCAATGATTACATATAAAGAGCCACAAGCCATCAAAGAGGTCCCCAATAAGCTGATGAAGTCTAGTAGTTTCTTGAGCTCCTTCCCTAGTTGCGCCTTGTTGATCGATAATATTCGACACAAAACAGTTGAAGCCAACAACAACTTGATCCATTTTATGGACATCAACCAATTAGACATTCCCGAAGAGCACAATGCGGCTCTTTTTGTGGAATGGAATTATTAATGGCCACATCATTACCAGAAAAGGTAATTTACCACAGACTAAAATCTGCCCTTTAGCGGAATCTACAGTGCAAGGAATTGACCAGTAGTAGGATTAATTGGGCATTCCGTTCTGAACCCAGCAAGCCACAGTTTTGATATCGGCATCAGACAATTTGGAGGCCCCTTGAGGCATTTTACTATAGCCCGATTTATGCTGTATAGAGGCTACAAAAGCCTTGTTTCCCGCAGCCGATTTGGTGCTTTCGTAAGAGCTTAAATCATAACCTGATTTTTTGGAGGAAGCATTATGACAACCAGATGTAGCACAATGTGCATTCATAATTGCCTTTACATTGCTCGTATATGTCGGGGTGACACCCGTGCATTCAACAATATCTGCTTCTTGCTTTTTGCATTGGGTAAAAAGGGTCAAACCGAGTGTTAGAGATGTCAAAATAGCGATGGCCTTATGATTACTTTTCATGGGAATGAAATTTTACTGGTTTTAAAAAAAGTGAAATTAAGAAACTTCACAAAAAATGGCAAAGAAATAGGCTAAACTTAATTTTATTATCTAAATACAAGCAAACGAAGACAATATATTACCAAGAAGAGGATATCTATTAAAAAAGATCGTTTTGGACAAGTTGGTGTTATTTAAACGACAAATTGAAAAAGGGAAAATAGGATTTATACCGCAAGAAATCAAAGGATTATTGAATAGCTGAAAAGAGCTTTGATACGCAGAGCCTATACCACTAGGCATGAATTAGTAAGTCGAAATATTTCTAAAACACCTTAACTGGTCCAACATTTTGGCTTGAGCGCACAGCTGATATAAAAAAGGATAGGCACTAAATTAATACCTGTGCTGAAAATTAACTTTTCTTGCCGTTTGAAAGAATTGCAAGAGCAAAACCCGCGCTAAAAATAATCGTAATCAATGCAGCAAAGTAGGGAATAAATTTAATCATTTTTTTCATTGTTTATGAGTTTTAAATAAATCCCAAATGCTAAAATAGAGGGTACCCAAATTCCAATAAAAGTTCCGTCAGCTTTTTCCCCTTGGAAATAAAGCACTTCAGAAAATATTAAGGATAATAACGCAGCAACAAATAAAAGCTTGTCAGTGAGGGTAAACTTTTTGAACATTTTAAAATATTTTTTCAAAGTTATAATATTTATTATTAAATCTAAAATAAATTTATAATAATATTTTAATTAAACTATTATACTTAGGTTGTTCGTTTTTTTGACAAGATGTAGGGCTACAGATTGCTGATGAATAACCATCGTAACAGTATTGTATCAAAACCATACTACAAGGCATTGTATCAAGAATTTAAAAATTTTAGAACCCATCCAAAGGCATACATTTAGATTTAGCCCTTGTATTTAACCACAGGATTCCAGATTATTAGTTTTTAATGAATCTTAAAGTAAATACATTCCATCAATCTACTCCCCAATTCCCATCCATATCTCAATTCCACAATCCCCTAAGCTGCTAACTTTCCCCGAATTTTTCCCAATTAAAAAAATTACCTTTGCGCACCTGCACATAAAAGGATAAGAGAACGAATACATATGAGTGCCATTATAGAAAAACTAGAAGCCATCAAGGCGCGTTTCGACGACTTGGGTGTTGCGCTTACCAACCCCGAAGTAGTGGGCGATAACAAGCGTTTTATGACGGTGAGTAAAGAATACCGCAAGCTCGAAAAAATCATTGAACCCTACCGCAAATACAGAGCTTGCCTCGATGGCATTGCCTTTGGCAAAGAAGTACTAGAAACAGAAAGTGATCCCGAGCTTCGGGATATGGCCAAAAGCGAAATGGAGGAACAAACGCAACAATTAGAGCCATTAGAAGAAGAGATCCGCCAATTACTCATACCCAAAGACCCTCAAGACGAAAAGAATGCCGTGCTAGAAGTACGTGCCGGTACTGGTGGCGACGAAGCCAGTATTTTTGCCGGCGACTTGATGCGCATGTACTTACGTTATTGTGAGCGCCGTGGCTGGAAGGTGAGCTTGATTAGCGAAACAGAAGGTACAGCAGGTGGATACAAAGAGGTGCAATTAGAAGTACAAGGTGAGGACGTGTATGGGACTTTGAAATTTGAAAGTGGTGTGCATCGCGTACAGCGTGTTCCCGCAACGGAAGCGAGCGGTCGTTTGCACACATCAGCAGCCACAGTAGTAGTCATGCCCGAGGCCGAAGAAATAGATTTTGAACTGAAAGAAAGCGACCTGAAAATGGAAACCGCTCGTAGTGGTGGCGCGGGCGGACAAAACGTAAACAAGGTAGAAACGAAAGTTATCCTCACCCACGTACCTACCGGCACTGTTATTACTTGCCAAACAGAACGTTCGCAATTAGGTAACCGCGAAAAGGCAACCAATATGATGCGAACCAAACTCTACGAAGAGCAAGTGCGTAAGCATGAAGATGAGATTTCTTCTCGGCGTAAAAGCTTGGTGAGCACGGGTGACCGTTCGGCCAAAATACGCACCTACAATTATCCGCAAGGTCGAGTGAGCGACCACCGCATCAATATGACGGTATATAATTTAGATGCTTTTATGAATGGTGATATCCAAGAGATGCTATCGGCCTTACAATTTGCCGAGAATGCCGAAAAAATGCAAGCGGGCGAAACCATCATTTAATTCATATTTAAAACTTAATTTGCAAGCCAAGGCAGCTTGCCCTTGTTGCCAATAATTTTACGCTCGAAAAAAATAAATAAATGAATACACCCACATTCGATTTGGTGGAAATAGTAAAAGTGATTCAGCGCAATGCTACATTAATATTAGGCATCACGATTACTACAGCACTTATTGGCGCTGTTGCTTATAAAATCAAAGACAAAGAATACCAAGCAGATGCTGAGGTATATATGCTGAATCCGCTTTATGGCGACCGCAACCATATCCTTCGTCGCTCGCAAGGCGATATGCGTTTTGTCGATTATTTTGGTACAGAAGGAGACGTGGATAAAGTGATGACAATGATTGCCTCAAAAGATGTAGAAGATTCTGTAATTACCCTCTGTGGCCTATATGGTGCTTATGTATTGGATTATGGCAATCCTAAACACCGCGCGGCCATGAGTGCACGTTTCCGTAAAAATTTTGAATCAAAACGCACCGAAAATGCCAGCATTATGTGCAGCTACACCGATGTAGACGCCAAGCGTTCGGCACAAGTATTGGATGCTATTGTAAAAGTTACCGACTTTAAATTTCGCAACTATCTGTCGGTAGTGAAAACAAATGCTAAGGACCGTGTAAATAAAAAAATACAGGCTTTAGATGCTCAAATTAAATTGTATACCGATTCGATGATTGCCCTACGTCAGCGTTATCAGATTTATGACATCATTAGCCCAACGCGCCAAAATTTATTAGTCAATACCATTTCTGCTGCAGGCAAAAACAACCCTGCTGAGGGTGTAGAAATCATCCAAAACATAGAATCTATTAAGGATCAATTGGTGGTAAGCCGTGCCGAATTGATGGCCACAGCCAATGAACTCAGCACAATCAATGATGATGAATTGGCCATTTTACACTATGTGTCCACCCCATCTACCCCTAACAAAGCATCTGGATTAGGATTTGTACTCACTACCCTAGCTTGTGCTTTGGCAGCCTTTTTCTTTAGCGTATTATTGTTTTCATTTACTGCTTACATCAAGGCTTTGGCCAACACCAACCGCTAATTAATTATGCAGGCATTGCCCCAAGAACGCAACATACACATTGCAGGCATCAGCTTGCTTATTGTCTGTGCTGCCTTGTTTTCAGGCTTTGGCAATCCCATTTTTTTAGCGGTACCCTTTGGACTTTTGTTTATTGCCTTGCTGTTTTTTAATTGGAAAACAGCTTTTTGGATGATGCTTTTTTTCATCCCTTGCTCTATACAAGTTTGGTTTTTGGGAGATAGCTTGTCGACATCCTTGCCCGACGAACCGATGATGTGGCTTTTCTTATTGATGACAATAGCACTGATTGCGAGCAAGCCTACCCTAATCCCCCAATGGTTTTGGCGCAATCCACTTACCCTAATTGTGACAGCGCAATATTTATGGCTTATTGTCACCGTTATTTATTCCCACGAACCCTTCTTTTCAGTGAAATTTTTGGCGGCTAAAACTTGGTTTCTGGCCTCCTTCTTTATTATTCCAATCTTTATTTTTAAAGAAAAAAAAGATTGGCGCAAAGCTTTTATTTTGATTCTCATACCCACTACCATATTGATGTTAGTGGTATTCTACAAGCATTGGAAATTGGGTTTTTCCTTCGAGAAAATCCAAGTGGCTCTTCGGTATTTATTTTACAACCACGTTGATTATTCTACCTTTTTATCAATGACCTTGCCGATGCTCTTTGTGGCCTTTTATTTGTGCCGGGGCAAAGGTTTGTTTTTAAGAATGTTTTTGGGAGGGCTTATCATTTTTTATTTGGTGGCCGTCAATCTGGCTTATGCACGTGCAGCGGTATTGGCGATTGTTTTTTCCTTTACGATACTAGTGGCTATAAGGTGGAAATTGGTGAATTACATCATGCCGATATTCTACGCCTTTATCCTCTTTATCGTAGCCTATGCGGCCAACAAAAATACCTTTATCGATTATCGTCCTGACTATACGCGTACTTATATGCGTAAGAACTTTAAAGACCATATTATAGCTACTTTTAAAGGCCAGGATTTGAGTTCGATGGAACGTGTGTATCGCTGGATTGGAGCCATCAGAATGAGTACAGATGAGCCTTTACTAGGATATGGGCCCAATTCCTTTTATTATTATTATAAGCCCTATACGGTCACTTCCTTTGTAACTTATGTAAGTCGTAACCCTGAAAAATCTACCACACACAATTACTTTTTGTTGATGTTGGTAGAACAAGGAATTCCCGCTATGATCCTTTATGGGCTATTGGTTTTCGCCTTTTTTGCCCAGGCACAAAAAGTGTATCATCGATTCAAAGATAAATTTTACCGATCCTGCACCATGGCATTGGCCATGGTTTTTGCCGCTTCCTTTGTCAATAATTTCTTTTCGGAACTGATAGAAACCCATAAAATCGGGGCTATTTTCTACCTCACGATTTCTTTACTTATTGTATTGGATTACAAGAGCCGCCAAGAACAAGGGGAAAGCAAAATTTCAATTAACTAAATATCAAGTATTTAAAACCTTTGCATTTTCTTGCAAAATTTAATATTAATTAATTGTTACCATTTCATAACTTTAGACTACACAGTACAAAAGTGTTTTCAAAGTGAACATCCGAAATGGCCTATTATTCTTGATTTTTTTCTGCTTCAGCATCAGGCAGGTCAATGCTGGCAGCAAACAAATAGGCTTTGAGTATTATGGCGATACCCTGCAATTCAATGTCGATAGTTTTCAAACTATTCTATTTGACCCCAATAATGTGAACGAAGAAACGATTACAGCATTCTTTGTTCAAGCCCAAAGTTTACATTATCGTCCTTTGGTCAATCACCTCCTTTATTACAAAGACAAAAACAAACTAGATGATTGGTTTTATTACCAACTCATCCGCAAAACAGCGCAACAGATTTGCCCTAAACAAAAGAATTTTGAATTGTACACCTTATTCAAATGGTTTTTACTATACCAATCAGGATACGATGCACAACTGGCCATTTGTGGCAACAAAATGCTTTTTTATGTGCAAAGCGAAGACAATATTTATGACATTCCCTTTTACAAAAAAGACAATAAACAATATGTATGCCTAAACTATCACGACTATGAGGGTAAAATTGACTTTAGCGCCTTATCATTTTTCCAGGTAGATATCCCTATACCTTTAGCTAGTAAAAGCTTCTCCTACCGTGTGACTAAAATGCCCGATTTTGATCATGAAGATTATGATGAAAAGGATTTAGAATTTAACTACGATAATAAAAATTATACTTTTAAAGTAAAAGTTAATCCTGAGATTCAGAACATCTTTGTGAATTATCCAGTGGTGGATTATGAAACGTATTTCAATATTCCGATGAGCAATCGAACTTATAATTCGCTGATCCCAGAGCTCAAAAAAGCGGTAAGAGACATGAGCCAAAGAAAAGGTGTAGATTATTTGATGCGCTTTGCCCGCGATGCTTTTGCTTATCAAAACGATCAAGCCCATTTTGGAAAAGAAAAGCGATTATCACCTGAGCAAACTTTATGGTATAAGAATAGTGATTGCGACGACCGTGCAGCTTTATTTTTTGCTTTGGTTAAAGAAATATACAATATACCGATGATTGTTTTGCTCTATCCTAAACACGTTACCATTGCCGTGCAATTTGAAAAATCAAATGGCAAACCAATAGTGTACAAAGACAAAAAATACTATGTTTGCGAGCCTACCCCACAATCCAAAGACCTTTCCATTGGGGATATTGACCCTAAATTGCGCCATACACCTTATGAAATTGCTTTTGAGTATAGTCCTTCTAAGTAATCTATTATCTCGCAACAACAATTTTCTGAATAAAGGTGCCGCGTTTCGAACGGATAAAGGCAACGTAAATTCCATTACTTAAGCTTGCAGGTAAATCTACACGTATTTGATCGAGTTTACTCGTCATCACTATTTGCCCACACAAATTACGCAGCTCCAAAACATCTTCGGCCAAAGCCCCATTGATGATAACATAATCTTGTGTCGGATTAGGTGAAATGTTAATGTGGCTTATTGTTTGTTCATTGATATTGTTGGGCATCAAAACTACATTTTTACAAAAGGTATCTCTACAAACCAAACCTGTGCTGCGATAGGCTGTTACATATAGACAAACCCTAAAAGTACCCGATGCGGAAAAATAATGAAATGGATCAGCAAGAGAGGATGTATCTGCTGTACCTGAAATCGGGTCTCCAAATGACCATCTCCAAGCAAGTGAATCCTCCTTGTTTTTAAGTGTAGAATCCTTGAAATAAACGCCATAGCCTTTACCTAAAGAGTCTTTAAATTTTGCATCGACAATACCACAAGGTTTTACATTATCTGCAAAAGCAATATCTGAAACGAGAATGGCACCACTATCTTGCCTGTTGAACAAAAACCGAACATGCTTTATTTTAGACTGGTCAATTCCTTTGAATTTGATTAAGGGTATTTTTACGGTATTGAACATTGTTTTCGGCAATATATTGGTTTGGGTACCTGGCTGAAAAAACAATGCGCCAGAAAATTGACTAACAGGTAAGCTACTAGATTTGCCATTAGAATCTATTAATTGTACCGAAAAATCTAAATCGCGGCCAACGGGTTTTGTATCTCTGTAGTTGACGGTAGTCCTAAAACTTAAGCTTTGGTACATTGTAGTATTTTGAAATGCAACTGGTATTTCATTTTGATAATAATCTGTATCATGATTCCAGCGTAAAGACATTTGCGCCAAACCCTTTATGGTAGGGGTGCCACGATGGGGCTCTTTGGCAATAGCCGTGCTTAAACTACACAATGGAATTGTCAATCCGCCGCCACAAATAATGGGACTAGTAAGGCCTACACTACTTACGGCGCCACCCAATGTATTGACGCTAATATTGCTGGCAGTGTCAATTCTATTGATGTCTTTACGTTTATTTTTACCAGGATGATAGGACATGTAAACCTGTGTCGTATCTAATTTTGACGAAACAGGTGGGTAAATATCCTCTACCTCTAAAATAGGAGCGAATGAAGTATCTCCGCCAACATGCATTCTAAAAAATGCAGCCGCATAGGCATTAAAAGCTGCTTTTTGTTTAATAGTATCCAGTCGGCCATTACCCGTTCTATTGGCACTACAATAAGGATCGGTAGTAGAAAACCAATCATCAGATGTGCCAGCAATATAGGAACCAGGCGTCCAAACTGTATTGAAAAAATTATGGTTTGCACCCATCATCAACAAATTATATTTAGGCGCAGTATCGGCAATATCATTGTAACGGACATCATCATAAAAATGTACTCCTTGCAAATCAGAAACATCACCATCGCAATAAGGTGCAATATTGAGCAATGGGATTCCATTTAATTTTTTACGATAAAAATCAACAGGAGCCAAAGTCAAAACAGCTTTGATACCATAAGGACTGCCTAAAGAACGATTGAGTAAAGCATTATAAACAACACCTTCTCCTCCGCGCGAATGGCCCATTGTACCAATGCGCGTCATATCCAATTTACCAACGAACCTTGCACCAAAGGGTGCCCCACCAGCCGTGTTGTAGCCTTTCCAGATGTCGAGGTGCTTTTGGACCAATTGACCGCGGGCATTCATTCCTCGATCACTTAAGGCCGCATCTGCAGCATTAATAGCATTTGCAGATATTGAAATAACGATATAGCCATGACTAGCCATAGTCCGTGCAAAATAATCGTATCCATCAAAGCTAATGATGCTTTGAAAGCCGGCAGCCGGTGGCCAAGAAAGGGATGTCGTACCTGGAGCAGAGGTTCTATAAGTAGTTACATGCCTTCCGTGCAATAAAATAATAACAGGAAATGGTCCACCAACAAGGCTTGATGGATAATGTACGGACCCACGGAGTTCTACAAAATTGGGGAAACTATCCGGTTTATAAGCCAAGTCGCCGAGGTCGAAGGTATCTTTAGCAACCGCATAGCTACCTCCAAGACCCGGGTCGGGTGTGCTCTGCGCATGCGTATTGTTATACAAAAAGCAGCACAACAATAGGGTTATGCAAGATATCAATGACTTAATAGGGAACATAAAATTTGTTTATGGAGGGTAAAATGCAGCTTATTTGATGAACTAAATACAAGTGCAATAATGAATTAATAATTGAATAGGCATTAAAAGACAAAAGCTTTTTTATTGCGCGAGCCGATGGATTATTTCTTCAACAGTTTGGTACTGAAGACACCTAAATATTTTGCAGCATGTGGATTGTCGGCACATAGCCTCTGTAAGTCTTGATCAGTGCTATTGGGCGCCATTAGTGCACCATAAGTGAGATACATTTTTTCACCATCAAGCAATGGAGCAAAATCACTCAATGGTATCAAGTAGCTTAACTTACCCTTGCTATCTGCATCAGTTTGATGGTATTGATCAAAAACAGTGTTGCCGATATGTAACAAGAAAACGTTTCCACCAACGTAAAAAGCCTCTGAAGACTCGATTGTAAACTCAATTATTTGACCTTTTTGTACCACAGTGCTTACACGCGCATGAGGTACAGCTTGCGCATAGGTACTTAAAGTTGAAAGGGAGAATAGTACAGTATAAAAAGCAGACAGGGCACTCTTGATATTCATGAAATTTAAATTTTCACAAATATATCTTTGAAATGAATTGCTTGTACCTAAAAGGGCAAAGAATCTTTCCGCAACAATTACAAACCAGCCAATTCACGGGCATTGTTTAATGCGGCCTCACTGGGTTGTTCACCACCAATCATTTTGGCAATGGCTACAATTTTTTCTTCAGGGTCTAGAACTCGTATTTGCGTATTGATTTTACCTTCTTTGCCTTGTTCTTTATAAACATAAAAATGAGTAGATCCTTTAGCGGCAACCTGCGGCTGATGGGTGATACAAATCACTTGATGGTACTGAGCCAAGTCTTTAAGCAATGCTCCCACTTTACGGGCAGCCTCGCCCGAAATGCCCGTATCTACTTCGTCAAAAATCAATGTGGGTAAGTGAATGGCACGGGCAATTAATGATTTAATACACAAAGCTATTCTGCTCATTTCGCCACCCGAAGCGGCTTTATAAACAGGCTGAAATTGTCCACTTTTGTTGGCGTCGAGCTGAAAAGAAATGTCATCCACGCCATTGACATTTGGCTTGGCTAGATGTGAAATACTTATTGTAAACTGAGCATTGGGCATGCCCACTTCGGATAATAATGTTGTTATCTGTTCAGCAATTACAGGGGCAATTTTTTGACGCGATGCCGATAGCTGCGAAGCAGTTTTTTGCAAAGATTCGTTCAATTCCAATTTTCTTTTTTCGAGCCCCTCAATTTCTTCATGAAGATTGAGCGTGGCTTTTAACTCTTGCCCTAGGCTTTCAAAAATGTCAATCAGTTCATTGGTGCTTTGCACAGCATGCTTTTTCTGCAATTTTATTCCGGCATCCATACGCTCTTCGAGACGGGCCATCTGCTCTGGATTGAGGCTAATTTTACCTTCTGCATTTTCTAATTCACTAGCTATATCTTTCGCTTCGGCATAAATAGAATTTAAGCGCTCCTGCAATAAATGCGCCTCGGGAAAGACATCGGCAATACTCTGCAATTGCTGGGCTTGGCGGCGAATTTCGTTGGCTAAGGGCATATCACCTTCATCGAGTACATATCGCGCTTGTTGTAAAATAGAAATGATTTTTTCGGCAGCATTCAATTGCTTTAATTGGATTTCTGCTTCTTCTATTTCGTTAGGCCGGAAATTAATTTGCTCCAATTCATCATACAAAAACTGTTTATAATCGGCATCTTTTTGCCATTGAGCCTGCTGATTTTTTTTAGCGTTCAGTTCTTGCACTACTTGTTGAAACTGCTTAAAAACGACTTGGTATTGATCTTTAATGATTGCATTTTGTGCCAATACATCCACCACAGACAATTGAAACAAATCATCTTCGATGGCATGATTGTCAAATTGTTGGTGCAAATCAACCAACAAAGCAGTAAGCTTGTTTAAAACAGAAAGGGTAACTGGAGTATCGTTTATAAAGGCCCTTGATTTACCCGCACTATTGATCTCTCTTCGGATGATACAATGGTCTTCTTCATCGAGTTCGGCTTCCTTCAAAGCGATTTTAAAGGCCTGATTTTCGCGCACATCAAAGCTTGCTTCAATAATAGATTTAGCTTCTTTATTAATGAGTACAGAGGTGTCTGCACGCTCACCCAAAATGAGCGATAAAGCGCCTAGTATAATACTCTTTCCAGCACCTGTTTCGCCTGTAACAATATTCAAATGCTTATCAGGCTCAATGCTTAGCCGATCAATAATGGCATAATTATTTATGGAAAGTTGGAGTAACATAATTTTTTAATACGGCTAAATCAATTGCTTTTGCGATCATTCACTATTTCACGATTAAGAGTTTTCCATCGTAATTATAGCTCCTACCATTAACCGTGTAGCCGTTTAAAGAATAACCAAACTGATTGTTACTACGCATAAAACATTTCCCGCAAGAAACTTTTTCGACCGTGAAACTTCCAATACGATATTTAACGCCTGTTTTTACTATTTCAAGCTGATATTCATCTGCCGCACTTAATTCAGGAGTATTCACTTTAAAAATTTTAGCATCACTAGTAGCCTCACCCTTGAATTTCATTATATTTTTGAGCTGGGTATAACTTGTATTAGCTTGATAGGCCGTCAATATCAAATCTCCTGTTGCATCCTCTGCCGAAAAATTAATGAGCTCTAGATTTTTAAAAGTCAAAATAGAGCATGTTTTTTCTTTAATGCAGCAGGAACTTATGCTTGAAATGATCAGTAAAATGGATAATAATTTAAATAAACGCATAGCCTAGTTAAGGTTTTTTTTAGTAAAAAAATTTAGTCTTTGATACCCAGCTTTTCTTCTATCAAATAATTATTGCGATCAGCAGCACTGCGCGAAATAAGTTCGGCAATAAAACCAGTCAGAAAAAATTGGGTTCCCAAAATCATAGTGGTTAGAGCGATATAAAAAGCAGGCTTATTAATCATACTGCCCCCAAAAAAGAATTTTGAAACAATTAAATAAAGTGTCATTCCAAAGCCCAGCATAAACATCAAGGTTCCATATAAACCAAAAAAGTGCATGGGTTTTTTGCCAAAACGAGTAATGA
The DNA here is from genome assembly GCA_027491165.1 of Sphingobacteriales bacterium. Classification (GTDB taxonomy): domain Bacteria; phylum Bacteroidota; class Bacteroidia; order Chitinophagales; family Chitinophagaceae; genus Rurimicrobium. The sequence continues at coordinate 15,837 of JAIXWS010000120.1, read as the reverse complement.
ATTGAATAGACAATAAATCTAGAAAGCCATTGATAAAACGCTCCCACCCAAATTTAGAAACGCCATATTTCCTGGCACGATGTACAACTACCTTCTCCCCTATTTTGTCAAATCCTGCTTGCTTGGCAATTACAGGAATGAAACGGTGCATCTCGCCATAAACCTCAATACTTTTAACGACCTTTTTCCGATAGGCTTTGAGGCCACAATTCATATCGTGTAATTTAATACCCGATATCCATCGATTGACGCCATTGTATAATTTTGAAGGCAAATTTTTGGTTACCGCATTGTCATAGCGTACTTTTTTCCAACCACTCACAAGGTCGTATTCGCCACTCATAATCATCGCATACAATTCTGGAATTTCATCTGGGCTATCTTGCAAGTCGGCATCCATGGTTATAACCACATTCCCTTGTGCCGCTTTGAAACCCTCATTAAGAGCTGGGCTTTTACCATAATTGCGTTGAAACTTTATGCCCTTAATGGTATTGTATTGTTGGGCCAAGGCTTGCACCGCCTGCCAACTATTGTCTTTACTGCCATCATCCACCATGATCACCTCATAAGCATATTTATTTTCGGTGCACACCTTATCAATCCAAGCCATCAATTCTGGCAAAGATTCATCTTCGTTGTACAAGGGAACTACTATGGATAGGTCGAGATTCATATAAATAAATACAGGAGTTTATTGTGGTGTTTGTACTCTTTCTTTCTTAGCCAATAAAGCAATTATAAAACCAAAAATGCTTTGAAAAATAATACCTTGTGCAAGGCTGTAAAATAGCTTTGAAGGTTTGGTAGCAGATGCGGTTGCATTATCAACATTCGCAAGGGCTTCATCCATTTTATCTTCAGGCATTTTCATTTTTTCAAAAAAACTTTGCATTGATTCTTTCATGCGGGTGATAAAATCGGGGTCGATATATTTATTATAGATCAAACCGTAAATAGTACTTATGGTCATTGAAATTAAAACAACAATAAAAATAACCTGAAATGCATCTTTAAGTGTAATGAATCCACCTAAGTATGTTCTTTGACGTGTGGCAGCAATCCAATACAAAAATATTGGCACCGCAAACATTAAAAAACCACCTACTAAAAATGCAACATAACTTATCTTAAGTAGGTATAAAAAATTGATGGTGGTTAAAAACATAGAAAGAAATCCAGTCATCAATCCATAGCGTATAGCTATGGCATATTTGCTTACCGGTTCTGTAGATTCATGCGCATTGATTTCAAAATTCTGACTCATAATTTCTTTGATTAGTACTTAGTTGTTCATCACAAGTGTATCACATTTTACAATACCCAACACTTTACCCAAAAGACTTTTACCCAAAAATGGATTGTTGCGCACGCGTGACTTCATCTCGTTTAGTTGGGTACTTTCCATTACAGTAAACAAGGTAAAATCGGCACAAGCGCCCTCCTGCACGGCATCCTTATTAAGACCAAATATAGTGTTTGCATTATTGGCCAATGACTTAATGATGTGTTCTATGGTCAAGGTCTCATTTGTGGCATTATGGGCAATAGCAAAACTCAATTCTTGTACATTCATACCATCTGATGCATATTCAAATTCTTTGGCTTTGGCATCCCATTCTTGCGGACGGTGATGCGAAGCAATACAATCAATTGTTCCATCTTTTAAACCTTCAATCAAGGCTTGCCTATCTTTTTCGCTCCTGATGGGAGGCATCACTTTATACACGGAATCGTAACTGCGTAAAACTTCATCGTTGAGCGAAAGATGATAAGGCGTAACCGAGCAAGTGATCTTTAATCCATCGGCTTTGGCGCGGCGTATTAATTCAACGGACTCGGCTGCGGCAATACCCGTTATGTGCAACCGAGAGTTGGTATAGCGCAACAACTCAATATCACGATGTACTTGTAATGTTTCGGCAATTGCAGGAATACCCGGCATTCCAAGCTGCGTGCTCTCTGCCCCTTCGTGCATTAAGCCCCCTAAAGACAAGTTGGCATCCATAGGAATCTGAATCAATGTACCCTCAAAAGACTTTACATATTCCAAAGCCTTCAACATTAAACTGACGTTTTGAATGGGCTTCCAGCCATCACTGAAGGCAATGGCTCCATTGGCATGCATGTCCAGCATTTCGGCTAGATTTTTACCTTCAATATTATGAGAAACGGAACCTATGGGACATAAGGAAACAGCATTTGCCTCAGCCTGTTTGCGTATGTATTGTACTACTGATTTAGAACTAATAGTAGGATGCGTATTGGGTGCTATCATCACCGAAGTAAAGCCACCAGCTGCTGCAGAGGCTAAGCCTGTTGCGATGCTTTCCTTGTGTTCAAAACCTGGTTCGCGATAATCAGCAAAAACATCTGTCCATCCCATGCTGATGCACATTCCAGGATGTTCAACTATAGTATCTGCCTTTACATTTAATGAATGACCTATTGACTGTACGATACCATTTTCAATAAAAATATCAACGGTTTGGAGATGATAAGCCGATGATTCGTCTATCACTTTTGCTCCGCGTATCAGTATTGCCATAAAAAAATATTAAGAGGTAATTGCCTGTTTTTGTTTCAAATTTTTGCTCAATAAAAATGTTTCCATACCGAGCATTAAGAATGCTAAAATACTACAAAGTTTCCACAGCGGAAAAGCAGATTGTTGCGAAGCCGTTAAAGCTTTATTTTCAGCATCGGCTACTTGCCATTGGATTTCCTTTCCATTCCAGTTTTTTTTGAGGGCAGATAAAGACCAAACAGTCAAATCACTCTCTGCCCGATTCATATTGACGGCGATTAAATTGGTGTCCTGATCTTGGCTACTTAAATTATAAAAACCAAAACGCTGAGCAACAGCACCGGCAAAAACTTGCAGCCCCATTCCTTCGGCTTTTTGAGCAGGGATAATATCTGTCCCTTCGGCTTTGAGGTGTACTAAATTTCGTTCATCGCCCGAGACTTTCTCGATAAAAACAGGCTGTTTTTGACCTGCATTTATAGCAAAAATGCTATTGCCTTTGGCTAAACTGGCCATTTGGTATAAAAAGGGGACAAAGAAATAACTAGATTGGAAATTGCCATTTCTGGCATTGGGGCTAGTCGCGCAAATATACAATTGACCTTTATGAATAGGATATAGAGCGAAGAAAGGATCGCCATTACGAAAACTGAATATACTTTGTTGTTGGGCACTTAGGCCTGCCTTTATTTGATAATGATTTTGAGCAAAAGGCAATTGTACATTCTCTGGGATACGCTCAAACATATCCTTAACTAAACGACTTTCACTTTGTACCGAAGAAACTACCTGAGCCACAGTATCGAAACCTGTAATTTGAATATCGCCTATGGTAGCTAGCCCAGAATTAATACTAGCCATATCTGCCTTTTCACCCAAAAACAAACAAACATTTTGGCCATTTTGTAATGCCTTGAGCATAGTTTTTGCGAGGGCTTCACTAATGCTAGTTAGACCATTGAGGAGCAATAAATTGTACCCATCAAAGCGGTCAGAAATATTGTTTGCACTTTGTTCTTGCACTTTAAAACCATCATAAGATCGCAATGCAGCTTGTATGAATACATTAGGCTGCTGTTGATTCAATAATAATACCGAAAGATCGGGACTGCTGCGTGCTGCGATAACAAAACTATCATCAAAATGCACATTGGCATCATTGATGTGCAACATGATGCGCTGCCAAGCACTATTATTGATTTGAAAAGTAAGGGTATCGTATCTTTGGTTGGCACTCGAAAAGTCGGGCTGTGCAGCACTTTTGATTTGACCATCTACGGACAATTGCAGAACAATAGGCTCTTTGGGCGCATCACCACTGTATTTTGTTCGAACAATTAATTGATTGCTTTGGCCCATATGCAAAACAGGACTTTCGAAAAAAGCAGTATCAATAAAAACATTTTGAGGATTAGATTGTGGGATTTGTACCCCATTGAATCTTATTTTTTGAAGCAAAGCAAGGTCTGGCTGAGCGCTAAATTGGGCTTGTTGGAAGTCGGATAAATAATAGAAATCAGTCTTTTCGGCAGCTACATCCTGTAGCATACTATTTAATTCGTGTATTACTTGCGTATTATTTTTGGTAAAAGCTGAAAACTGAATTGTAGACAGCGCCTCTATGGCTTGCTGCCTGCTCAGCGGTTTGTATGAAGTAGGCTTGTCATTACTAAGAATCAAAAAAGGTCCCGAAGAACTTTGAATTAAATGAAGGGCATTTTCTTTGGCGGCATCCAACATGCTGCGTTGGCCGTAGCGCAAAGACATACTTTGCGAATTATCAATAAAAATAGCGGTAAGTCCATTTGCAGGTGCAGCTCCCTTTTGGTGAGCAAAAAAGGGTTGAGCAAAAGCCAAGATTAAAAAGAGCAGAAATAATAAACGCGCAGCTAAAAGCCATTTGTAGCGCACTTGAGACTGCTTTTGAGAATGCAATTGCAGACTTTTAAGAAAACGGGTATGTGGAAAAAAAACGGTCTTGTACCTGCGCAAATTGAACAGGTGAATGACAATAGGAATGAGCAAACTAAGTCCAGCAATTAAGAAAATAGGGTAAAGAAATTGCACAAAGTAAAAATAAGGAATCTTGGCTGCTAAAGGACAATTTTTTAAAATAAAAAGCTGAAAAAAAGGTACTCAATAACATTGATTCATTGCATTTAATCATCTTCATTCACTTTAAATAAGCGTGATTTAAAAAAAACTTAATAAGTTGGCATGTACCATAAAGTAAATCGCAATGAAAAAATTAATCTTTATTCTTCCTGTGTTTTTGATGACTTCTTGTATTAAAAAAATAGTGGAAAACACCCTTGGAGAAGTAAAAGATCGCCAATGTGAATGCACCTATACTGCAACGGGAAAAACAGAGAAGAAAGAATCGACGACCATAAAAAACAAAAACATGTTTGATGGTGAAATGGACTGTGACAAATTGACTTCAAAATACAGCTCCGATTTATATTACGGAACCTGCATTCTTCAAAATTAATTTGCTTATTTAATTAAAATAAAAGGTCTGTTTTACAACAGACCTTTTATTTTTTCTATTACTTGTTCTAATTGGCTGACATCTTGCCCACCAGCTGTAGCCATTGTTTTTTGGCCACCACCTCCACCTTTAATCAGCGGGGCAATTTGTTCTTTAATAATCTTAGAAGCATCCAAATTTTTGGAGCTAACTAGGGCATCATCTACCAAAACCAAAACCTGTGCTTTATCATCTACAACAGAAGTTAATACTACAAGACAATTGCTCAACAAAGGTTTCAATTGTGCTCCCAACTTGCGCAAGGCGTCTGCAGACGAAATTTGAATGGATAAACCGAGGAAGTTTGTCCCATTAACCCCAACCACTTGAGCAAGCAAATCCTTTGCCATTAGGGCCAATTCTTTATTTTCAAGCGCCTCTAATTTTTTCTCTAATAGACTCTTATCTTCTATGAGCTTCTCAATTGTTTTAAAAGGATCTTTGGCTTTTAATAATTCCGCAATTTGCTTATGCTGACTTACTTTATCTACAAAATAACGCATTGCAGCTGCACCAGTCAATGCCTCAATGCGACGTACGCCAGCTGCTACCGCAGATTCTGCCGTAATAGTAAATACACCAATCATACCGGTATGCCCAACATGAGTACCACCACATAGCTCTATGGAATAATTGGGGTCAATCGTCACCACTCGAACGGTATCGCCATATTTTTCACCAAATAAGGCCATAGCGCCTAATTTCATGGCCTCTTCTTTTGGTAATTCTTTAATCACAACAGGTATATTCTCACGGATTTTTTCATTCACGATTTCTTCCACCTTGCGGATTTCTTCATCTGTCATTTTACTAAAATGGGAAAAATCGAAACGCAATACATCAGCATTAACCAAGGAGCCTTTTTGTGCCACATGATTACCCAATACCTGACGGAGTGCGGCATGCATCAAATGGGTAGCTGTATGGTTATAAGTGGTTTCAAGGCGCTTTTCCCAGTTCACTTTTGCTCTAACCGGCATACTCATATCTGCCACCAAACTATCTGCAAAATGAATAATTAAATCATTTTCTTTTTTGGTATCTGTAATATCTAGCACATCTTCGCCAATCGCTAATGTTCCAATATCACCTACCTGTCCGCCACTCTCTGCATAAAAGGGCGTAGTCTCTAATACAATTTGATACTGCTCCTTTCCTTTGGCTTTTACTTTGCGATAACGGGCCACTCTAGTATCGATAGTTAAATCATCGTAACCAACAAAAGTTGTTTTGTTAACCTCATTGACGACAGTCCAATCTTCAGTATCAATGGCTGTGGCAGCACGAGAGCGTGTTTTTTGTTGGAGCATTTCTGCTTCAAAAGCTGCTTCATCCACCTCTAATCCATTTTCAGCACCAATCAATCGGGTAAGATCAATCGGAAAACCATAGGTATCATAAAGTTCAAATGCTGCTGCACCATTGATGATTTTTGTTGATTGTTTCATCATCTCATCCATCTTCTTCAATCCTTTTTCCAATGTTTTCAAAAAGGCATCCTCTTCTTCTTTGATCACCCTGGCTACAAAATCTACCTGCTTTTTCAATTCCGGGAAAACGGTTTCAAATTGAGTAGCAATCACCGGCAGTAATTGATGCAACAAAGGTTGTTTATAATCGAGGTATGAATAATAATAACGAACAGCTCGGCGTAAAATTCTCCGGATTACATATCCAGCACCCGTATTGCTCGGCAATTGCCCATCGGCAATGGTGAAAGAAATAGCTCGAATATGATCACTCAGCACACGAAATGCAATGGCCTCTTTACTGTCGCTATGGTCGTATTTTTTGTTGGAAATCGTTTCAATTGCCGCAATGGTACCTGTAAAAACATCGGTATCGTAATTGCTTTGCTTGCCTTGTAATACACGTACTAATCGCTCAAAACCCATGCCCGTATCAACATGGCGGTCGGGTAAAGGCTGCAAACTTCCGTCTTTCATACGGCTGTATTGCATAAATACATTGTTCCAAATTTCGATTACCTGAGGATGATCGGCATTGACCAAATCGGCTCCTGAAATTTGTGCTCTTTCTTCTGCAGAGCGACAATCTACGTGTATTTCAGAGCAAGGGCCACAAGGGCCTGTCTCCCCCATTTCCCAAAAATTATCTTTTTTATTCCCGCGCAAAATGCGGTCTTCGGCTATATATTTTTTCCATTCGTCGTAGGCCTCTTGGTCAAAAACCAAAGCTTCTTTTTCATCTCCTTCAAAAACAGTGACATAGAGGCGATCTTTGTCCAATTGATACACCTCCGTGAGCAATTCCCAACTCCAAGCAATCGCTTCTTTTTTAAAATAATCACCGAAGCTCCAATTACCCAACATTTCAAACATGGTATGGTGGTAGGTGTCCACGCCCACCTCTTCAAGATCATTGTGTTTACCACTAACACGCAGACATTTTTGGGTATCAGCAATACGTTTATGCGGTGCAGGTTTGTTACCCAAGAAATAGTCCTTAAAAGGTGCCATTCCCGAATTGATAAACAAAAGAGTCGGGTCATTCTTCACCACAATAGGTGCAGAAGGCATAATTGTATGCTGTTTGGATTGGAAAAAATCTAAAAATTGTTGTCGTATTTGTGCTGCTGTCATGGTACAAAAATAGGGGACGAAGATACTTTATGATTTTTGATTTTAGATTGAATTATACACAAAGGCTGCAAGAATAAACAATGAACAATACAGATAAAGCTACTTCAACTCCAAAAAAGAAAAAAAGCTACTTCCATCGAAGTAGCTTTTCATAACATAAATTGATAAAAAACTATTTAAAGGCACGGAAAATATCCAAGCCATTGGCATAAAGCATCAATGCAAGCAATAGCACTAAGCCAGCCGTAGTAGCATATTCCATTACTTTATCGTTTACTTTACGACGCGTAATCATCTCCCAAAGCAAGAATATTACATAACCACCATCGAGCCCTGGAATAGGCAATAAATTCATAAAGGCTAAGATAATAGAGATAAAAGCAGTGAGCATCCAAAATTCTTGCCAATTGAATTCACTAGGGAATATTTTAGCAAAGCTGGCAATACCACCGAGGTTTTCATTGAGCTTTACATCTTTAGAAGTAAATAACAATTTAAACTGGGCAACATAAAAGCTAAACTGCTCACCGGTGTAGCTTACACCTCGAGCAATGGCTGGGAAGAACCCGTATTTAATGGTTTTGAATTCAAGGTACTCATCATAAAACTTAGGACCAATACCTATTTTTTTGGTTTCGGGAACCAGGCCTTTCAGCATCCTTACCTGTTTATCAGCTCCCACAACCGTTATTTTTAGCTCTGCCCCAATAGCCAAGGCTTTCATTTGGGTGATAAATTCATCGTGATAATTCAAAACAGCGTCATTAAACCCGATGATGCTGTCTCCTTTTTTGAAGCCCATTTTTTCGGCTTCAGAACCAGGTATCACCTCTGCAATTACAAATGGAAAACGAGGTGTGATAAATCCAGCCTTTTTACTTTTCAATATTTTACCCACAACAGTATAATCAATAACAATGTCTGAGACCTGTCCCTTGCGCTCAACTGTTACCGATTTTGCGCCATTGAAAATAATATCTTTAGTAATGTCTTTGAAGTTCTCAATAGCTCTACCATCTACTGCTATTATTTTATCGCCATTTTGAAATCCAATTGTCTGTGCTGTACTATCTGCAGCAACACCATATTTGGCATTCGCTGCTGGTAAGTATGATTCGCCCCAGTAAGCCATTACACCCGTATAAATAATGATGGCTACCAGCACATTGACAATGATACCACCCAACATAATCAACAAGCGTTGCCATGGTTTTTTGGAGCGATATTCCCAGGGTTCAGGTGGTTTGGCTAATTGTTCTTTGTCCATACTTTCGTCCACCATACCTGCTATTTTTACATATCCGCCTAAGGGAAACCAACCAATACCATAGGTGGTGTCCCCTTTCGTCTTTTTGAACAGCGAAAAAGGCAAAACATTGCCGAATGGAAAAAGAAAATCGAAAAAAAGATAAAATTTTTCAACTCTTGTTTTGAATAATTTGGCAAAAAAGAAATGACCAAATTCGTGTAGGATGATGAGTAAAGAAAGTGCTACAAATAACTGCAAGCCCTTTACTTGCCATTCTGCCATTAATAAGATTGTATTGAGTTGCATCTAAAAAAATTATTGCTGTTTGTTTTGTTTAAAAAAATATTAGTGTGTTGCTAAAGGGCTTTTTTTCACCAATTCTTCGGCATATTTGCGCGCCTCAGCATCACATTCTTCATAATCTTCGAAGCTAGGACTTGCTATATAACTTACTTTAGAAATGGTCTTTTCTATGATGTCACTCATTTCCAAAAAGTCAACCCTATTTTGCAAAAATGCTTGAACAGTTATTTCGTTAGCGGCATTGAGCACACAAGGGGTGTTTCCTCCTTTGTACATAGCATCTTTGGCCAATGCAAGGTTACGGAAAGTTTTATAATCAGGCTCTTCAAAACTCAAAGTCGCAAAATCTTTAAACTCAAATCGTTTAAAGGAATTGGTTAATCTTTGTGGATAAGCCAAAGCGTATTGAATAGGTAATTTCATATCCGGCACACCGGCTTGGGCTTTCAAGGAGCCATCTATAAATTGTACAAAACTATGAATGGCGCTTTGTGGATGAACGATAACATCGATTTGCTCATTCTGGAGACCGAATAACCATTTAGCTTCAATCATCTCCAAACCTTTATTCATCAAGGTTGCAGAGTCAATGGTGATTTTGGCACCCATTGTCCAATTCGGATGTTGCAGCGCATGGGATGCTTTTACATTAACCAAAAAATTAGGTTTTTTACCCCTAAAAGGGCCACCACTGGCGGTAAGTATGATTTTCTCAATACTTTCGTGGTATTCCCCAACAAGGCATTGGAATATAGCTGAATGCTCACTATCCACAGGTATAATGGAGGCTCCTGTTTCCATTGCACGCTTCATCACCAAGTCGCCGGCTACTACTAATGTTTCTTTGTTGGCTAAGGCAACACGTTTACCGGCATCTACCGCGGCATAAATGGAGTGTAATCCAGCAAAACCAACAATTGCACCTACGACCACATCAACAGTATCCCAACGAACAACATCCATTAATGCAGCTTGTCCAACAAAAACTTTGGTATGCGATGATTCAAGTGCCTTTTTTACAATTTCGTATTTATCTTCGTTGGTAACCACAACGGCATTGGGCTTGTATTTCAGCGCTTGGGCTATGAGTAAATCAGTGTTTCCATGCGCGGAAAGCACTTCTACTTGAAATAAATCGGGATGACTGGATACAACTTCTAAGGCTTGTGTGCCAATAGAACCTGTAGAACCTAATATTGCTAAACGTTTCATCGGGGTTATTAATTTCTGCTCTTATGTTATTTGGCTGCGAAGATAACCGATAAAACGGCCATTGCCCATTTTTAAATGTTTTAAAAAGTGTAAAGTAGCTAAAAATGTAGGCTCCATGGGTGAAGGTTTTGTCAAAATCAAGAATAAATACGGTTAAATAGCTTTTAACTTTTAACCGAATATCCTAATCACCTATCTTTGCGCAACTTTTTTTTCAAAAAGAAATATTGTTTACATTTAGAAATAGTAAAATGATCACAACAGATATCTGTATCATAGGTGCTGGGCCAGTGGGTTTGTTCTCTGTTTTCGAAGCAGGCTTACTCAAGATGCGATGCCATTTAATAGATGCCTTACCACAAATTGGTGGGCAACTTTCAGAAATATATCCACAAAAACCGATTTACGATATACCAGGCTACCCTACCATCAATGCACAAGAATTAGTGGATAATCTGATGAAACAAATTGAACCCTTTCACCCTGGTTTTACCTTAGGCGAAAGAGTGGAACAATTAGAACGCCTTGAAGACAAATCCTTTATTGTCACCACCAATGAAAATACAACCATTCAATGTAAAGCGGTAGTGATTGCAGGTGGTTTGGGCTGTTTTGAACCTCGTAAACCAGCTGTTGAGCGTCTTGAAGAATTTGAAGGTAAAGGCGTTGCCTACATGGTACGCAATCCAGAATTGTTCCGCGATAAAGAAATTGTATTAGCTGGTGGGGGCGATTCTGCATTAGATTGGACCATCTTTTTGAGCGATGTGGCCAAAAAAGTAACTTTAGTACACCGAGGTGAAACATTCCGCGGAGCACCAGACTCTGCTGAAAAAGTAGCACATCTTGCCGAGTCGGGAAAAATTAACCTGATTCTTAAGTCCAACATCACCAAAATAAATGGTAATGGCCATTTAAGCGAGGTAACTATAGCTGGTGCAGATAATAACGAATACAATATAGCAGCCGATTATTTCATTCCCTTATTTGGACTTAGCCCAAAACTAGGCCCTATTGCCAATTGGGGACTTAACGTAGAAAAATCTGCTATCGTGGTAGACACCTTTGATTATTCAACCAACGTAGAGGGCATTTATGCTATTGGTGATATCAATACTTATCCAGGCAAACTGAAATTAATTTTGTGTGGCTTTCATGAGGCAGCCTTAATGTGCCAAAGTGCCTTTAAATTTGTGTATCCCGACCAAAAGTTGAGTTTTAAATACACAACCGTAAATGGTGTAAACGAATTTTAGTATTCCTCAATAATTAGCGCAATGGCACTTATTAAATTTAAAGTTGAAAACAGAGATGGTAGCGTTGCGGAATTAGAAATTCCCGACGATATGAGTCTAAGCCTTATGGAGGCGCTCAAAGCTAGCGAATACAATATTTTGGCTACTTGCGGCGGTATGGCTTTGTGCGCTACTTGTCATGTACAAGTAAAAGAAGGCTTGGATAATTTACCCGAAAAAAATGATGCCGAATGGGATATGCTCGATACATTGCCAGATGCACATCATGATAGCCGCCTTGCCTGTCAAATTAGAATTAATGAATTAATAGAAGGTGCCTATTTTAAAATTTTAGGTCCCGAGCACGAATAAATAGTATTCTTAAACTTTCTGGTTAAAAGCTACTTCATTGGTTTGAAGTAGCTTTTTTGTTTCAATAGCACCCCCTATTGCAATATCTTATGCTAGACACAAGAACGGACTGCTCTAGTTAGAACAGTCCGTTGTAAAATGAATTAAAATAAATTAAAAGCTTATTGCAAGACAAACTTGATGGGAACTTGGAAATAAACTTTAACGGGTTTACCATTATTTTTTCCAGGCTTCCAAGGGGGCATAGATTGCACTACACGTTTTGCTTCTTCATCCATACCATTTCCGATAGGACGAGCAACATCAACCATAGAAATTCTACCATCTTCGTTTACAACAAATTTAACCCTAACTGTACCTGAAGCACCCGCATTGGTGGCTCTTTCAGGGTATCTCACGTTGTCTGCTAAATACTTATACAAAGCAGCCTCTCCACCTGGAAATTCGGGCATTTGTTCTACCACTTTAAAGATTTCGGGAGCTGGAGCTGCTTCAACAATACCGGTACCCGTGCCTGGATTATCCACAATACCTGGATCGATACCATTAACATCACCTTCTTGGGTTTTCAAACCAGCAGCAGCGTCTTTCAGATCTTTTTGCTCAGCAGGTTTCTCATCTTCTTTTACCTCCTCATCTTTTTTGATTTCGGGAGGAGTGAATTGTACCGTAGGTTTTACCGGTGGTGGTGGTTCAGAAGGTGGTGGTGGTGGCGGTGGTTTTGTTTCGTCAATCGGTGGTGGTTCCGCAAGCTTTACCTCGATAGGAGCTGGAGGTGCTGTATTTGCTTTTTTGGCACGGTTGGCAAATACATTGTAGCTAAAACCTACAATACAAAGCGCAACTATAACCAAACCAGACTTTTTCATCCGATCTGCGTATTTTCTGCGCAAATCATAACTACCGTATGCTTTGTTACGTCCCTCGAAAACGATGTCGAGATAGTCAGATTTGAGTATTTTATTAATGTCCATTGTGTTTGATCTTATTAGAGAGCAAAAAATAATTTTCTTTTTTAGTTACCCGCATTCGCTGCTTCGGTTAATGCGATAAACTCTTTGTCAACAGGCGAAATGTCAACAATAGCATAAACCTGAATACCATTAATAGACATTTCGTCAATAATATTTACAAAATCATCGTAAGTACTATTGTAGTCAGGCTTAATCAATACGGTTGTTTTATCGGTCGCGCCTAATGATCCTGAACGAATCAATGCCTCAACTTTTGCTTTTTTATCGATAATGACTTGACGAATGCCACCTGGGTTTTTAAAGTTAGTCACTTCAACTTTTGGTGGATTAGTCGCATCGGATCCGATCCCTTCATAATAATAAACACGATGATCTTTGCTCAATAAAATAGTTAGTGCAGTGCTTTCTTTTACCTTGCTTTGATCTTCTTTTTTAAGATTCTCATCCTTAAACGGCATATTTATTTCCATTGTCTTGGGTTTAGACATGGTGGTCGTAAATATGAAGAAGGTGATGAGTAAGAAACCCAAATCCACCATCGGTGTTAAGTCAATTCTAGTGGAGAGTTTTTTGGCTTTTTTGACCCCGCCTTTCTTATGCCCTCCTCCACTGGAGGTATCTAATTCAGCCATTGTTATTAGCTTTATTTAATGAACAATATTGTTTTCTACGCTGTTTGTTTTTTACACAAAAAGCGGTATTTATTTGGCTGCAGTACTAGCTGGTTGAGCGGCAAAAGTACCTGCAGGCACAGCTTTTAAGTTGGTAATTAAGTTGAACTTAAATATTTTCCAACCGGCAAGTGTTGCAATGATTTTTTGAACACTTGGATAAGCTGCTTCTCCATCAGCTTTGATACAGATACGCAATTTAGGATTATTGTTTCTGGCACTACGGATCCACATTGCCAATTCATTGTCTGGATTGTTTACGCTAGTATCTGTAGGCACGCCGGCAGTGGTTTTGTCATAAGCAGCACGGGCCTCTGGTGCAGCGTCCAAATAACCTTTTATTTGGTTAAAGGGTGTACCAATAGAACCACCAATCGCAAAGCTGTTCATTTCTGTTTCGTTGAGGCCAAGTCCTTTATACTCATTCATATCTTGGATAAGGCCCTTACGAATATTTTTGTTGTCTACCGAAAAAAAGACACGTCCTTTAGCGTCAACAGTGATCAACATGATATCAGCATCGGGTAAAATTACCTGAGAGATGGAAGCGGGCGTAACCACTACTACGGGCTCGTCTGGTTTGAATTTTGTAGCCAACATAAAGAAGGAGAGCAGCAAAAATGCTACGTCACACATCGCCGTCATATCGATGAAGGTGCTCTTCCGGGCTATTTTGGGTCTTGACATAATTGTTTATTTTTTCACCTACAATTGATACGATTAATACTAAGTCTAGAAATGTTGTACAATTCCATAAAAAATTCCGAAAAATATTCTACAGAAAAAACAGTCTATTCTTATTTGTATTGTGCTGAAAAGCTTTGGCTCAAAGTAAAGCCACTTTCATCGATACCAAATGTAATACCATCAATAATTGTGGTGTACAAGTTGTAGAAAATAATCGCCAAGAAAGAAGTACCAATACCTGTAGCGGTGTTCAAAAGGGCTTCAGAGATACCACCTGCAAGTGCAGCAGCATCAGGAGCACCTGAAGTATTCATCGCAGAGAAAGAACCGATCATACCCATTACCGTACCCAACAGACCCAAAAGTGTAGCACCTGAAGAGATTGTAGAAAGGAATACAAGATTTTTTTCCAACATAGGCAATTCAAGAGCTGTAGCTTCTTCGATTTCCTTCTGGATGTTCGCTAATTTTTGTTCTTTATCGTAATCGGTATTGGTAGTCATTTCACGATATTTAAGCAAACCTGCTTTCATTACGTTACCTACAGAACCACTTTGTTTGTCGCACTCAGCAATTGCTGCGTCAACATTTTTATTTGCAAGATGGTATTGCACTTTACGTACAAATTCACCAGCAGCCATTTTACCTTTTGCCTTTACAATACATAGACCACGCTCCACGATGAAGATGATCAAAATAAAAAACATAGAAATCAAAATAGGAACGATGTTACCACCCGTGTAAATGGTACCCATGATATTTTTTGCTTTGTGCTTATGCTCATCTAAGAAGTTTGCTTGACTACCAAATACAAAGTGGAATAGTAAGTGCGCAAGCAACACTGCTCCTGCCACAAAAAGTAGATTAATCATAAAGCCACTTGTGCTTTTCGGAGTTCCTGCGTTCGCTGTTTTCGGAGCGGCTGTTTTTACGTCTGCCATAATTTTTGTTTTTTAAATTTTGGTTTTAACCGTTTGTTTTGATGACTAAATTATTTTTATTGAGTAAGCAGCAAAGATATAGGAGCGCGTGAAAAAAACAACTTTTGATTTGAAAATTATTCTTGCGTTAATATTCAGCCTTACCAAAGCTACATAAGGCCATCAAAACGATGATGGACTATAATTATTGTTCAAATTGACTATTTATTTTTTTATAATAAACGAATTACCCAAACAACGCTACATTTCACAAATAAAAAAGCATTTTTACACCCAAGTTTAATACTTTACTTTTGTACCTCTAATACCAATATTTTTCAAAATAACTAGATGAACAATAACTTTAACCCTTGGCACTCGGTAAGCTATGGTGAAAATGTACCCGAAACTGTAAATGCAATTATAGAAATACCCAAAGGTTCTCGTGCCAAATATGAATTAGATAAAGAAACGGGATTACTAAAACTAGACCGTGTCCTCTATTCATCGGTATACTATCCAGCCAATTATGGTTTTATACCCCGCACTTATTG
>JAIXWS010000121.1 GCA_027491165.1 Sphingobacteriales bacterium | reverse complement strand
ATACCTGTGATGGTACCACCAGTACCCGATGCAACCACCACATGCGTTACTTTTCCCTCTGTTTGATTCCAGATTTCGGGAGCAGTTGTTTCGTAATGAGCTAATCGGTTAGCAAGATTATCGTATTGATTGACGTACCAAGAATTGGGTACCTCTGTTGCTAGTCTTTTGGATACTGAATAATAGGAACGGGGGTCTTCGGGTTCAACGTTTGTGGGACAAACAATCACTTCTGCACCCATTGCCTTTAAAATATCAACTTTCTCTTTTGATTGTTTATCGGTGGTAGTGAAAATACATTTATACCCTTTGATAATCGCAGCAATTGCCAAGCCCATACCGGTATTACCCGATGTGCCTTCAATAATGGTGCCGCCTGGTTTTAGTCGGCCATCTTGTTCGGCAACCTCAATCATTTTAAGTGCCATCCGGTCTTTAATGCTATTACCCGGATTGCCATATTCAATTTTGGCATATACTGGGCAAGGAAAATCACTGCCGATTACTTTGTTGAGCCTTACAAGTGGCGTATCGCCAATGGTTTGTAGTATGTTGTCGAATACTTTGTGCATAGATTCCTATCTAAAAATGTCCTGCGAAAGTAGTTAAATTATTTTTGAGCCCTCTTGGATGCTATTTCATGGCTTCTTTTATTTTTTTTTGTTTATTTTATGAAACTAAAAGATAAACAAATCGACTTATTCAGTAGGTTTGTGTTATAATCTTTCAAAACAATATAGACAATGACTATTACACAACTTGAATATGCTGTAGCCGTAGCCACCTACCATAGCTTTGTAGCAGCTGCCGAAAAATGTTTTGTAACCCAGCCCACTCTGTCGATGCAAATTCAGAAGTTGGAGGAAGAATTGGGTATCAAGTTATTTGACCGTAATAATCGTCCTAATACGGTAACGGCCATAGGTGAGCCCATTATAGAGCAAGCCAAAATTATTCTGGCCCAATGCAATAAGGTTTTTGAATTGGTGAATAGCAACCAAAGTATTGTTGCCGGTGTTTTCAAATTGGCTGTAATACCCTCTGTGGCTCCTTATTTAATGCCCGGATTGTTAGACCAATATGCCGACCACTATCCAGATGTGAAATTATTAGTGAAAGAAATGGAGACCGATCAGATTTTGGCCGCTTTGAAAAATAATGAAATTGATGCTGCTATTGTAAGTACACCATTAGAAAACAGTTCTATTGTTGAATATCCACTTTTTTACGAGCCATTTGTCGGATATTTTCCAGAGGGAGCAGCTGTACTCAAGAAGAAATTGATTTCGGCATCCGATATCGATATGGAAAATTTGCTCCTGCTCAATGAAGGTCATTGTATGCGTAACCAAATCCTTGATTTATGCAGCGACCATATCCAGGAGTTACAAGCACATAAAAGTTTTCAATACAATAGTAGTAGTGTAGATACCCTGCGTAAATTGGTAGATAGAAATAAAGGAATGACCGTATTACCCGAATTGGCTGTTACAGAATTTACCGAAGATCAACAAGACAGGGTGCGCTATTTCGAAGATCCTGAACCAGTGCGTGAAATCAGCCTAGTAACTAATGGGCAATTCGTTAAAGTGAGTTTGTTACAGAGTCTTATTGATGAAATTTTGTTATTGGTTCCTGAAAAAATGAGGGCTCAAACCAAAAAAAGAAAAATCCTTCGGATCCAATCGTCGAGATTGAGTTAATATTGCCACTCGTTGATTTTAATTTATCCAAAACAAATTCATGGCTTTAGATCGTTCCTTAGCACCCCTTATTAATGATCCTGTATCATTCGACTATAATATACCGCCACTCAATACTACCGTTTTAAGCAATAGTATACCATTATATTGGATTAATGCAGGCGTGCAAGATGTAGTAGAAATTAATTGGGTTTTTAATGCTGGGATTTGGCATGAACAAAAAAATGCAGTTGCACAAGCTACCGCCGCCCAACTCAAAAATGGTACCCTTAGCCGCAGTGCACAACAAATAAACGAGTCATTGGAATTTTATGGTGCTAGCCTTAAAGTAAATGCAGGTAACGATCATACAACGCTAACCCTGCATACCTTGAGTAAGCATTTGCCTAAATTGTTGCCGATTGTTTTGGATGTGATCCTAAACCCT
This sequence comes from Sphingobacteriales bacterium, assembly GCA_027491165.1. Taxonomy (GTDB): domain Bacteria; phylum Bacteroidota; class Bacteroidia; order Chitinophagales; family Chitinophagaceae; genus Rurimicrobium. Next base: position 9,703 of record JAIXWS010000121.1, on the reverse strand, counting down.
ATTTTTCCAGAAACGGAACTAGAAATCCATAAACAAAATGCAATCCAACGCTTATTGGTAAGCCTACGTGAATGCGAATTTGTAGCGAATCAACAAATCGATGCTGCTTTATTTGGCGACCAATTTCCTTATGGGCGCTATACCCAAAAAGAAATGATTGAAGCCTTAACTTCATCCGATTTAAAAGCCTTTCATCAGCAGCATTATACTTTGGCGGACTTGAAAATATTTATGTCTGGCAAGGTGAGTGATATAGAAGTATCCTTGTTGAATCATCTTTTTGGGAAGGCTACTGTGGTGTCTGTTGCTAAAGAGTCAATACATTACGATGTACAACCCAATCCACAATCGGTTCGTCGAATAGACAATGATCCCAATGGTGTACAGGGTGCGATCCGCATTGGACGCAGATTGGTTACCCGCAAGCATCCTGATTTTGCAGGACTCGTGGTCTTAAATACGGTTTTTGGTGGATATTTTGGTTCACGGTTGATGAGCAATATCCGAGAAGAAAAGGGATTTACCTACGGTATTTACAGTTCAATTGGAGCCTTTGTTAATGATGCATCGCTTACCATACATACAGAAGTGGGTCGTGATGTCATTGATGCTGCAGTCAAAGAAATTTATTCAGAAATGGACCTGCTTTGCAATGAAAAAATTGATGAAGAAGAATTGCTCTTGGTTAAGAATTATTTGTTGGGCAATATTTTGGGTGATCTTGATGGACCATTTTCAATCATGCAACGATGGCGTTCTCTAATTCTTAATGGCTTTACGATAGAGCGTTTCAATGAAAATATCCATACCTACAAAAATATCACTGCTCAAGAATTACTAGTATTGGCACAAAAATATTTCAACAAAAAAGACTTTATAGAATTGGTGGTGGTTTAAGTTTTAGTCTTTAATTACTTTTGCAGCCCATGCGCTTTTCGCTCTCTTAAGGGGTTTTAGGTTCTTTTCGAACATTAATTTTTACAAGAAATAAATTTCAATACGAATGGACATTCTTTCCAAACAACAAACGAGCAAAAACAATTTCTTCCTAATGGCTGGGCCTTGTGCCATTGAGGGAGAAGAAATCGCTATGGCGATTGCCGAAAAAATAGTAGGCATTTGCCAAAAGCTCGAAATACCGCTCATTTTTAAAGGTTCTTATCGTAAAGCCAATCGTACACGCCTTGATAGCTTTACAGGTATTGGAGATGAAAAGGCTTTACGTATTTTAGAAAAAGTACGCAACACATTAGGTATACCTGTTGTTACAGACATCCATGCTGCCAATGAAGCGGCAATAGCCGCCGAGTTTGTGGATGTATTGCAGATCCCTGCTTTTTTGTGTAGGCAAACTGATATTCTTGTTGCAGCTGCCCAAACAGGTAAAGTAGTGAATGTAAAAAAAGGTCAGTTTTTGTCGCCTGAGGCGATGCAATTTGCAGTGGATAAAATTCAACAAACGAGCCATTCCCCGGTACTACTTACCGATCGAGGAACCACATTTGGTTATCAGGATTTGGTTGTCGATTTTCGTTCCTTTCCTACAATGAAGGCCATGGGTGTGCCGACGGTGATGGATTGTACACACTCCTTGCAACAGCCAAACCAAAGCAGCGGCGTAACAGGTGGTAATCCTGCTATGATAGAAACTATAGCCCGTGCAGCCATTGCTGTTGGGGCAGATGGACTATTTATCGAAACACATCCCGATCCTAAAAATGCTCAATCGGATGGGGCAAATATGTTGCATTTAGATTTATTGGAACCATTGCTGCAGAAATTAGTTGTGCTGAGAAGGGCTTATTTGGAAACCATATAGAAAATGAAGTAAATATTTATTAGGCCTTGATTGTTTTTCGATCAAGGCTTTTATTTTTAAATGTACATCATGCTATTTTCATCCATCTTTTGCATTCCCTTGCTTGAGAAGCTTAATGGCTTTAATTTGCAGAGAATTTATACACTTATCTCTATGCTGTTGAAACAAAAAATAGTCTTTGTCGCATTTATGCTGCCCCTTTTTCTGTCGGCACAAAATAAAAATTTTACTATAGCAGAAGCTACGAATGGTATGGCCACAACCTTAGCCACTAAAGGATTAAAACAGGTTAGTTGGCAACCCAATACCAACAACTTGATGCAAGTGGTCAACAATGCTTGGGTGCGCACCAATGTTTCCAATGGCTCAGTAGATACTGTATTGACGCTGAAAAAAATAAATGAAACTCTTTTTTCGAAAGATAGTTTAAAGGCGATGCCTTTTTTGCAATGGATCAATACCGAACAGTTTTATTTTAATTCGGGCGACCAATTAAACTGCTCTTTTGTTGGGGCATCAACATGGCAAAAGAGGCCTTTGGCAAAAGGTGCTGAAAATATTTTCATTGCACCAATAACACAATATGTGGCCTATACGGTGGACAATAATCTTTGGCTCAATGATATTCAAGTGACCAACGAAACGAATCCTAATATCATCAGTGGTAAAGCTGTGCATCGTGATGAGTTTGGTATAGACCGTGGTATCTTCTTCTCACCCAAAGGTAATCTGCTGGCATATTATAAAATGGATCAAACAATGGTGAATGATTACCCCATTGTTGATTGGAGTGTGACACCCGCCAAAGCTAATAATATTAAGTACCCAATGGCTGGAGGCACTTCTCATCAAGTTTCGGTGCTTGTCTTCAATCCCAAAACAAAACAAACAGTGCGTATTAAAACCGGTACACCTTTGGACAAGTACCTTACCTGTGTTACTTGGAGTCCCGATGAAAGGCATATTTACATTGCTACACTTAACCGCGATCAAAACAATCTTAGACTTAATAAATATGATGTGGCTACGGGTGAAAAAATCAGCACTCTTTTTGAAGAAAGTAGCGATAAATATGTACAACCACAGCATCCTCTGTATTTTTTGCCGGGCAGCAATGATCAGTTTGTATGGTGGAGCCAAAGAGACGGATATATGCACCTTTATCTCTATAATACAGCAGGTAAATTATTACGACAATTAACCAAGGGCGAATGGGTGGTCAATGAAATATTGGCATTCAATAAGGCAGAAAAAGAAATTATCATCAGCAGCTCCAAAGAATCACCGATGGAAAAAAACAGCTATGCAGTGAATTGGACTAATGCTCGGATGCGCCGTATCGATCAGGAAGTTGGTTATCATAATTTTGTAGCCAATAGTACAGGTGAATACCTTTTTGACGTTTATAGCTCAGCCGATGTGCCTAAAAACAGTGTCTTGTTACATACCGATGGCAAATGGTCAAAACTTCTGAAAGAATCTGAAAACACCCTAGCAGCTTATGATAGACCTGAAGTAAAAACGATTACTTTGACAGCTTTGGATGGCACAACTTTGTATAGCAAGTTGATTTTACCCACTCATTTCGATGCTTCAAAAAAATATCCTGTAATTGTTTATTTATATAATGGCCCCAATGTTCAATTGCTTCATAATTCATTCCCAGAAAGTGGCAATTTGTGGTACGAGTACATGGCACAACGCGGCTACATCGTGTTTACAATGGACGGACGAGGAAGCAGTAATAGAGGCCTGAAATTTGAACAAGCCACTTATGGCCAATTGGGTACCATAGAATTACTAGATCAATTAAAAGGGGTTGCATATCTTCAATCTTTACCCTTTGTAGATGCTGCACGTATGGGTATTCATGGTTGGAGTTATGGTGGATTTATGACCACTAGTATGATGTTGCGCCATCCTGATGTGTTCAAGGTTGGTGTTGCCGGTGGTCCTGTAATGGATTGGAATATGTATGAAATAATGTATACCGAACGCTATATGAATACACCTCAAAATAATCCAAAAGGTTATGAAGAGGCCTGTTTGCTCAATAAAACCAAAAACTTAAAAGGTAAGTTGTTGTTGATTCATGGTGCAGACGATGATGTTGTGGTATGGCAGCATTCCATCAATTTTGTGAAAAAATGTGTCGATAATAATATTCCTGTCGATTACTTTATGTATCCCGGTCATCCGCACAATGTTCGTGGAAAGGATCGTGTGCATTTAATGCAAAAAATTACAGATTATTTCGACCTTTATTTAAAACCCTAAAGGTTAATGAGATTGTTTGAAAAGGGAACTATTTGTTTAGTTCCCTTTTTTGTTTGGCTCTTTTTCTCTCGGCTCTAGCGGCTTCGATTTCTTTATTTTTAAGGGACCATTTAAAATGAATATTGCCCTGCTCATCATCTTTACCTTTTATATAAACCTTGTAGCCGCCTATACTTCCCTTTTGTTCATTGTTTTTGGACAGGCTGTCATTGTCGCTTCCAAATAGCGGTATTTCTATGTCTACATCTGTTCCATTATGGAGATTAAACACCCCGCCAATTTGCATATTGATTAAGTCGGAGCGAATCATCATTGGGGGAATATGGATGGCGTTTCCATTAATGCTCAAGTTGTTTTTTAGGCTAGCAAAACGAACCTTTTCTAAACGTTTTCGCTTAAATATAATTTTACCCATTTTAATCAATGGCTTGAAATTGATGAGCTCCCCATTTGCTAATTCAAAGTAAGTATCTCCTTTTAGAGAACCCAAAACAAATTGTCCCCTACTATTGAAACGCCCACTTATATTGGTGTTGAGACTGATGTTACCTTTTATATTTTCTGGTAAAAAAGTTGCTTGCCCAAAACTGCCAAAACCATAGAGTAGTTTATCTACTGCTACTTTTTGAATCTTTGCGTTCAAATAGAATAGGGTATTGTCGGCATCGTTTTCGTATACCCTACCATTTAGGTTTATGTGGCCATTGGCATGATCGAGTTGAACTTGATTTAGGGAAATTCCATCATGCAACAAACTCAATTGGGCCTTTATATTATTGGCTTCAAATTTTTTATATACCAGTTTATGAATGCCCAGAGATAAATTCGTTTGGGATAAATCAAAGGTTTTATCAATAGCATCAGGCATATTGAAACTGCCTGACTTTGATTTTTTAACATCGCTAGCCGTTCGTTTTATCAAAAATTGTTGGAATTCATTTAGGTCTATTCTATGGCTGTGTATCTGAGCTTCGAAAACTACTTTTTCTGGATAATGAATGTATAGCCCCAGAAAATTTTTTGCAATGCCTGAGAGGCTAATGGTGCTCTTTTTTGTTTGGACGCTGCTTTCTTTTAATTCAATATCCTGATTATGCAGGTGTAAATTGATATTGCAATGCGTAAATTCCAATTGGCGAGGCAAGTAGTTTACCGCTCCATTTTGAATATGGATATCGCCATCAATATCTGCTGTAGTATCATTCTTTTTGCTGATACTACCTACATATTTTAAATTGATTTTGGCAGTGCCTGCTCCATATCGGAAGCTGTTTTTTCCGATGAGTGCGTTTAATTTCTTAATGTCAAATTCACTCCTAATAAGAGTAGTTATGGCTGGGGAGTTCAGATTATAGACATAAGTGCTGTCGGCTGTAAATGGTATACCCTGATAACTTGCCCTTAGCCCATCAATTTTAATACTAGAATTTCGGTCGCCATAAATGGTATCAATACTCCCGCCATTATTGAATTGGGCTATCATATTGACGGAATCAAATTGACCAAATTTGGTTTGCAATGTATTATTACTGATGAGGCTTTTTAATCGTACCCATGGGTTGCGCTGATGATTTAGTCTGCCAGAGATATTTACAGATAGGGCTATAGGTTGTGCCAACATAAAACTGTTTAATGGTCGTCGAATATTCGGCGACATCCAGCTAACAGCTTCTTTGTAATCTATCCTTGGCGTATACATTTCCAAGCTAAAATCTTGTTTTAAATAGCCTAATTGAAAGAGTGCCGATATGTTTAGGACATTATCATTGATCATTAATTTTTGTTGATCAAACACTAAATTGTTTTGCTTTGTATCGTAAGTGAATTGTAAATCGAATGTTACTTTTTTGTCTTTTAAGAAAGCGCCTTTATGGGTATTAAAGGAAAGTTGATTTACGGTAATATTGGCTATGCTATGAATGTTCTTGATTGTGTTTTTATGATCAATCCATGCATTCAATTGGATAATATCGAAGTCGAAGTTTTTGAAATGATGGTAGTGATTATAGCTAAACCGAATATTTTCTAATTCCAGTCTGCGCAGTTTTACATCATTATCCCTATTCGGCTTTTGCTGTCTATGGTCTTTTTGGAAAATACTACGGTTATTGTATCCATTTTTGTCTTCAAAAAGATTGATGAATCCATCACTCAGAATAAATTTCCTTACCTGAAATTTACCCATCAATAAAGGCCATAATTTAACTTGTACGAATAATTTTTTGGCCCGTACAAAATCGTGGTGGTGTTGTGCCCATTGGCTATCTCGGATGCAAATATCCTTGAGTACAAAACTAATATTTGGAAATTGTTTCCCTATACTAGGTTCGATATCCGAAATGAGTAAAGTGCCATTAAGTGAAGAGTGAAATTGTTGTTGGATTTGGGATAACAAGGCTTGCTTATGACTACTTACATACCAATAGATACTTCCAAGCATCATTAGGAAAATGATGATTAAAAGTCCCATTATTTTGGCTATTTTTTTTATGAGTCTTTTATTGGCCATGTTTCGCTAGTACTAAAATAAGCTAATTGATCATGAGATACACGAAATCTTTTTTTATCGTCTAATAATTATGCAACTTGCAAGCCTAATTATGAAAAATCAAACCAAAGCCTATATCGCTTATGCTTTCATCTGCATTATTTGGGGCACTACTTATTTAGCTATTCGGGTAGCTGTTTTACATTACCCGCCCTATTTGATGGCTGGTACTCGTCAGGTATTATCCGGTTTAATATTAGTGGCTATTGCCCTGATGGTAAATCGACAAGTAGATTTGAGTAGAAAAAATATTATGCAGCAGGCTATTATCGGCTTTTTATTAATTACCATGGGCAATGGTTTGGTTACTTGGGCAGAGCAATATATTCAAAGCGGTATTGCTGCTCTTATATGTTCTACAATGCCGATTAGTGCGGTACTTATTAATATTGTAAATGGCAAGGAGCGTTTAAACCTAAGGGTGATTTTAGGCATGTTATTGGGATTTTCGGGTGTTGCGGTTGTCTTTCATGAAAGTCTAAATCAACAAGCTAGTGGCGATAACCAAATTTTTATAATAGGCATTATAGCTTTATTTGTCGCTACCTTTAGTTGGGCCCTAGGTAGTTTGTTCAATAAACGTAATGTTGATGCCAAGAATAGTTTGTTCAATGCGGGTTTACAAGTCATAATTGGCGGATCATTTATGTTTATCATTAGCCCATTTGTAGATCATTATGAGCATTTGGTGTTATGGAATGAAGAGGGTTTTTGGGCTGTAGTTTACCTCATTGTTTTTGGTTCTGTTTTGGCTTATGCAGCCTATATGTATGCCCTTAAAGTACTACCGGTTGGCTTCGTCACTTCTTATGCATATGTCAACCCCTTGGTGGCTGTGCTTTTAGGAAGTTGGATGTTGGATGAGTCGTTAAATATGTATACCATTTTGGCTTTTGTGATGATTATTATGGGGATTTTTATCGTGCGCTCAGGATACAAAAAGCAACAAGCTATAGCCGATAAAAGCGATTAAATTGTGGTGTTTTCTTCGTGAAATATTATCCACTAGGATGTATCAAATCGATTCCTTTAATGCTCAATCGCCGATGCTTTTTTATGGATTGGGTTTATTTCATTATTTCAATAAAAATCAACAAAGCTGCTTTACAACACCAATAAACCCATTCTGCGGAGTTCGAGCATCTCACTGCTATTCCAAAAGGCATCGAATGCACCTAATTGGCTCTTTTCAAAATCTTCTTGAAATGCACCAAATAACTGAACTTGCTGCTTATGAATGCTTAGCTTTAGAAGCCATTGCATGATCCATTCAGCTTTATTTTGTGGCCAAGCTACACTCACTACTTCTCTACCAGAATGAAGGAAAATTGATGATACCTTTTGTCCTTTTTTGTTACTCAATTTTAATTCGGGATCAGCGCCAATCCATACTATTTTACTACTGCTTTTCGGCACAAATTCAACATATCTTGCCAATTCATTTTCTATGTATCGGGGATGAATAGTTGTTTTAGGTACTTTAAAATCAAACCATTCTTGTAGTGGAAAGTCGAAGCACATGCCATGCATGTAATTAAACAAAGATTTACGCAAACCATCACTGAATAGTTCGTGTTGCGCACCCCTTGGGTCTACATGTTCGATATCATTATTGGCAAAGCTGCCTATGGCTTCGTTTGTTTTTTTTACTTGAAATTGTTCGGGCATTAGGCCTACAGGACTATGAGCCGTCATGGCAAATTGATGCCAGAAGCCAGATTGCAGGATATTATGCTCAAATAATTGTCGCACAATTTCGAGAGCATCAATTGTTTCTTGAACAGTTTGTGTAGGGAAGCCGTACATCAAATAGGCATGGACCATAATGCCCGATTCGGTAAAATTATCTGCTACTTTAGCCACCTGTGTAACGGTAACACCTTTTTGTATCAACAACAATAATCTGTCTGAAGCGACTTCCAGTCCGCCCGATACAGCAATACAACCAGATGCGGCAAGCAATTGACAGAGGTCATGGGTAAAACTTTTTTCAAATCGAATATTAGTCCACCACACAACAGAAAGTCCTCGACGTAGAATTTCTAAAGCTACTTCGCGCATCAACGCTGGAGGTGCTGCCTCATCTACAAAGTGAAAGCCATTATTACCCGTTTGGGCAATCAACTCCTCTATTCTGTTTACCAATAGTTCTGCAGAGGCCGACTCATAATGTCGAATATAATCCAATGAAATATCGCAAAAGGTACACTTCCCCCAGTAACAACCATGGGCAAGTGTAAGCTTGTTCCAGCGGCCATCACTCCATAAGCGATGCATTGGATTAGCTATTTCGATCACCGATAAATAATCGTTTAAACGCAAGTCCCTGTAATCGGGCGTTCCTACATCTTTTTGTTTAAAATCAGGCATCAAAGAACCGTTGCAATAAATTACGTTCTGACCATCAGAGCGAAAAGTTCTTTTCAAAAGTTCCTGCGGTAATTTTCCATCGATGTATTGCAACAATTGCGTGATCGGTGCTTCTCCATCATCTAAAGTAATAAAGTCAAAAAATTCAAAAACCCTAATATCTGATACCGAGCGCAATTCAGTATTGGCAAATCCACCACCCAGGCAAATTTTAGTATTCGGGTAATGTTTCTTGATCCATTGGGCACATCGAAAAGCACTGTAAATATTACCGGGAAAAGGTGCGGTAATGGCTACTAAATCGGGTTGTTCATTAGATAATTTTTTACTGAGAATGGATAAGGTTATTTCATCAATATAGGTGTATTTTTTATGGAGTTCAAGGTATAAATTATCAAAACTATGAGCGCTTCTACTCAATCGCTCAGCATATCTACTGAAGCCAAAATGTGCATCAGTGGTGGCCACAATAAAGTCCGATAAATCCTCTAGGTATAGGGTAGCTAAATGTCTTGCCTTATCCTGAATACCCATCGCGCCAAATGCCCATTCTAGATCGCTTATTTGCTCAAAACGAGAAGCCTCGGGCAGATAATTACCTGTGCAAATTAAATGGGCTACTGTAGGGTTTTTATTTTGAAGAAATGATATGACGGTATCAATGGTCTTTAGGTAAACAGGACGCAATT
>JAIXWS010000113.1 GCA_027491165.1 Sphingobacteriales bacterium | reverse complement strand
TTATAGGGGACTCTGGGTTTTGGTCTTTTTTGCATTAATTGTTTTTAGAATAAAAAATTTGAAGTCAAAAATAATGTATTTTAATATTGAAATACCGATTGCTATTTGTTATTTTTTGGTTCCTGAAATTTGGGCCTTTACCAAATCTTGCACAAATGCCACAAATTCGGCACTGTCCATGACACCTTTATCTCCCTCTCCATGTTTACGCACTGCTACCTTTCCACCATTCATTTCTTGTTCGCCCACCACCAACATGTAGGGGATTTTCATCAGCTCGGTATCACGAATTTTCTTGCCTATTTTTTCATTGCGATCATCTACAGAAGCCCTAATATCATTGGCTTTTAATAAGGCAACAACTTCTTCGGCATATGGGATAAACTTATCGCTAATCGGTAATACTTTTACTTGTTCCGGTGCCAACCACATGGGGAAATTGCCAGCACAATGTTCTATTAAAACAGCGACAAAACGCTCCATTGAACCAAATGGTGCGCGGTGGATCATCACGGGTCTTTTGCGTGAATTATCCGAATCGATATATTCCAATTCAAATCGCTCGGGAAGGTTGTAATCTACCTGAATGGTACCCAATTGCCAACTTCTACCCAAGGCATCCTTGACCATAAAGTCCAACTTAGGACCATAAAAAGCAGCCTCACCGTATTCAATAGTTGTTTTTAAACCCTTTTCGGCAGCGGCTTGAATGATCGAATTTTCGGCAATGGTCCAATTCTCTTCCGAACCGATATACTTATCTCTATTGTCTTTATCGCGCAAAGAAATTTGAGCGGTAAAATTTTCAAAATCTAATGAGGTAAATACATACATCACTAGGTCGATTACTTTTTTAAATTCTTCTAAAACCTGCTCTGGACGGCAAAACAAATGCGCGTCATCTTGGGTAAATCCACGCACACGCGTAAGACCATGCAATTCGCCACTTTGCTCGTAACGGTATACGGTACCAAACTCGGCAAGGCGCAATGGAAGGTCTTTGTAACTGCGTGGGGATGATTTATAAATTTCGCAGTGATGCGGACAATTCATTGGCTTCAAGAAAAATTCTTCGCCTTCGTGCGGAGTTTTAATAGATTGAAAACTATCGGCACCATATTTTTCATAATGTCCCGAAGTTTTGTACAAATTGATATTGCCAATATGCGGTGTAATCACGGGCAGATAGCCACTTTCCACTTGTGCCTTTTGCAGAAAATCTTGCAAGCGTTGACGCAACATTGCACCTTTAGGTAACCACATCGGCAAGCCAGCTCCTACTTTTTCGGAGAAGGTAAATAGTTCTAGTTCTTTACCCAATTTGCGATGATCGCGCTTTTTGGCCTCTTCAAGCAAAAGCAAATACTCATCCAATTCTTTTTGAGACGGATAAGTAACGCCGTAAATACGGGTAAGCATTTTGTTTTTTTCGTTACCACGCCAATAAGCACCCGCAATGTTGGTGAGCTTTACGGCTTTGATAAAACCTGTATTGGGGATATGTGGCCCACGGCATAAATCGGTGAAGGCTCCTTGCGAATAGAAAGTAATTTTACCATCTTCAAGGTCTTGCAATAATTCTATTTTATAGGGATCGGCTTTGTCGCTGAAGTAAGCAATAGCCTCTTCTTTGCCCACTTCGCGGCGCAAAAACTCATTTTTTTGCCCAGCCAGCTCTTTCATTTTCTTTTCAATTTTGGCAAGGTCTTCTTCCGTAATCGAATCATCACCTAGGTCAATATCGTAATAAAAACCATTATCAATGGCCGGTCCAATACCAAATTTTGTCCCCGGGAAAATGGCTTCAATGGCCTCTGCTAACAAATGCGCTGATGAATGCCAAAAAGTAGATTTACCAGACTTATCGTCCCAACTAAGAAATTTTACTGCTGCATTGTTATGGATAGAGCGTGTAACGTCGTATACTTCACCATCTACCTCGGCGGCCAAAACTTTGCGGGCCAGTCCTTCACTTATAGATTTGGCAATATCGAGAGATGAAATGCCTGCTTCGTATTCGCGCACAGCACCATCGGGAAAAGTAATTTGAATCATTGTATTGTATTATAAAAAGAAGTGCAAATGTATTTAGGAAATGGAATAAAATGGGGAAAATTATAGCCATAAAAAAAACCGCCAGTTTGCACCGACGGTTCTTATGTTTTTATGAAAAGAAATTTCGGCACCTACTTTGTAAAAGTTTGCGTGTAATACAATGTTGTTTCTACAAAATAACCTTCCGCTGTTTTATCCGGTTGAATCAAAATCTGAACATTATTTTTGTAGCTAATGGTCATTGATTTTTTGTTCATTTTAGTGATTGTAGCTTCAACATATTCTAAGCCTTTGGTGGGCGAAGACGTCTTGCTGATATTGCCAATGGTAAATTGGGCATTGTTTAAAATCAGGGTTTTTTGATTGTCTTTTAACTGCCAGTTAAAGGGCATTTGATCCAATTCTCCAGCACATTTTAATTGTGCACTGTGTTGGTTACCGTTGTAGCTAGAATCGAATGTAAGATAATCATCTGAGTAGCAAGTATCTCTTTTGTTCATCACATCAATTACCGTATCTACACCAGGTGCTAACTCATATTTATAGGTATATGCGGTCATTCTCCATTTCCCCGTGCGCAGAATTTCGCTGGTTTCATTAACGCTTGTAGATGATTTAGTACAAGCGCCAAAGGCAAGAATAATGGATAAGGCTAAAATAATTTGTTTCATAGTTCTTTTATAAAAATAGCTAATAAAATGCGCTTAAAGGTAATCATGTTTCTGAAAAATAAAAACTAGCGCGTGTTTTTATTTTGATTATCATACTGCTTACTCTTTATAAAACTTCCCTACTCCTATTTTATTCTTCTCTTTATCATACACTGCTATGAAATACAAACCTCTTTTTATATTGCTTATAGTTATAGGCTGCTGTGCCGATATATTGCTTGCTTGCAGCAGCCTCTATCTGGCGCAGGTGAGGCTTTGGTAATAGCTATTAAGCTTTGCCCAGATTACACCAAAACAAAACCGCAATTAAACATTCCCCTCCTTTGGAGGGGCTAGGGGTGGGTCTTAGACAATTACTATTTTAGCGTGGCTCCAAAGATTGCATCTCTGGAGAGCCCTGTGTGCAGCGTTGAACACTAAGGAGAGCTAGGACCTAGGAAATAATGCAGCAGCGCACGATAGTGTGGCTGCTGCAAGTAACATTTTTTTAGTCGATTTTATACTAGTTATCTTTATGCTGCTGGTTCGTTACTTCTCCATTGTTACATCCACCACTTTACCATCTCGGCAGAGACTTTCGATAACTGTAAACTTACGGCTCGCTAGCTTATATGCCACAGCACTATCATAGGCTGCTTTACCAAAGCCCCAATAATAATCGTAGGGATTGCTTTCTCCCCATTTTACATCATATCCTATGTAACCCGGATGGTGTTTAAGGCACACTTTAAATGTGCTTACAGATATAGGATAATAAGGCTTACCTGCAATATATAGTGTATCGGCAGCCGTTACGCTTCCCTTTACAGTTATATTGGCGCAACCGTAAAACTCTACGTAAGCGTAGATATTTCCATATTCTACTACCTTGTTCTGAATATCATCACCTACATATAATCCTTTCACTTTATAAGACCCCATATTGATGTCATTTGATGACAGTCGGATTTCACCTTCCTTCCAATTTTGGCAAACTATTGCAAAATTGCCATTTGCATCGGTTCTGCCAACACCGATGCTATCGGTATACCTAATATTAAAACTTGCGCCACCTTTAAAATGATCTACAACTAAATTAATATTACTCATAGGATTACCACCGCAGCTATCAATCATTCTCCCTTTAATTATAAATGAGCCTTTTGGGTTTTTATTGCACGATGTGAGCAAAAAGTATTGTGTGCACAGCAGTGCACACAATACCATCATTATTATCTTATTTCTTTTCATTGTTATCGTTTTTATTGTGAGATGATTATTTTACCCTCGTGCTTTTCTTTGCCATTATCTATGCGCAATAAGTATAAGCCCGATAACCAAATGTAGCTAAAGAAAAGATAAGATAGCATTTTGCTTAAAACAATTTTTCTTAATGCTTATTGTATTGCATTGGCGACTAACTGTATACATATGCACATTGAAAAGATGCACATACGCGTTCTGCCATCTACCCGAAAGCCCAAAGTAGGGGTGAAATGCCTTTATAAAGCTTACCCGAATGCTTGCCGCAGGGCTGTAATGCCACTCGGGAAGCTGCTAAATGGGCAAACTACGGGTGCAAATAGCATTTAGATACATCCCGATGCCTTGCTGCAATACTGTATGCCCCTTCGGGAGACTCATACAAGCCAAAACAACTTAATTTTAATTAATTAAACCCAAATTTCATTTTTAGAACTTCAACTGAATGACCACCGAGCTGTCGGGGCAGGCAGCGTATGATTTTGGGTTTTAAATGATTAATGATAAAGACCGCAACTAAATAGCCCATGGTTTCAACCGTGGGCAAATAGCAACCCAATCACATGCGCCAGCGTGAGGGATGCACAAGGTGCTGACGAAGGAGGCAGCACGAAGTGCCGCAGCGAAGCGTAGCCTGTAGCAGCCCGACCCCGAGTGCGGCTATTAGCAGAGCCTATCGGGGGCACGCCCAAAAAATTCTTATTGTGCAAAACGCATCTCATTGAGCAACCAACCTGCACCGCCGAGTTTTTCGACAATAAACAAGGTATAACGCACATCGAGCGAAATGTTGCGGCACCAGCGTTCATCAAAATAATAATCGCTCATCGTACCTTCCCATACCCGGTCGAAATTAGTACCAATTAATTCACCTTTGGCATTGAGCACAGGGCTGCCTGAATTGCCACCAGAAGTGTGGTTGTCGGCAATGAAGGCCAAAGGCACGGTGCCATTTACAGCCCAACGGCCATAATCTTTATTGCGCTGCAATTCCAACAATTTGGCAGGTGCTGTAAACTCTGCTACATCAGGATTGTGCTTGGCAACAGCTTCGTCAATATTGGTTTGAAAAGCATATCCAGCGGGGCCATCGGGGTCAAGACCTTTTACCTTTCCGTAGGCAATACGTAAAGTACTGTTGGCGTCAGGGTATAATTCCGTGTATTTGCTTTTGAGCATTTGGGCTTTCAG
>JAIXWS010000118.1 GCA_027491165.1 Sphingobacteriales bacterium | reverse complement strand
CTTGTATTATTTATAAATAAACATCCAATGACTCAAAGGGAACAAATCACCCAACTGCTGGCAAATAAAATACTCATTATCGATGGCGCAATGGGCACCATGATTCAACAATACAAATTAGAGGAAGCCGATTATCGTGGCGAGCAATTTAAAAACTGGCATCTTGATGTCAAAGGAAACAATGACATGTTGAGCATTAGCCAGCCTCAAATTATTCAGGCGATCCATCTTGCCTATTTAGAGGCAGGAGCCGATATCATTGAGACCAACACTTTCAATGCACAAAGGGTATCGCTTGCCGACTATGACATGCAAGACTATGCCGACGAAATCAATAGAGCGGCCCTAAAGGTTGCACGAGCAGCAATAGACGAATACAAAAGCACACATCCTGGGGCACAAAAATTTGTTGCTGGCGCCATTGGACCCATGAACAAAACTTTGTCGCTATCTCCCGATGTCAATAACCCTGGATATCGGGCTATTACATTTGACGAGGTAGCAGATGCCTACTATGAACAAATTAAAGCATTAGACGAAAGCGGTGCAGATATCCTCTTGGTAGAAACTATTTTTGACACACTCAATGCCAAAGCAGCTGTTTATGCCATTGAGCAATATTACAACGACACGCAAAAAGAAAAGTTACCTGTAATGATATCAGGGACGATTACTGACGCCTCTGGTCGGACACTGAGTGGACAAACACTCGAAGCTTTTTATGTATCGATGATGCACGCAAACCCTATTAGCATTGGACTCAACTGCGCACTAGGGGCAGAGCAAATGAGACCACACGTGGAAGAGTTGGCCAATTTAGCAGCCTGCAATGTTAGTGCCTATCCTAATGCCGGATTGCCCAATGCTATGGGTGAATATGACGAAAACCCTGAGCAAACAGCTGCTATTGTGGGATCATTTGCACAAAACGGTTGGGTAAATGTAGTGGGTGGCTGTTGTGGCACCACACCTCAGCACATTGCAGCAATCGCTCAAGAAATGAGTAAATACAGCCCAAGAATTTTGCCTAAACTTGGTGCAGAGTAATGATGGGCCATTAAATAGGCTGCTGTTTCAATTGTGCGCGTGCTGCTGCGATAAAACTACTACCCGGATAATCAATAATGAGTTGCTCATAATATTTTTGGGCTGCAACCTGGTCATTCAAATACACACGACTGATTTCGGCAATTTGAAACAAGGCATCATCGGCCAAAACATCTTTGCCGTGCTGTTCTACAATTTGCTTGAGGTAGTCAATTGATTTCAAAAAATCTTTTTGCTTTAGCGCTATTTTACTATGCAACAATAAAATATCATCGGCTAATGGATTTTTAGGAAATGCTTTCGCAACGCTATCTAATAAAACCTGCGCTTCTTTGGTTTTGTTTTGAAAAAGCAACAAATCAGCAAAGGCGAATCTTTTTAAAGCAGTAAGATTGCTATCGGGAGGAATATTTTCAGTGATCAGTATCGAAAGGAACAAGGCATCATTGGCAATAAGTTCTGAAGTAGAGGCCTTAAGCACCGAAAGTTGCCCTTGAGCCTGATCAAAATCATTTTGGTAATAGGAGAGTTTCGCATTCCTAAAGCGAGCATCTTCACCCATGGCATCTTCTCTAAAAGCCTTATCTACCTGGGCATACATCAAAGCTGCATCCCAAATTTTTTCTTGTAGTATATAGTAATCACCCAATTGCAATTTGCAATTGCCAATGAAAAATTTGTCGCCCCTATTTTGGTCGATAGCTTTCTTGAGTAAGACTACTGCCGAAGCTGCATTATGGGCATACTGCGCTTGCAGCAAGGCATAATCATTGAGTATGGGCCGAGCATAGGCGTCTGGAAATTCAGAAAAATATTGATCAAAATCCTTAACGCATTGCTGTACGTTCGCTAGCGACAGAATGGGCTCAAGCTGCAATTGGGTCAATTGCAACTTCAACATGCCTTCTTTAGCGATTGCATACCTTGGGTTGCTCACACCATAGCCAACAATAGTACTGTAGGCCTTTTTAGCTACTTCAAACTCTTTTTTTTGCACAGCCTTTTGAGCAAAATCTAACAGCAACATCCCTTTATCGGCACTCCTCTTTTCGAGTGCTTGCATTTGCACCAAGGCTTGACTCCAATTATCCTGAACCGAAAAAATCCAAGTAAGCAAGTAAGTGTAATAATAATTCTGTGGATCAGCGTTCACCAATTTTATAATGGCTTTTTGAGCTAGCTTCTGTTTTTCGACATCTTTACCCATTAATTGTAGTAATGTAGTCTCCGTGCTTTCATCGCCATTCATCAACATCTGGTTTTGCCTAGCTTCAATAACAAGGCTTATGGCTTTTTCGGTATTCCCTATTTGGTTATACAGCCTTGCTAGTGCAGCATTATAAATACCCGGCACTTGGGTAACTTGGGTAGCTCTTTCGTATGCTTTAATGGCCCAGTCTTGCTTATTGGCATTACTAAATTCGTTCGCTATTTGTTGGGTAAGTATATCGTCGCCATTGATGTACTTCAGGGCCAATTCATATTGTTCGGTTGCTTTTTTTTCTTTGCCATCCGCATCATATACCCTACCGAGCGTAAGTATTGCAATCGGATTATTCGGCTTCTTTTTCAGTTGATCTTTGGCTAATTCTTCTGCCTTTTTAAAGTCATGGAGGGCCATGAGGACCATCAAATATTCTTGCCCAACTTCGGCATTGCTCGGGTTTTCGCTGTACAATTCTTTATAGAGTGGTAATGCACTTTTGTAATTTTTACTGTCTAAAAAAGTACGTGCTTGGTCATATTTTGACTGAGCCATTACCGACGGGGGAATGGCCAAAGTAAATATAGAAAGAACAATAAAAGCGAAAAATTTCATGGATAAAAAGGGCAATAGCGTTACCTACAGTTAATGTGCCTGCGCGTTGTTTTGCGCATCAATGAGTTCCATAATCTTATCCAGTTTAGGCTCAAGAATAATTTCGGTTCTTCTATTCTTAGCTCTTCCTTCAGGAGTGCTATTTTCTGCTATTGGCAAAAATTCGCTGCGCCCACTGCTGATAATTCGTATAGGGTTGACTTGGTACTCCTTAACCAAAATACGGGTAATCGCCGTACTCCGGGCTACACTCAATGCCCAATTATCTGCAAATTTTCTGGCAATAGGTATAGAATCGGTATGGCCTTCCACATTGACATTGATGTCTGTATTTTCATTAAGTGCTTTTGCTAAGCTTGCCAAGGCCGCATTGCCTTCAGGGCCTACATCTGCACTGCCAGAGGCGAACAATAATTGCTCCGACATACTCACATAAACCTTACCATTTTTAAGCGAGACTGTTAATTGTTCCGAATTAAAACTACCCATTGCATCAGCAATTTTTTTACGTAAAGATTCAGAAGCAAGTTTTTGTTGCTCAATAAGCTGTTGCAATTCTGCCAAGCGGGCTTGCTGGGCAGCGATGGTTTCTTTACTGTTCGAAAGCTGCTCTTTACTTTTTTGCAATTTAGATTGGGTCAATTCTTGCTCCAATTGCAATTTGCTGAGCGATCCGTTGAGCCCCAAAATTTGATTATAGAAATTAATGCTGTCTCTATTCAGTCTGTTGGCACGATCTTGCATAGCCAAAAACTTTTTTTGTGGAACACAAGAAATGAAAAGGGTTATGGCAGCAAGCATAAACAATGCCACTCCGGGTCTATTTTTCATAACAAAAATCTTCTTTTTTAAAAGTCTTCGTAAAGATAG
>JAIXWS010000014.1 GCA_027491165.1 Sphingobacteriales bacterium | reverse complement strand
GCCATACTCACCGAAAGGTATAATCCTATTATTTTGCGCCTACGCCAAATCAACAAGCCGGTTGTTTGCGCCATTAATGGTGTGGCCGCAGGCGCAGGGGCCAATTTGGCCATTGCGGGTGATATTGTTGTAGCCAAGCAAAGCGCTGTTTTTGTACAAGCGTTTATCAATATTGGCTTGATACCCGACTGTGGGGGAACTTTTTTGTTGCCTCGTTTAATTGGTGCACAACGCGCTATGGCTTTGTGTATTACGGGTGATAAAGTAAACGCTGAAGAGGCTGTGAACATGGGTATGATTTATAAATATTTTGCCGACGAAAATTTTGAAACAGAAAGTATTGCTTTGGCCGAAAAACTTGCCCAGATGCCCACAGAAGGCATCGCTCTTACCAAACAATTGATCAACCAAAGTTTTGAAAACAGCCTGACACAACAATTGGAAGCAGAAATGCGTTTACAAGTGGCGGCCGGCAAAACACAAGATTTTAAAGAAGGCGTTGCCGCTTTTTTAGAAAAAAGAAAACCAGCTTTTAAGGGATCTTAACACAGCGCTACAATAGTTTCTCGCATTCGCTTCGACTTTCTGGACCGCAGTACGTTTTCGAAATCTTATTGATCCAAAAACTAGAGCAGGGCCATCTCCGCATTTTATCATCAAACTTTTAGTGCAAAAACAGTCTTCAGGCATTTGAGGACTGTTTTTGTAATTAGTATTCATACTATCCATTAGGTATATCGACTTATACACTTAAGCTATACTATATCCTGTTTTTTGCTGCTTATTTCTCGTACATTTGCGCAATTATTTTTCCAAAAAGACATCTTTTAAAATTTCCGATAAAAATGAGTTTGTTCCAACAACAAAATAATGAGTTTGCTGCTCGCCATATTGGGCCACGTAATGAGGACACAAAAATTATGCTCGAAACGATAGGTGTTTCTAGTCTAGAGGAGTTAATTGACAAAACCGTTCCGGATGCTATCCGTATGAAAGCGCCATTAGCTATACCAGGCGCCATGAGCGAAGCAGCATACCTGCGTCATATTCAAGAAGTGTCGATGAAAAACGAATTGTTTCGCAACTACATCGGACAAGGATATTATGACACTCATACGCCCAGCGTGATCTTGCGCAATATTTTCGAAAATCCAGGATGGTATACACAGTACACTCCTTATCAAGCCGAGATTGCTCAAGGCCGTTTGGAAAGTTTATTGAATTATCAAACGATGATTTGTGAACTAACAGCGATGCCTATTGCCAATGCTTCTTTACTTGATGAAGGAACAGCTGCGGGCGAGGCGATGACGATGTTTTTCCATACGATCAACAAAACAGATACTATCGAACGGCCTAAGTTTTTTGTAGACCAATATGTGTTTGCACAAACCAAAGATGTGTTGTTAACGCGTGCTCAGCCATTAGGCATTGAATTGGTGATAGGCGATTTTAAAACGGCCATTATTGATAACAGTTATTTTGGTGCTATTGTTCAATATCCTAATGACAAGGGCTCAGTTGAAAATCATGAGACTTTTATTGCTCAGGTACACGCTGTCGGTGCTTATGTAGCTATGGCAACAGATTTGCTTGCGCTCACTTTATTGAAAGCTCCAGGCGAAATGGGTGCCGATGTGGCTTTGGGTAATTCTCAACGCTTTGGTGTTCCTCTTGGTTATGGAGGTCCGCATGCCGCATTCTTCGCGGTAAACGAAGAATTCAAACGCGCCATTCCGGGTCGAATTATTGGCGTAAGCATTGATGCGCAGGGCAACCGCGCTCTTCGTATGGCTTTGCAAACACGTGAACAGCATATCAAGCGTGAAAAAGCAACATCAAATATTTGTACCGCTCAAGCTCTTTTGGCTAATATGGCTGCTATGTATGCCATTTATCATGGTGCCGATGGTTTGAAAACGATAGCAAAGCGTGTAGGCACATTGACACATGCTTTAGCTACACAATTGAGTGAAAGAGGTATGCAATTATTCAGCAACGACTTCTTTGATACAATTACAGTTAAAGTTGCGGATAGTAAAGCTGTTCGCGCAAAAGCCGAGGCAACAAAGATCAATTTTCATTACTGTAGTGATAATTGGATTTCCATTTCTTTGGACGAAACAACTCGCCTTTCGGACGTGGCAGACATCATCAATATTTTTGCCCAAACACCCGATGCTATTGCATTTGATTATGCACAAGATGACTCCAACAACATTCCAGGCTCATTAATGCGTACTTCTGATTTCTTGAAACAGGATGTATTCAACACATACCATTCAGAATCGCAAATGATGCGCTACATCAAATTTTTGGAGAACAAAGATTTGTCGCTTAACACCAGCATGATTTCTTTGGGCTCTTGTACCATGAAGTTGAATGCTGCAACAGAAATGATGCCATTGAGCTGGGCTCAATGGAGCAAATTACATCCCTTTGCACCACTTAGTCAAGCAGGCGGATACCAATATATCGTTGAGCAATTGAGTAAGCACCTTAGTGTAATCACCCATTTCGATGCTTGTAGCCTACAGCCCAACAGTGGCGCCCAAGGAGAGTATTCGGGTCTTTTGACTATTCGTGCTTACCACGAAAGTCGTGGTGATCATCATCGCGATGTGATTATCATCCCCATCTCTGCACACGGCACCAATCCGGCTTCTGCAGTAATGGCGGGCTATAAAGTAGTGGTGGTAAAAGCTTTGGAAAATGGCTATGTGGATCTTGAAGATTTAAAATTAAAAGTGGAACAACATAGCGCCAACCTTGCTGGAATTATGATTACATACCCTTCTACATTTGGCGTGTTTGAAGAAACCATTATTGACATCACCGATATGATTCACCAACATGGTGGTCAAGTCTATATGGATGGTGCCAATATGAATGCACAGGTAGGGTTGACCGCACCTGGATTAATTGGTGCGGATGTTTGCCATTTAAATTTGCACAAAACATTTGCTATACCACATGGTGGTGGCGGGCCAGGTGTTGGTCCAATTTGTGTTAAATCGCATTTGGCGCCGTTCTTACCCGGTCACATTTGTTTGGAAAATGCGGCAAGCAATACCCCAGCAGTATCTTCTGCACCTTATGGCTCGGCAAGCATCCTGTTGATTAGTTATGCCTATTGCTGCATGTTGGGATCAAACGGTTTGACAGAGGCAACGCGTTATGCCATCTTGAATGCCAATTATATGAAAGCGCGTCTTCAAAATGATTACGAAATATTGTACAGTGGTGTAAATGGTACTTGTGCGCATGAATTTATTGTTGATCTTCGTCCATTAAAAAAGACCAGCGAAATAGAAGCAGAAGATGTGGCGAAACGCTTGATGGATTATGGTTTCCATGCACCAACGATGAGTTTCCCTGTTGCAGGTACCATCATGATAGAACCTACTGAAAGCGAAGATAAAGCGGAGCTTGATCGGTTCTGTGATGCCTTATTAGCTATTCGTGCCGAGATTGCCGCCATAGAAAACGGTAGTGCTGATAAGAAGAACAATCCTTTGAAGAACGCGCCTCACACGCAATCTGTAGTGGTGAACAGTAATTGGGATAAGCCGTACACGCGTGAGCAAGCGGTATACCCTCTACCCTATGTCGCACAGAGCAAATTTTGGCCAACTGTTTCTCGAATCAACAATACCCATGGCGATCGTAATTTGATTTGTACTTGTGAGCCTACGAGCGCTTACGCATAAAGATTATTTTTTATAGAACGAAAGGGCCCAAACAACATTGTTGTGGGCCCTTTTTTTATGAGCAAAAGTTTTACAAAATTTTTTGTTTTAATTAATTGTTAATAAATACATAGCGGTATAAAAATCATGTTTAGGGGCTTTGTATGTTCCGCAAACTATTTTTATTCTTAAACTGCCCTCCTACAGTCACAAAATGGGGTTTCGAAATGGAAACTTACATCTCAAGAATTTGCTTTTCAACTATTTAAATTAACTAATAAAGGAGCCTCTCTAATAAAAAGGCTGTATTCTTGTACTATTTGAAAAAAGAAATGCCTATTTTTGCATTTTTAAATTACAAATCTAATTTTTTTTATAATGAAAAAGATATTCTATTTGGTGCTCCTTTTTTTAAGCGCTCAAGTGAAGGCCCAAACGAACGATAATCAAACAATGGAGCGTGCTTATTCAGAGCAATTTATTTCGGGTTCTTTTAGACATTGGGTGGGTCAAGACTCTGTAAATGTCAATTTTGTGTTTAATCCAAAAGTAGTGACCCAAGGCTTTGTAAAGGTGACATTGCATACCCCAACAGCTCAGCCATTGTGGATTTTTGTGACGGATATGTTGGGTAAGAAGCGTTTAGAATGGAAACCTCAGGAAGCCGTATATCTCTACAATCCGCAAATAGACCTCAGCAAACTATCTCCTGGCGCCTATCAATATCACATTTGTTTTGGTAAAGAGCTTTCGATTAAGACCATTTC